>CANRCE010000080.1 GCA_947629035.1 uncultured Bacilli bacterium | reverse complement strand
AATAAAGTTTATCTTTATTGCTTACTTACTATTAAATTCGGATTTCCTTTTCGGATATCCTCTCCAAAATTAACCAACTTTATTTATTAAATAACTCTGTATGGCTATTAATGCAAAAAGTATAACATTCTTAACTATTTTTATATTTTATCATTTAATATATCATTAAACATTTCGTCTACATTATGATAACACTTTTGCTTAATTTTTCCATTTAAGATATCTTCGCCCTCATGCAATGCTTCCATTAAATCTTTACTTGGTTTATTGTTAATTTCTTTTAATTCAAATGGTATTCCTCGTTCAGAAATAGTTCTTTTTAAAAACATATTAATCGCTGTACTCATATTAAGTCCAAGATTATTAAAAATTTTATTTGCTTCTTCTTTAACATCCTTGGGAACTTTAACAGTAATGACGCTAGTTAAATTAGCCATTTTTATCATCTTACTTTCTAAACATATCATAACATCTACATCATTAAATATCAATACATATCATATACATTATTTATACAATGTATTTATTTCTTTATATATAAATCCTTTATTATTTCAGTTATTTTATTCATATAATGATATGAATTACAATGACTAGCGTGCCCTTGATATGAATTAATTGTTTTATAAAATTTTTGAAGATAAAATTTATTTTGATTTTTTAATTTAAACCATACTTTTATATTTTTATTTAACTTCTTTTTAAATCTTTTACGTAATAAAATATGAGTTTCATATATACGATAGCCACAAAAATCAATTCCAAAATGATTAGGAAAATAGCGACTTTTTGAATTAAGTGTTAAATTTAAATTAGTATTTAAAAATTTTTCAATTATCGAATACATTCTCTTGGCTTCATTTTTATCTTTAAGTAATAAAATAAAATCATCCATATATCTTATATAATATTTTACTCGTAATACCTCTTTTATATAATGGTCTAATTCATTTAAATATATATTGGCATAATATTGGCTAGTATAATTACCAATAGGTATACCTACTTTTTCATTATCATTTAAGATTTTTTTACTAAATTCTAATAACTTTTTATCTTTTATTTTTCTTTCTAATATACTTAACAAAATACTTTTATCAATTGAATAAAAGAATTTTTTTACATCACATTTCAATATATAATACTTACCATATTTTTGTTTCATTAATCTCATCATTTGTTGAATTTTTAACACTGCTCGGTGGGTTCCTTTATTATCTAAACAAGCATAAGTATCACTTATAAATCTTTTACAAAAATATGGTTTAATAAATTCTTCAACATACCATTGATGAACTACTCTATCACGATATGGCAAAGACCTAATAATTCTTTCTTTAGGTTCATAAACTTTAAATTCTCGATAATTACCAAATTGATAAGTACCATCTTTTATTTCATTCATCATTTTTATTATGTTAGTTTCTAAATCTATTTCAAATATAATAACTTCTTTTTTATGTTTTTTTCCTGCTGAAGCACGAAAGTGAGCCTCAAGTAATTTTTCAAAAGTCAAACTGCTTGTAAACTTATTTTTTATTGTTTTAGACATACATTAATCCACGCACCTAAAGAGGTACAAACATTATTTATCTTTCGACTCCAGGCTTCATAATTTTTTATATTAATATATTTTTTCTTATATGCTATTCTAGCATACAATTTTAACATTTTTAACTTAACATCTAAATCATTTAAATGAGCCAATTTATCTTTTTTCTCAAAGGCTTTATAAGCATATAAAATATCTTCCATTCCACTATATAAACTAGTTTTAATAACATTCACAAAACCAGTTTTAGTATAATTAGGAAATTTCTCTGAAATCATTTCAATGTATGAAATTAGTTCTAAATATGCACGGTATATTTTTATGTCTTCAACAGTCTTCTTCATCATTAATTAACTCCTTTAGTTTTGTTAAATGTTTAAATGCTTCGACCGGAGTTATTTGATTAATATCAATATTTTTTAAATATTTAATTATTTTATCATTTAATTTATTATATCCAGATGAAGAAATTTCTTTAACAATTTCAATATTTAATTTATGATTATTAAAAACACGTAAATAATCATTTAATACGTTTTCAGGAAAACCACATTTTTGAGATTCGTTAGAAAAGTTTGTTTTCTTTAAAACTACATAATTATTTATCGTGTCACAATCATTACCAACAAAAATATAAAACTTACCAGATTTAAATAAATACAATTTATCGGGATTTTGTTCTTTTAATTTTAAATATTCATTGTATATTTTACTCATTTCATCATCTCCTATAAAATTAAAAAAGCAGTACCTTTTAAGTACTGCAGTCAATATTATGATTTTCGCCATTTTACTACTAACCACAATACTTCGTTAAATTTTTTTCTATATTGGTAGAAAGGTCATAAGTTTCTAAATTAAACATTACAATAAAGTCCTTAAACACATTAATATCGATATATAACTATCTTTTTTATTAATCATATTATAATGAAACATTAAATATTTTTATAATTTAGTCTAGCGAGAACAAGCCGCGCTCCAATGTTGCCATTGACAGCACCAGTGTTCCTATTGAAGTAGAACTGACCGGCTAGACCGCCGTCATTGTAATTGCCACCTCGATTGAACCAAGGATTGCCAGAGTCCACGAAGTTCGAATTGTCGGTGTAAGAAAGTTATTAAAGTAAATGAAACAAATTTTTACAACCTATGACCTACATTTATATTTATTGTGAA
>CANRCE010000079.1 GCA_947629035.1 uncultured Bacilli bacterium | reverse complement strand
TTTAATGGTGTTCTTATTTCATGTGACATATTTGATAAAAACTCTGTTTTGGCCCGATTCGCTTTATCAGCTTGATCTCGAGCAATATTAAGTTGCTCAATCATTCTAACATCTGGATTTTCAATCGTAAAATACATTATAAATGTAATTAATACTGCGGTAGGATTCACTAGTAAAATATCAGGATAAATATTTTGGATAACAATCATAAATGAAAATGATATTAATATTATGAATAAAGGCCAATATTTTTTATTTTTCATTTTTTTAAAATTAAAAAATATTAATAAGACTATCATAATAATACAAATACTACATAAAAAGTATATAGCATTTACACTTACACCTGTAGGTAATAATAATCCATTTGTAGTTTCTTCAAATGTAATTGGCAACAAACTAACCACCAATGCTAAAAGTATTAAAATAAGTAATGAATATAAAATTATTTTTTTACTTGTTTTATTATCTTTATTTAAGGTAATAATAACGAAATACAATGTAAATAAGGATATCCAAAGTAGAAAATTTGCAAACAATATTTTTATTGATAATATGTATAATATATCACTCTCGGATGCCCCATTAGATACACATAAAAAACTAATTACTTCCAATATACAACCAATAAAAGAAGAAATAATTAATAACGAATAAACATCATTTTCAACAAAATGAATTTTTTCTTTTTTAAAATATATAAATGCTAATAATATAATGAATACTAGTCCATACAATGTCATATTAATATTATTCATTTATGCAACACCCTTTTTATTATTTTTTTCTAACCAATGCTTTTCCTTTTAATTTAATAATATTGGTAGATATCATTTCAAATTCATTTGATGATAAAATATCTTCATTTTCTAAAACTATTATATCACATTTTTTATTTACTTCACTATATGGAAGTTCATCTCTAAAAACATAATATTTTGGAACATAATTTTGATTTAAATTATTATTAAATAATTCATCTAAATAAGATACTAAATTTTGTAAATCAACATTTGGATTTTTTAAAACAATATGTAATACAGGAACTTCTCTTTCAATATCATCATTTTTCTTTACACAACAACATTTTTCTATTAATTCACATTTTGCAGCTAAATTTTCAATATCATTAAGCCAAACTTTTGAGCCACTTCTTGTTAACATTCTTTTAGCACGTCCCATATGAAATACACAACCGTCAGAATCCATTATACCTAAATCATCAGTATGTAGCCATACCGTACCATCACTATGCTTTATCAAAACGCTATCTGTTGCAGTTGCATTATCAAAATATCCTTTCATTATAGTAGGTCCTGATATACAAAGTTCTCCTTTTTGGCCATAGGTTAATTCATTTTCTGTTCGATAATCAAAAACTGACACCGTTACTTTTATTAAAGGAATCCCAACACTTCCTAATTTATAGCAGTTTGTTTTGGCATATGTTGATGCAGCAGTTCCTTCGCTCATTCCCCATCCTTGATGAACTAATGGATATTTTTCATTCCAAGCTATCTCTTCTTCTTCATATAATTTATCGCCACCAGAAATAGCAGCTTCCATAAATGATGCGTCAGAAATAATATCTGCTTTTCTAATGTTTTCTAAAAGTATTGGTCCGGCCATAAAAATATTAGGTCTATATTTTTTAATCAAATAGGGATATTCTTCAACCGTAAAATGCGAAATTAAATTTACTTTAACACCCGAACATAAATTACCATGAATAGAATTAAAGTAATATGCAATAGCCGGAGGTAAAATATTTAAAGCACTTTTTCCTAAACAAAATGTGCTATCGCCTTGAGGAACTGCATGCGCCATATTATTTAAATTATTATTTGTTAATTTAACACCCTTAGGTTGTCCAGTTGTTCCACCTGTATAAACTATTGCGGACGTTATATCCCCAACATTTTTTTCATAAATTATTTCACAATTTTTTGGTGTTCTCATTGTCCAATCATGGTATGTTTCATAACGTTTATCACTCGACATAATTTTTTTGATTTGTTCTTTGGATTTTTTTAATTCATCTAGTTGTTGTTTAATTGCTTTTAATTTTGCATTAACAGATTCATTTACGCTATCTTGTAATTTTTTCTTAATTTCTCTACTTGTTTGTAATTGATCAAATAGCATCCTTCCTTGCAAAATTATTGGCAATGATTCGGTTAACTCAATTACTACTACTTTTTCGATACTATCACTATTTTGTAATGCTCCGTTTACATTGTTTATTATAAATGGTACTGATGATGCAAAAACATATTTTGATTTAGTAAGATCAGTCATATATTTAATTCTTTCACTGCTTTCATCAAATTTTATCATATTTGCAGTTACCCCAATTGATGTTAATGCATACCATAAAAATACTACTTCAGGCACATCTAACATCACAAATGACACTACATCACCGCGTTTTAAACCCATATTTCTAAATCTTTTGATATTATTTTCGACTTCTTTAATTATGTCACTTTTTTTATATGTTTTACCATAATAGTTTAATAAAATAGCATCATTTGGAAATTCCTTTGTAACCGTTTTAAAATATTCAAAAGCACTCATTTCTGGAACCGGCAAATCAATATGTGATTTTTCATACCACTTAAGCCAAGGTTTATCCAATGAAGGTAATCCTATTGGTGGCCCCATTTTAATGCCTAAACTTAAATCTCTTAAATATAAATCATGTTCTCTTTTTTCACTTTCTGACAAACTTAATAAAAATTTTTTATATTCAATTATTTTTTCTTTTTCCATATAACCCTCCGTATTTTCTAATTAAAATATAAAATAAAAAAAGTAATATTTCAATATTACTTT
>CANRCE010000078.1 GCA_947629035.1 uncultured Bacilli bacterium | reverse complement strand
TTTAAGTGAACCAAAATTGTTAAACTTTTTTGTCTAACGATTTTGGTTCACTTATTTTTTATCATAAAATAATAAAACGACGATAATTATACTGCTTATATTGGCTGGAGTGTCTTTGAACGCTATTGTTGGGGATAATGGAGTGATTACGAATGCAATGAGTGCTAAGCAGAAGCAAGGAATGGCGGTGTTAGAAGAGTTTCTCCAAGAAAAGTATGTTGAACATTATGACAGTATGAATAGTGAAGGAAATAATAAATCACCAGCTGAAAATATGATAGACATATATTCAGACTGGTTTTACAGAGCAGGATCGAATTATTATGTTTTAAAAGATTATACTTATAAAGACGAAGAAGGAAATACAAAAAGTGATTTGATAAAAATAAGATTAATAAGAAAAAAGAATTTGCCAATAGAAATAAGAGAAGCATTAGTAGGAGGAGATGCAAAAGGACTTGATGGAAAGGAAAATAGCGATTATGCTTATGATAATTTAAAAGATGTATATGGCGTAACACGGCGATTTGAAGGTCTTTTATTGCTCAGATGGATTAAATAGTTATAAAGGAACATATTATGCTTCAAGTAGCGAGATAGATAGGTTTGATGGGACAAAGACTTTGTATGATTCAACTACAGATTTGGCAAATACATTGTCAGTATCATCAGGAAAAGAAAAGCAAGACTGGAATATGCAAGACTTAAGGGCGGTAGATGAATTAACAATAACAGAAGAATCAAATATAAAAGATTTGAGTTTTATAAATGATTTGCCAAATATAACAAGATTAACGATAAAAGATTATGAAGGAAGTTTGAATGGAATACAAAGAGCTTATAAATTGACATATTTATATTTTGACAACAGAAATGGAAAATTAAAAATAGATTATAGTGGGGTAAAAGGCTTAGTAACTTTAACAGAACTATATTTTATAAATCCAACAAATGAGGAAGTTGAAAAATTATTTACAGAAATGAGCAAAACGGATTATATGAAGCTTGGTACGCTTAAAATTTGTGGGACTGAGGTGGAGTACACTGGTAGTGGTAAGAGAATTAACAAGGAAAGTAAATCTACTTTTTCGAATGAAAGAGAAGATGGTTCACCTATTTTTGATTTATTAACAACTAATACTAAAAATAAAATTCGAACTTTGGATTTAAGTTACAACATTATAGGTGATATATGTTTTAAAGAATTTACTAATCTTTCAAATCTTTTACTTTGTTTTAATAATCTTACAACTGTTCCAGAACTAGAAGTATGCAACTACTATAAAATTGATTTAGGGGAAAATAGTTTAACTGATTTTAGTTTAAAAGATAAATTATCTATAACACGTCTTTATATTGATGGAAACGATTTAAGAAATTTATCTGGTATTTTAGGTCATTCAATTGTAGATTGTTGGGCGACTAATATGAATACTTTGGATTTTTCTTTGTTGGGGGATAATGAAAGAATAGCATTGTCTTCAATTAATCTTCTTATTGATGATAAGTACGTTTTAGCCTTTCCGACAAAAGTTACTATTGTTCCTACTGATGCAACGCCTGAGCAATTTAAACAAATTAAAAATTCAAAAACAATTATGACTTTAGTTATAAGAAATTGTAAAAGCTTTTCAAATGAAGATATAAATGATGTGGTATCTACTTTAACTAATTTAAACAGAGTTAATTTTGATAATACCAATTTAAATTCATTAGATTGTATAAGTGATAAGTCAATAGTTGCTTTATCTATAATAAATACTCATATTTGTGATTTATCACCAATTGTTGATAAAAAAATAGGTTTATTTAGATTTAATAATGGAGAAGAGATAATTAATTTTTATAATTCAAGCTCTTCTGAAGATTATAAAACAAAACTAAAATCTTTTTTTGATAGTGTTGCTAGTTCGACTGGACGGGGCATCTGGATTAGAAGGATTTTATGATGATAATTATGGAGTAGCTGGGATTTGTACAACGACACCGGAAGATGCTGCTCTGGTTATCAATGCTTTAGGTTTGAAGGAAGTGAACCTTTTTTATGGTGATGCCAATATTAGTGGGAACTCTTTGGATATTCAAAATTCTTTAGTTGAAAAGATTCGTTTGACTGAAGCTTGGAGATGTAAAAATGTGTATTTACCATCAACATGCAATTATATCGATTTAGAAAATTGCGGTGGAAATTTTGAATGCTCTTCTTCTCATTTTAGTTTGAAAATTAGAAATAATGTAAATAGGGATTTTTCTTTTAAGTTAAAAAGCTCTTCTTTAGGTAATGTTGTTGTTGATGAACTAGATTTTGTTGGTCAATCTATGGATAGTAGTTGGAAAAATGTTACAATAGAAAAACTACAATTGAGAAATTATAACCATTATTTAGACGGAAATTATGGTGATTTTCATGATAAGGGATTACTTGGGATTTCATTGGATTGTATAAATAGCGAAAATTTGACTAATAAAATTAATCAGCTTTATTTAAGTAATGTAAAATACAACTCTCTTTCAGAGCTTGATAAATTTACAATTACAACAGATATACATTCTTGGTATAATGGTTTAACAAGTTTTGGAGACTTTTTCGAAAAAAATAAAGTTATAACAAAATTATATTTAACTCATAACAATATTAAGAGTTTAGATGGTATTGAAAAAGCTGAAAAATTGGAATATCTAGATTTGTCATATAATACAAGTTTAGGAAATAACTATACATCAAGTATAGATGGACAAAATAAAATTGTAACTGAAGTAATTTCAAACTTGCCAAATTTAAAATGGATAAGTTTAGAAGGAAATACGGATATAACTGATTTTTCATATTTAACATCAAAAGGTTTCAAAAACACTGGAAATAACGTATTTATTAAGGAATAAAATATAAAGGTGGACGCTGTTAGATTTTCTAACAGCTTTTTTATTTTATAGCAATTAGTTT
>CANRCE010000077.1 GCA_947629035.1 uncultured Bacilli bacterium | reverse complement strand
CATATTCTTTAATTACGGATGCTTATTATACTGTTTGTGATTGCATTACAGATTTTATAGCCTTAATTAGTGCGAAAATAACGAAAAGAAGAGCAAATAAAAAATTTCCCTTTGGTTATGGAAGAGTGGAATATATCGCCGAAATGATAATTGGTTTTTTAATTTTTGCTTTTGGTATTTTTACTTGTTTTAATTCTTTTCATTTAAAATATAGTGTTCCCAATTTGCAAATTATTTATATAATTATCTTTGTTATTTTTCTAAAAACTTTAAGTAGTAATTATTTATATCAGGTTGGTAAAAAAAATCGCAGTCAAATTTTAATCGCCTCCAGTCAAGAATCATTTATTGATGTAATATCTTCCATGGTTATATTATTTATTATTTTAATAGGTCAAATATTTCCTCTCATTGATTTAATAGGATCGTTATTAATTTCCCTTTTAATTCTTTGGGAAGGATTAAAAATAATTGTTGATAATATTTTTGCCTTGATGGGTGAAGATGAAAATGATGCCAATATTAAAAAACAAATTGAAAAAATAATTAATGAAAATAATGAATTAGCCTATAGTGATTCTTCATTAATAAAAAATGGACCATATTATCAAATAACCATTGAGATGGCGGTAAGTAATAATTTAAATATTAAAGAATTAATAAAATTAGAAAATAAAATGAAAAATAAAATTAAAAAATTGAAATATCATATCAAATTTATTGATTTTGATTTAATTGTAAAGTAGGATGATAAAGATGAATAAAAAAGGATTTGTGTTTGTAGAAACAATAATAACGATAGTGTTCTTGGCGGCAGCATTGTTAATATTATATTCAAGCTATCGGAATGCGATCACGGAAGAAAAAGAAAAAATCTATTATGATGATATAGGGTATTTATATCGCAATTATTACTTGGCCGATTTTTTAATCAATAAATCCAATATCCATAAGATAAAAGATACAAATTTTGAAGAAAAATATATAATGGAAATCACGAAAGAAAATGTAGAAAGTTTGTTCACGGAAGAACAAGTAAAAGCGAAAGAAGCGGAAGAATTAGTAAATATAGAAGAACAATTAAATGTAAGTAGAATGTTAATAGTAAGTGATGAAGTAATAATAAAATGTATAGATCCAAATAAAAAAGAATGTCAGGAATCATATAAAGGATTAAGTGACGGCCTAACGGATTATATAAAGACAATGGAAATCGAAGAAGGGGAAGAAAATAAATTAACGAATTATTATTTGGTGACGGAATATAAAGAAAAATCAACAAACGAAGGCTTAAAGAAATGTAGTAGTGATGAAGAAAACTGTGGAACATTTTATGTAAGTTTAAAGTTAGACATAAATAAAAGGATCGAAAATGATAAATTAACAATAGGGAAGATATGTAAAGAGCAAAATATAAGTCAATGTATCGAAGATAACTATGATATAGAAAATGTCGAAGATGAAGAAGAAAATAGAAGTGGAATATTTCATCATGATGGGAATGGTGAAGATTCAGGGAATGGAGAAAAAGAAGCAAGAGATAATAGTTATCGATATGGAGGAATAATAGTAAATAATTGGATATGTTTTGGAAGTGATGAAAGTAAATGTCCAACAAATAATATGTATCGAATAATCGGAGTATTTGGAAATAATTTAAAGATAATAAAAAGTCAAGGAAGTCAAAGGATCTTTGGGCAAACAAACATAATAAATATAAATAGTTATGAGAGCAAATGGCAAAACATGATAGAAGAAAAAGCCTGGAATACGCAAGGGTTTAATAAAGATGGAGATGCGTTAGAAATTTATCAAGCGGAAATGAAAGGAATTAGAAAAATAGGCACAAGTGGGTTAATGTATGTAAGTGATTATATGTACAGTGCCAGCCCAAGATATTGGAATGAAAAAAGAAGTAACTATGGAGTAGGAAAAGAATATAACTGGATGTATGAAGGAAAAGTGGAATGGTTAATAAGTCCAAGAACAGGAAGCATTAATAGTTATGCAGTAAATAATGTGGGAAATATCTTAGAAAATAGCAAAACAATAAGTTCCTTAGTAAGAGGAAGTATGTATTTAAAAGATACAGTGATATTAACAGGAGGAGAAGGAACGTATGAAGATCCATACCGAATAGCCAACATAGGAGCAGTAATTAATGATATAGAAGGCGAAACAGGGTATAAAGAAATAGAAGTAAAAGTAAATGCGGAAACAAGTGAAGGAAAAATAGTAAAATATTATTATAGTATAGATGAAGGAGAAGGCTGGAGTGAATGGAAAGAAAGTACAAGTGCAAGTAAAACATTTGAAGGATTAGAACCAGATACGGAATATCCAGTGAAAGTCAAAGTATTAAATAGTCGAGGGAACTATAGTGAAGAAAAAGAAGCGGAGTTTGTAACGAAATATAAAGAACCCGAATTAACATTAGAAGGAAAAACAAGTGAAGGAGAAATAGCAAGTAATAAGTGGACCAATAAAGATGTAACGGTGGAAGGAAAGACAAGTGGAGCAATAGGAGAATATCAAGAATATTATTGTCGAACAAGTAGCACGAGTTGTGAGCCAAACAATGAAGCAAGTAGTGTTTTAGATACAAGTGAAGGAGAAGAAAATATATGTTTTAGAACCATAAGTACAGGAGTAAGTAAAAGCAAAAGTGAAATAAAATGTTTTAAAACCAAGATAGATAAACAAGCGCCAACATGTGATGTTGCATTAATTGAAAAAGATGGTGTAACAAAGTCTAATGAATTATGGTTTGAAAATGGTGTACCATTAAAAATAACTTGTACGGAAGAAGGACCATCAGGAATAAAAAGTTGCAATGAAAATAAAAATAGTCAAAGTGAAGTAGTAACAAAAACCGAAGGAGAAAACAGTTTTAAAGTAATAGATAATGCTGGAAATACGGGAGAATGTACAGCAAATATCACCAAACATACGTGGTATAACAGCCGTACTCGTAGTTGGAT
>CANRCE010000076.1 GCA_947629035.1 uncultured Bacilli bacterium | reverse complement strand
AATTCACCAAAATTATCTTTAATTGAAATTATAACATTTAAAAGATGTTTAGAAAGATTACAAGAATTGAAAGAAGGCAACAATGAAAAAAGCAATGATTGATTATATACAAAAACCCAAATTTGATAATTTGCATACTCCTGCTTATGCTATAAAACCTTTATTAAAATATATTCCTAAAGGTATTACTGTGTGGGAATGTACTGATTATGGTAAAAGTGAAATAACAAGATTATTAAAAGAACACGGTTGTAAAGTTATTTCTACTGATATAGAAGAAAACTTTTTTGAATATATACCCAAAGAACATTTTGATATGATTATAACTAATCCCCCATATTCACTTAAAGACGAATTTTTAAAGAAGTGTTATGAATGGAATAAACCATTTTGTTTATTATTACCTATTACAACTTTAGAAGGTAAAACTAGAGGTGAAATGTTTAGAAAAAATGGTGTTGAAGTTATGGTTTTTGATGGTAGAGTTCAATTTATGGAAAATATGATTGAAAATTATAATAAAAGAAAAAGCGGAAATTGGTTTAATACAAGTTGGTTTTGTTGGAAAGTATTACATAAACAATTAATATTTGAAAAATTAGAAAAGGAGTGATTTTATGGAAAAGCAAATAACTATTATGGAAGATATTGGAAAATTACAAAAGGAATGGGAAAAATTGATTGAATCGAATTGTATGACAAAAAAAGCAATATGCGATTTATGTATTCCTTTTAGAGATAAATACAAATTGAACGATAAACAAACTTTAATGATTGCTAGACAAAAAACAGACTTACAAGACATTTGCGAATGGCTAAATTTAGATATTTAAAGGATTGATAAATAATGAATAAAGAAGATAAATATTCACTAGGCTATGCAATAGGCAATTCTATTCAAGAAAATAAAGATAAAATAGCAAAATTAGAAAAGAAAAATAAAAGATTACAAGAAAAGTTAGAAAAAAAAGACAAAATTATTGATGAAATGTTAAATTTTGCATCTTTTGATTTTTATTGTCCATATGAATGTTTTTGTGACGAGGAACAAGATGAGTGCGATAAAGTAAAAAAAATATGTGATTGTGAAATTTGCAAAGATGATTATAAAAAATGTTGGTTAAAATATTTTGAAAATAAAGCAAAGGCGATAAAAAATGAATGATAAAATTCAAGACAATCTAAAACCACTATATAGTTGTTATTCACAATATAAAATGCTATATGACTATTATCAAGGCAATAAATCAATGCGTTCTAAAGAAGAAATCCAAGAAAGAATTGAATATCTAAAGAAAAATCCAAAAATAAATCAAAGAAATGAGTTAGAAAGCCTTATGTGGGTATTAAATGAGGTGGAATGATGAAATTATATGTTATAAAAAATGCAGATGGTGAATATTACATAGGTCATTGTGGTAGATTCAATAAGGATATATCTAAAGCGAGACTTTTCAAAAGCCCCAAAACAGCCATAAGACATTATTGGAGTCGAAATAATTATGACAATTTAAGTGTTGTTGAAGTTGTTATAAATATTTTTCAAGATGGTTTGATTATAACCGATGAATTATACGAAACTTATAATAATTTAGATTATAAAAATTGGAAAAGGAAAAAAAAGTGGAGTAAATGACGAGTATGAGTAATCTCACAATTAAACAAAAGATAGTTCTTGAAGCAATAGATTATTTTATTAGCGAGAATGGTTATCCACCAACACTACAAGAAATATGTAACCTAATAGGCAATAAATCAAAATCTACTGTATTCAATAAATTAATGCAACTAGAAGAAAAAGGATATATAAGTACCAAAAATGGTAAGGCAAGAACGATAAAAATATTAAAGGACGTGGAAGAATGATTGATTATTCAAAATATAAACCGCCTACTAATGAGTGTATGATTAATCAATATATTTATGGACAACTGTATTATTCAAGAAAATGGTATGTTCGCCCTGTAGACTGGGCTGGAGTTTGGCAGAGAACAGATGATGATAAGATATATCTTGTAAGTGGTAATATAGAAAAACAATTTGATACTGAACAAGAGTGTATTGATTATATAAGAAGCAGAGGTGAAAGAAATGAGAAGTAAAGATAGAATTGTACCATTTATGCTTAATTTAGCAGAAATATGGAAAGAAAAATGTCCAGATTGGAGATTTGGACAATTGATGATTAATGTTTTAGGCAGTTTTGATAGAGACCCATTTTTTATAGAAGAAGATGAGATACTAGATAGATTCAAAAAATATTTTAATATAGAGGTTAATGATGAGCCTAGATAAAGCAATAGAACATGGCAAAGAAAAACGCCAACCATATCGCAAAGCAAAAGCAGTTGATAGAACTTGTCGGAATCATGGTTCTTGTGAATGGTGTAGAGAAAATCGTACTTATAAAAATAGAAAGAGAATGGCAGGTGATAAATATGAATTTCAGTACAAAGGATAAAGAGTGGATTGATAAATGTAAAAACAATCCAAATAAATATAAAATTTATGTTGATAATGATGATGTGTTTGTTGTTATTGAAAAAAATGGCGAAGAAGAAACAATATATTCTTTTACTAACTTTGGATATGATTTTATTGTACAAATTTTAAATTATATTGGTTGCAATGCAGATTGGGTGTAGAAATGTTAAATGTAACTGATTATATTCAAATACTGCTCAAAAAGAAAAAATGGACATTGCAAAAATTTGCTGATGAAATAAATCTAGTAAAAAAACTAGTAGGTATAGATAGTATTACAACAAAACAAAACATTAGCAATTTCTTAAGACAAGTAGATGATAAACATATTTTAAGACCAAAGCAGTTATGCCTATGGGAAAAGGCGTTAGAATTGCCAATGGGAACATTAATGAATATGGTAGAGCAACCGATAACAAAAGAATCTAAAAAAGAGTTAAGCGATTTAATGAAAAAGGTAGGTGATATTAAATGAGTTTTAGAAAATATCAACATATTGAAAAA
>CANRCE010000075.1 GCA_947629035.1 uncultured Bacilli bacterium | reverse complement strand
ACATTACCACCTAAAGACTGTGAACTTTTAATAAGTAACCCGCCATTTAGTCAACAAAATGAAATTATTAAAAGAACGTTTGAATTGGTGGATAAGGGATTAATTAAATCATTTTGCTTGTTGTTACCTTTATCAACTTTAGAAACTAAAACTAGGGCTAATTTATGGGAAAAATATGAGGATAAGTTATCAATATTAATTTTCAAAGATAGAATAAAATTTTTAGGATGCGAACACGGATTTAATAAAGCTTGTTGCTGAATTTGCTACAACATAGCGACTATTAAACAAAAAATAATATGGATATAGGAGGAAAAAATGAACTATGAAATAGTAAATATGACTGATGCAGAAAAAATAGCAAATTATGACAAAATTGCTGAAGAAAACAAAATTTTAAATGAACAAAAAAACTATTATAAACAAGAATACGATCTAATGGTTATTAAATACAATAACATGGTTAAAACAAAAAATAAACAAATAAGAAAATTGGAAACTGAATTAATGGTGTTAACTTATGAAAAATAAAGAAATAACAATTTATGAATTAATGGGGCTTATTAAAGATGGTAAAGCACCTAAAAAGATATGCTATCAAGGTAATTATTTAGAGTTTGATGGCGAAGATTATGAATATTATGAAGATGCTGATGTAACAAGTGATGATAGTTTAGTTAAATATATAGCAGTTGGTAATCTTAAAGATACAGTTGAAATTCTACCAGAAGAAAATGATGAGTGGACAGATATAGAAGAATATTATCCTGGAGATGGAATGGCATTTAATATATCGACTTATGAATATAAAATTAATCAACTTATTAAAAATCAAAAATACTTAAAAGAAAAGTTAGATGGTAAAAATGATTAAAAAATTTGAAGATATTATAAATGAGTTCAAGGAATTAGGATATAGCTATGATTACTTACCTAATAGTCATGTATTTCATTTATCTAAATCGATAGACGAAGATGGATATTGCATAAAGTTCATTCACATTCATTATAGAGAAAAATACATTCATTTTGATGGTGGGTTTGTCCTAGAAGATTTAATTTTAATTAAAAAATTAATAGAAAAGTTGGAGGAAAAATAAAATGGCTACTTGGTATATGTTTAAAGAAATTGTTTGGGAATTATTTATTCAAGACATGATTTTAAATGGAGATACATTTGAACGAGCATTGGGAATTGCGGGATTGCCATTTATAATTATTTTTAGCTTATCAGGAATGCTTTTAGATTTATTTTGCATACCATTATACTTATTGATTGGTTTAGTTTATTTAATATTAAAAATTATAGAAAGGAAAAAATAAAATGCCTAGATTTTATGTTAAAAACAAAGAAAATAAATGGAATATATTTAGTACTGTTGTTGATGACTTTTTATATGATAATTTTGTATCTTTTGATTATTTAATCGAAGCTGTATGTAATGAAACAGTTGAAACTAAAAAAGAAGAATTGAAAACTTTACTTACTGATAAGCCAACATTAAATACAATGTCTTATAAAGAAGCGATGGAAAGGAAAAAATAAAATGACAGAAGAAATATGGAAAGATATACCTGAATATGAAGGCTTATATCAAGTTTCTAATTATGGAAATGTTAAAAGTTTAACAAGAAATAATTGCAATGTTTGTTTAAAAGATAGAATTTTAAAATATTCTAAAAACCATCAAGGATATAGACAAGTTGCTTTATTAAAAGATAGTAAACAAAAGACATTTAAAATACATAGATTAGTAGCAAAAACTTTTATTTCAAATCCAAATAATTATCCTTGTGTTAATCATATAGATGGCAATAAAGATAATAACTATGTTGATAATTTAGAGTGGTGTACTTATTCTCACAACAATAAAGAAGCCTTTAAATTAGGATTAAGGAAACCAGTTAATAAAGGTAAATTTAATGATAAATCTCCTAACCATAAACAAGTAGCACAATATGATTTACAAGGTAATTTAATACGAATATGGGATAGTCTTATTCAAATAAAAAGAGAATTAGGTTATTATTGCTGTCCTATTAGTGGTTGTTGTAATAAAAGAAAAGGTTTTTATACCGCTTATGGATATAAATGGGATTTTGTTAATAAAGGTGGTAAAGAATGAAAAGATTATTAAATATAATAATCAATTTTATAGATAAGAAAATATTAAAAGGTAAATTCCCAAAAATGTATATAAGTGATGATGAAATGGAATATAATATGCAAAAATATTTCAGTAATATAGGGGAAAAACTAGATATTGAACCTTATTGTGTTCCAAGTAAAAAATATATAAAAATGGCGAAAAAATATTTAAAAGGTGGTAAAAGTGAGCCTAGATAAAGCAATAGAACATGGAAAGGAAAAAAGGAAACCATACAGAAAAAATAAAAAAATAAGTCCATCATGTAGAAACCACAAGGGATGCAGTTGGTGTGAGGGTAATAGAACTTACAAAAATAGAAAAAGAATGGAAAGTGGTAAAGATGAGTGAAGAAATGGAGTGATAAATAATGAATAAAGATATTACATTGGAAGATTTAGGATATGAAATAGATAGTACCAATGAAATTAAAGGGCATTTATATTTTTACAAAGATTGTACAAAAATTGATTTTGATTTAATTAGAAAAAATTTATATAAATATAATCTTTTGAATGATTGTAGGTGTCCAATTTTAATGGAAGAATTACAAGCAATATATAATAAATGCAAAAATTTAGGGTGGTTAGATGATTAAAGAAAGAAAATTTTGTGAATTAATTAATTGTACAGGTGATATAAAATTAGTTTATTTAATAACTTTATTAGATATAAAAGAAGACGAATTTTATTTTCCACCAGAACCTTATGATTCTGAAATTGAATTTAATGTATTTGATTTATATGAAGAAGCTCAAAAATTACAATGCCAATTAAAAGAAAAAGACAAGATTATTGATGAGGCAATAGAATATCTAGTAAAATGGGGAAAACAACCTGATGCAGATTTGTATTATTGTATTAGTGAACACAAAGAATA
>CANRCE010000074.1 GCA_947629035.1 uncultured Bacilli bacterium | reverse complement strand
ATGATAATATTATTTTATATTGTGTTGAGCAAATTGAAATGGGAAATTATGAAAAAGCTTATCAGAGATATAAAAGCAGTATTTTATCTTTTAAAGAGCATCTAGCTAGACCTTTTTTAGAACAAAAAATTATTAAAATATTAAAAAGAGGATAATGTAATTTAGCTTATAGTTTAAATTTATTGCAATTATTATCAATAGTAGATTATTAAAATTAAACTGCCAAATATACAATATTGAATTTTATGTAAAGAAAAAATCCACTAGGAATTTTAATCATTTATTTGTGTTCCTCCCGATTCAACAATAGTAAATCTTTTTCTTTTTTTAGAAGTTAAAGTTTATTATTCAACTTCAATAGGATTTTTTAAAGGTCTGTATTTCATTAAAACTCTTATAATTGTTTTAGATTTAAGTGTTATTTCTAAATGATTTATTTTATTTATTTCTTCTAAAGAAGCAAAATGATATAGTTGTATTTATTATTTTCTAAAATTACTAAAATATTTTTGTAGGTTTTTCGACATTTTTATTTAATCCTTTTACTACATTTTTTTAGCATTATCATTACGTTACGTTTATATTACCACGGTTGTTTTTTTGAAATCTTGATAAAAGCCTTTTTTATGTTTCTTAAGTTTATTATGCTTACAATTATTCCAATAAAAGAAACAATAAGTAAAGGAGAACTTAAAAAAGCATATGTAAGTACCGTAAGAAAGAAATCATTATCAGAAGAAGCTGGACAATCGAAAATACATAAATTAACTGGATTATATATAGAATAAACTATTAATATTATAAAGGGCAAACAACATAAAATTAACAAAAAAATGTTTTTTCTTCGTAAAATAAGAAGATCATGCTCGTTATTGTTTTTAATATTATTTTGTTTTTTCTTACTCATATTAACACCACATTACTATATCAATTTTAGCTTATTTAAAATTAACCTGTCAAATATAATAAATAAAATATTGAATTTTATGTAAAGAAAAAATCCACTAGGGATTTTAATAACCATTTCTTAAAACATCATAAGTTATAGGGGTATTACCTATTTGACTTCTGGCCTCTTCTTCACTTGGCATTAATAAATCTAATTTGTTTCCTGTAACTCCTCTATCTAAGACAATTGCTACAATTGGGATGTCAGAAACTTTTGAAGCATTAATTGAAACAATTGAGCCACAAGGCAAATTTTTAGATGAAGCTACAATACGGACATTACCGTAAGTTGCATCATTATAGCTTATAGTTCCATTTGTTAAATCTATACTATTATCACAAGCTAGTGTTCCACCACATTTTGGACAATTATAGACATACCCAGTTAATCTCCCACTTAAACTTGTAATCGGCTCGGTATCAACATTAACTGGATTCTCTTCTTCTGGTGCTGGAGTTTCCTCTTTTACTTGTTCTTCATTTAACACTTCTGGAACCACTTCTCCACTTACTTGAGCTTGTTCACTTTTTAACTTTTCTAATTCGCTCATATCTAAAATAGCTACTTGTTTTAAATCTACTTGCTTATTTAAATTACTATTATGAGCATCTAATACAATATTACTAGTCTTTGTTTCTAAAATCATAATTACAAAAACAATCATACATGATTTTAAAATACGATTAATTTTCTTTAAGAGGCAACATTGCATATAACAACCTCCCTGTTACAATAAAATTTTACCATATACTATATTAAATGTCAAAAATCCGTCTAATATTCTGATTGGTAATAATTTCTACTTGACTTAGAGAAGTATTATATAATTTTGCAATAAATAAAGCGATTTCTTTAATATATTTAGGTTCATTTATTTGGCCTCTAAAAGGTTCTGGAGTAAGGTAAGGACAATCGGTTTCTAAAACTATATCCTCTAAAGATAATTCTTTTAAAACTTCTTTTAGCTTACAATTTTTAAAAGTTACAACACCATTAACTCCTAATTTAAAACCCATTTTAAGATACTCTTTAGCTGTTTCTAAACTACCATTAAAACAATGAATTACCCCTTTTACTTTATATTTTTTTAAAGTATTTAATAAATCATTAGTAGCTTCTCGATTGTGAATAATTACTGGCAAATTATAATCTTGAGCTATTTGCAATTGTGTTTCTAAAAGGGTAATTTGTTTATCTTTGTTTTCTTTAGTGTAATGATAATCAAGCCCTATTTCACCAATGGCTATTACTTTATTATTGATAAGATTATCTTTTAAAAAATTTATATCTTCTTTTGTATAACTATCAGCAAATTCAGGGTGGATACCTAAAGCAAGGTACATATCAGGATAATCTTCAATTAACCTTAAACCTTCTTTCATACTTTCAATATCTGTTGTATTATTAATAAATCTTGTTACTCCTGCTTTTTCGGCATTAGAGATAATAATATCTATATCAGGATAATCTTCTTTAAAAATATGACAATGAGTATCTGTTAACATTTCTAATCACCAATTTAATTTTAACAGAAAAATTAGCTAATATCCACTTGTTCACAAATTAATAAACTTAATAACTGCCCAATTACTTTTACACTTTCACTTAATGGTTCTTCTGCCAAAAATAAAATTAAACCAATACTATCAGCTGTACTAATTATAGGCAATCCGTAAAAATACCCCTCTTTTTTTATCTCATTTGTTATACTAATAATTGTTTTCTCGTCTTTTTTAATATTTGTTCTGGTATCTATTACATTAATCAATTCTTCACTTAGTACTTGATTTTTTAAATTTTCAAATTCAATTCCATAACTAGTTATAATTTTTTCACGATCAGTAATTAAAATATTATATCCTGTTACTTCATAAACAATTTTGGCAAATTTATCAGATAGAGTTAACGCATCTTCTAATTTAGAATATTTTTTTAAAATAATGGAATCTAAATCAATAAAAATTTCCATATTTTCTCCGTCTCTAATTTTTAAATTACGTCTTATTTCTTTTGGAATAACAATTCGTCCTAAATCATCTATTCTTCTTACTACTCCAGTTGATTTCAAAATAAAAGCCTCCACTTCTATTTATATTGTGGAGTTATTTCGACAAAAAATACTATTAAAATTG
>CANRCE010000073.1 GCA_947629035.1 uncultured Bacilli bacterium | reverse complement strand
CGCATATTCATTATACTACATTTTAAAAAATAATAAAAGACTGTTTTTCAAATTTTTCATTTGTCAACAGTCTGAAATCCATTAACAAGATAATGGATTTTTATATAGATAATTCTTAATAAAAAAGTGGCGTCCCCAGAAGGATTCGAACCTTCGACCGTACGCTTAGAAGGCGTATGCTCTATCCAGCTGAGCTATGAGGACATCACAATTAAGATTATATAATAAAATAAAAAAATAATCAATAGTTTTTTATAGAATTTGTGAAAAATTTATTAACAAAGAATTTGAAATTTATAAAGAAATACTTGATTTTACATTAAAAAAATAGTACAATGATGTTTAAGGAGGAAGTAAGATGAAGAAAACAGATATAGCTTTAATAGCAGGAGTAATTTTAATAATATTAATTGCTTTATTAATAGGAAATAATAAAAATAATAATGATATTGAATTACCACTTGTTTTAGCAGGAGATGTTGGATTTAATGAAATAACATATGATGAATATGAAAAACATATTGAAAATGATGATGCTTTCTTGGTAGTTGTTGTCCAAACTGGATGTACCCATTGTCAAAATTTTGAACCAATTGTTGAACAAGTAGCAGGGGAATATCAAATTCCTATATTAAAACTTAATATAACTAATTTAGAGGAAAATGATTATTATGCTTTAAAAGATTCTAATCGTTATTTAAAAACTAAAAAATGGGGAACACCAACAACACTATTAATGAAAGGTTCAACTGTTGTTGATAGTATTGGTGGCGAAGAAACTTATGAAGAATTTGTTAAATTTATCAAAGAAAATGTAAAATACGATTAATGTAAGGGAGATAAAATATGAGTAATATTTACGACTTAGCTAAACAATTTAAAAGAAGATATCCAATGACTGTAGCTTGGCGAATTAAAGCCCATGCTAAAGTTGCTGAAAGACATCTTTTTAGTGACGAAAAAATAGAATATGTTTTTTTAGGACAAAAAAATAGTGGTTCACTAGATTTTGTTAATACTAATATAGTGGTAGTAACAGATCGAAGAATTATGCTAGCTACTAAAAGATTAGTATTTGGATATTTTTTCAAATCAATAACTTTAGATATGTTTAATGATTTAACAGTAAAAAGAGGACTTATTTGGGGAAGAGTAATAATTGATACTGTAAAAGAAGTTGTAATTTTAACAAATATTTCTCCAAGTGCATTAACAGAAATTGATGAAAATATAACAAAATTAATACTTAGAAAAAGAAAAGAAGAAAATCAAGAAGAACAAGAAAAGGAAGATTAAAATAAAAATCTTTCTTTTTAAATTTTATAGAATTTAGAGCAAATATTTTATTAATTCATATATTATTAATGGGAGTGATAATAATGTATGAAATATACGAAATATTACCTAATGATACAATAAATACTATTGCCCAAAAATATAATACATCTGCTCAAGTTATTTCTCAATTAAATGGTATAAGTATTGATATGCCTTTAATGGTAGGAAATTCTCTAATAGTGCCTAAAATGATAAGTCCATATTTTGATTATTATACGATAAAAAAAGGAGACAATTTATATAAACTAGCACAAGAATATGATATCGATTATAAAATTTTAGCTCAAATAAATGGTTTAGATTTAGATGATTATATATATCCTAATCAGGTAATAATGATACCTAAAAAGAATGTAAAATATTATGTAACTAAAGATAATGATACAATTTTAGATATTGCTAATAATCTTAATACAAGTTTGAATAATATTCTTAGTCAAAATAGTAAAATTTATGTTTTACCAGAGCAATTATTAGTATTTAGGGCAAATTAGAAAAATAACTTTATTTTTCTAATTTTTTATGCTATCATTATACTAGGTGATGATAGATGGTATTAAGAAGACCATATGCTTTTTTAATTAAGCATTTTAAAAAAATTCATTTAGTATTATTTTTTATTATGCTATATATAACATATAAAGGAAAAAATTTACTTGATTTTTATAATGGTTATCTTAGTAATAAAGTAAGCCTAATTTCTAGTAATGACTATATTTCTTTCTTATTATATTTTGTTATTATTTTAACAGTTATTATTTTATTTGCTGTTTATTATCTTATGCGTTACAAAAAGAAGCCAAGACTTACCTATATTCTTTTAATGATAGGATATTTAGCTTTACTTATTGTATTTATTTATGCTAAATCTAATCTAAAAATATTAGAAGTTGAAGTTATAGATACCAAGACAGTTAGGTTAGTAAGAGATATAGTAAGAATTGCATATTGGGCACAAGTATTATCGTTATTTCCTATTTTAGTAAGAGCTTTAGGTTTTAATATTAAGAAATTTGATTTTGACAAAGATTTAGTGGGATTAAATGCAACAGCTTCTGATTCTGAAGAAGTTGAAGTAAATATTAATGTTAATACTCATATAATTGAACAAAAATCAAGAAGACAATTAAGAGAACTTAAATACTATTATAAAGAAAATAAAGCTTTTCTTAATATCATTTTTGCAGTAATATTTATAATTTTAACTATATTCATTGTGATTAAAATAAGTACTAGTGATAAAATATATAAAGAAAAAAACATAATAGATACTAATTATATGAATTTTAGTATTGAAAATAGTTATATTAGAACAACTAGTGATGATGGCAGAGTTATTGTTAAGAATAATAATGTTTATTTATTAGTCAATATGAACGTAAAAAGTAAATATGATAATAATTATGTAATTGATACTAATAAATTTATTTTAAAAATAAAAGATAATACCTATTTACCAACTAAAAAATACTATGATTCTTTTAAAGAAATGGGAATAGGATATCGTAAACAAACATTAAGTTATGAGAACTATAATAATTATATTTTAGTTTATTCTATACCAGAAAACTATCGTAAATCGGAAATGATAATTAGATACGATGATGCTTATGATAAAATTTATAGAATAAAATTAAACCCTGTTAATGGGGATTAGATAAGTTACTAATAATAAAAATACGTAACTATTCAGACTCATGAATAAATAAACTATCAACAGAAATAGAATTTTTTGATTAAAAAATACTAAAAATTAAG
>CANRCE010000072.1 GCA_947629035.1 uncultured Bacilli bacterium | reverse complement strand
ATCTGCCCTTTTTTTATTAAATTTAAAAAATTTAAAAATTAAAAAAAAGACTTGACAATGGTTAGCAAGTCTCTTTTCATTTTACCTCCAATATAAATTACTACTTATCTTACTTGTAATTTGTAACTACTTTTCCCTTAAAGATAATATTTTTTGTGGTTTATCTTCATTGTATGAAACAATAACATCTTGTCCTACCTGTGTAAGACTATCATCCCAAGCAACTATTTTCTTTCCAACATATTCACTATCATTGACACTATATTGAACTTGTAATGATGATGGGAATATAGCACCATCTAAAGATGTAGTTCTAATTGGTTTTTTATTGATTTTCAACCACCATAATTTTTTAACTTTAATTATTTTTCCTATTGTTTCTTGACTCATAATTTGCTCCTTTCATATCCAATTATAATATTTAATTATTTAAAAGTAACCAAACAGAGTGTGGATAACAAATTACTATTTATACTTGTAATTTGTAACTACTTTTCCCTTAAAGATAATATTTTTTGTGGTCTATCTTCATTATACGAAACAATAACATCTTGTCCCGGCTTCATTTCACTATTTTCGCAAAGCATAGATTTTTTCCCTATATACTCTTTGTTATTAACATTATATTTAACTTGCAATATAGTTGAAAATTTTGATTAATCGTAATAATTTTTTCTTAATGTCACAAATTTACTACTTATTCTTATCCATAATAATCTTTTTGCTTTAATAATTTCTCCAGAAGTTTCATTTTTCATATTTCCTCTTTTTCTATAAATTGCATTTGTTTTCTATTTTTATTATATCATGTAATTAAAAAAATTGTTATGTTTTCCTTAAATTATATAATATAACCCAATAAAATAATAGTCAAAGTCTTCTGGTAGCGATAACATAAATGATAATTAGACATAATTGTATAATTATCATTTCTTTCTATTTTAAAAAATTATATTAAGATCTTTATTTCAAAAAAACCAACTTACAAAGTCAGTTTAAACAGCATAAAATGGCGTCCCCGAGAGGATTTGAACCTCCAATCGGTCGCTTAGGAGGCGACTGCATTTTCCAATTGTGCTACGAGGACATATACTTATCTTATGTAATTTTTAAGAGATGATTATTCCATAAGAACATAAATAAATTATAACATATTATATTTTTTAAGTAAATAGTACTTAATATAGAAAAAAGAAACTAAAATTTAGTTTCTATAAAAATCTTCCTATTAAAAATATTGAAATCACCATAGCATTTTGTAGTTTAAATTTAAAGCAACGACTTACAGTTAAACTTCCTTCATATATACAAGAAGCTTTATCAACAAAGCTTACTACCCAACTTTCCATATATTTTGGTATCTTATTTATATTTACAGGAAACATATGAGTATTTATAATATCTCTTTCTTTGTCTGATAATATAAATAGATTATCAGAATTTTCTAAAGCTATCTTTGAATGATTAAAGAAACTCTTTAATTTACTACTATTATCTCCAATAAAGAAATCATGTAAAAGAGCAGCTCTAGCAGTTTTTTCATAATCTAATCCTAAATATTTTGTTATTAAATATGAATAATATGATACTCTCACACAATGTTCTAAACGAGATATTCCATGATGACTACAATTATCTATTTTTCTAAACTCATTATTATTTAAAATATTATTTACAATGTAATAATAATCTTTGTCAGCATATTTTTTTAACATATTGTCTTCTACACCTCTATTTTATTTTATTACACTCCGATAATTATTATAATAATACTTTGCTTAAAGTAAAAAAGATATTTTAATTTTATCTATTTTTCAAGCATATTTAATAAGTTGATTTTAAACATATCTTTTTCGGCATGCGACTTGGATACCATTACTCCTTTATATGTCGATAATTCTTTTTGGTGACCTTCATCTAAAATATCTTCTGGTGTAATTGTATCTAACATTACTATATGTTGATTTTTATATACTGTATAATGTAATATCATTTCACCATGTACTTTAGTAAATAATTCATCAGTATGTAATTTTAATTCGTACTTGGTAATACCATCTTTACTATTTTTAGAAACAATCACACCTTTAAAGTTACCCTCTCTAAAGGCCGGATAAAAATCGAATACTAATTGTTTATAAGCTAGCATGTTGTATTTCTTAACTGATCTTTCCTTTTTCCTAAACTCATTCTCATTTAAATATTCGATTACAAAAGCATTTTTCATAATTAACCCCCCTACTCTTAATCGAAATGTGTATTAATTATAGCATATTTATCACAATTTGTCAAATCAAGTCATAAAATTGCAAAGTATAACAAAAATGCTAAACTTTAATACTTCTTTTTTTTAGTCCTATTTCTAACTTTATAACTATTACTTATATTTGAAGATAAAGTATAATCATTTATTGATTTTATATATTTTTTA
The DNA here is from genome assembly GCA_947629035.1 of uncultured Bacilli bacterium. Lineage (GTDB taxonomy): Bacteria > Bacillota_I > Bacilli_A > RF39 > UBA660 > CANRCE01. The sequence goes on along the minus strand of CANRCE010000072.1, from coordinate 754 downwards.
ATTCTCCTTATGTCCTCTATTCTTTTTATAACTACTATCCTCTCAACATTGTATTTTAAGGCTAAATTATTTACTAATATATTTTCTTGAGCCTTTTTTCCATTATCATTCTGATAACGATCTAATGCATCCTCAATTTCTTTTTTAGAAATAGTATTAGCTCTAATTAAATAATCTATATCTTGTTCATCAAATCCTAAAAGATTAAAATAAAAATAAAGTTCTGCAAAAGATTTAAGACCTTTTTCTTTTGGATTATGACTTTCCAACCACTCTTCTAATTCAATTTGTCTTTTTGCTAAATTTACTGTTTTTTCACTTATTTTCATATCAAAAGCTCCCTCATACATATTATAAAATAAAATTTTAAGTTTGACAAGAGAGCTTTAAATTATTTAAAGCAAAAAAATGATGTAAAAAAGACAATTTCAAAGTGGACACTTTTACAGTTGTTATCAAGTTATTCAATTTTATCTTTTATTCCATAAAAGTTACCTGTTAATTTATTTATATTTAAACTTTATTTTAGATAATATATCTCTTTATAATTTATATCTACATATAATCTTTATTTCCCTTACTTTTACAAATTAGATAGTAACATTATATAAATTTATAAACTTCAACTTCTCATCAAAACACTTTTTAATCGATTTTAACATTTTTAAATTAACATTAATTTCATTCAAATAATAAATTTTCTTCGATTTACTAGGTTCTTTATAAGCTTTTATAATAAAACGCATAATTTCAA
>CANRCE010000071.1 GCA_947629035.1 uncultured Bacilli bacterium | reverse complement strand
GCAAATGTGGGAGCAGCAAGTGTTTGTACTAATGCTGAGCAAGCAGAATTAAGAACGGCAGCTGGTAATATTAGAGCGACATATGAGGAACAAGAACGAAAAGAAACTAATTATAATGAGCATATGGAAACAGAATTTACACATATATATCATTATATGAAAATTAATATTACCAACATTTCAGAAAAGTTTTATGTAGAAGTAGAAAATGATTATGACAAGAAAAAAGAAACTTATAACTATAGTAATACTACTGATGGGATTTTAAGTTTTGATTGGGAAGAAGTTTATGAAAAACCTGTTACTTTTACTATAAAAGTGTATTCGAGTGATAAAACCGGTTGTGAAGGTGAATTATATCGAACTATAACATTAAAAATACCAAGATATAATGTTTATAGCCATGAAACAATTTGTGCACAATATAGTGATAATGAACTATGTAAAGAATGGGTAATGTACAATGAAATGGATTTTGAAACATTCCAAAACGAAATGAATGAATATGTTGATAAAGAATTTCTAAAATTACAAGGAAGTAATGGAAAAGAAATTAATAATAGTTTTTGGGAAAGAGTAAAAGAATTCGTTTCTGACAATAAATATTATTTTATTGGAGGTGGCGCTGTATTAATTGTTGCTGCGGGGGTTGCAGTAGTTGTGATTGTTAAAAGAAAAAGGAGTATGGATTTATGAAAAAATTAACAAAAATTTTCTTAATTATTTTAACATCACTTACTTTTGGAGTAGGAATTGATAATGCCAAAGCTAAAGAATATAAAGTAAACGATAGAGTAAAGATTTCCGTTACACAAGGTTACTATAAGCAAGGTGGCTTAGGCTATTATGATAGTAAACAAATAGCGCACACTGATTGGGATTATAAAATGTGGGACTATGTAATTGATGGTGAATATATAGCATATTGTTTAGATGCAACATATGATGATTCTGTTAAAGTGGATAATAAAATTTCAAGCATATATGATCCCGATCAATTTGCTAATGATGCTGCTTTATATGCAATATTAGCAGATGGTGCTAATAGTAAAAATAGTACTAAAGAAGATAGAGCTGCAACTGAAATTGCTCTTCGGGCTTTTGTTGAAGGTGTTGCATTGGATGGTTGGACAGATAGTGATGATATGGGAAATGCAACATTAGAAGTTAAATTTGCGGCTAATGCAAATATTGCAATTTATGATATATTACCACAATATTCTGCATCTGATATTAAAAAAATATTAAGTACATTGTATAATCTAAAAACTAGATATCAAAATATAAGCGAATGTAATAGTTTAAAAAATGGTGATGAAATATCAACTTGTTTTCGAAAAATAGGAAATGCTGTATCAGATCATTATTATAGATATAATTATTATGCATCTTATCCAACAACGTCTAATAGTTTTGTTTTAAAGCAAAGAGCATATTACTTTAATTTGGATAAAACAACTTATAATAATGAAACAATGAATATAACTACTAAGGCCAGAAGGTTATTAAAAAAAGGTATTGATGCAGTTATAGCTTTTAGCGATAGTAAAAATAATAATAATAATAATAATAATAATGAAAATGAAGGCAAATTTGATGTACAATTAAAACTTAAATCATCTAGCAATGTAGATACAAATAGTGAAACAAATGAAACAACAGAAGTCAAATATTTTACATTTAGTATGACTAATATTAAAGAAGAAAATAAAGTAAATAATATTAGAATAGAATGCTCTAATTGTGCAGCTAATAAAGTTACTATTGAAAAAACAGAATATCAAAATGGAGATTCATGGGAAACTTTAACTCCAAGTGTTGATTTAACTAAATTAGTCGAACAAAATGGCGATGTAGATATTAGAGTAACAATAAGAAAAGGTACATTTGATTCTGAAAATTGTGAACCTGTATCAATGAATATAATTTATGATGTATATGGAGAAACTTCAAGAGAATTTGAAATGTACAAAGTTCAAGCTGTAAATGGAAGTGATTCTTATCAAAGATATTTAATGGTTAAATTAATTACAACTAGCCCTAATAATAGTGGTACTAGTAGTGCCAAACAAGAAAGAAAATCTCCTAGTTACTCAATAGATACAGGATGTAGAAAAGAAAGATGTGAAACAAATTTAACTACACCAATATGTTCTGAAGATAAAAACGGGATTGCTAAAGTAGAAGCACCTAAAGATATCAAAAAATGTGTTATTGATAACATGGATGATGCCACAAATGAATATCGTTTAGCAGATACTAATGGTGGTGTAAATAATGATTATTGTGGTACTTTCTGTAAAGAAGATTATCGAGAAATATCATTGAATAAAGCTTTAGATAATGTTAACTGTGGTGGATATTTTAAATTACAAGCAAGAATTGAAGGAAGTAAAGATTGTTACCGTGGTAGTGAAAATACTTCTGATAAATCGATAGATATTGAACAATATACAAAAGATATTATTCAAATTCAACAAGATCTTATTAATGGTCGAAATAAATTATTAGAAGCCCAAGCTGCTAAAGCGGGAGTTTGTACTCCTAAATATGATGAAAAAGGAAATCAAATTGATTGTATTTCAAATATTGAGTCTAGTTGTACAGAACATAAAAAAGATGAAAATGGAAATGACACTGAAGAATGTAAAACTACTACTTATACATTAGAAGGAAGTTATTCTGGAATAACATCTATTATATCCGATAGAAGTGCTGGAACTGTTACGTATAAAACTGAAAGTAAAAAATATTCTTATTCTTCAACTAAAAGTGAAGATGATTCAACTGAAAGTGAAGATGATATTCCAACTCAAATAAATAAAGACATAACCGAAGCTGAAAAAAATTTGAAGACTCTTACTAATAAATATGATAATATAATTAATCAATTTGATGCTTGTACTAATAATTGGGGAGATTCAAAATTTAATTTTGATCCTAAAGTCTATTGGGAATATTCACAAAACTTTGATAACGAATTAGATACAACTTATAATGATTTGTTATCAAAAGAAGATAGAACATTAGAACCTATTGAAAATACAAGAAAAGATAGTGATTCACTACAAGCTTGTGCTGGTACAACTGATAATAAATTAGAAAATTGTAGTACTGGATGGACAAGTATTGATAGTGTACTTGTAAATCGAACTTATACAAAATGTGATGAAAATGGATGTGAACGAGATATTCGAAAAGTATCACAAGCTAGATTCATTAAACAACATTTTGAAGTAGAACAAGATTATGATACTCCTACAGTATATTATCAAGTCGCTTCAAGTGGTCCATT
>CANRCE010000070.1 GCA_947629035.1 uncultured Bacilli bacterium | reverse complement strand
CAAATAAAATCATTATTAAATTTAAATGAACCTAATAGAGAATTAATAAAAACTTTAGTAAAAGCTATTTATATTGATAAGGATAAAAATATTGAAATTCAATATAGATTTAAAGTGCTAGATGATGTAAAAATCAATTATGAAGAAATATAAAAAATTGAAGGTAATTTTGTTAATCACACATAATTACCTTCCCCTATAGTATTTTTTAGAAAAATTAAATGCAGTAAAATCAAGGAAAAATGAATGCCTAACCACATAAAATCTTTCCGGAGGTGGTACAGGTGCTGAAGTAATATACGCTTTAAGAAATCCAGATACTCTATCAAAAAAAATATTAGAATCACTAGGAGCTGAAGGACAGACTACTAGAAAATACTATCAGCGCCGTCTACCATCTGATACAAGTAAAGATTATTATTTTATTCATAGAAATACTGGTAAAACTGAACCAGTTATTGTAGAATATGGTTTTATTGACGATAGTCCTCAAAATGTTGAGTTTTTGGAAAAAAATTATCAAAACTTAGCAGAAGCTGTTGTAAGAGCTGTTGCAGATTATAAAGGATTAAAATATAGTCCTCCTCAAGGTTATACTGGAAATACTTATATTGTTCAAAAAGGAGATAGTTTATATTCTATAGCAAGAAAATTTAACACTACCGTTGATGAACTTAAAAACTTAAATAATCTTACATCGGATATTTTAAATATAGGTCAAATATTAAGAATTCCAAATGAAAATTTAACTGAAGATAAAACAGATATCTATGTCGTAAAACCAGGCGATAGTTTATATTCTATAGCAAATAAATTTAACACTACTGTTGATGAACTAAAAAGATTAAATAATCTTACATCAAACTTATTGAATGTAAATCAAGTATTAAAAATACCATCAAGTTCTCAAAATTTACCATTTGAAGATACAACTACGACTTATATTGTTAAAGCAGGGGATAACCTTTATAGCATAGCAAGAAAATTTAACACAACTGTTGACGAATTAAAAAGATTAAATAATCTTACATCGGATATTTTAAATATAGGTCAAGTATTAAAAGTAAATGGATCCGAGCCATCAGAAGCAAATTCAGATACTGTAAAATACATCGTTCAAAAAGGCGACAGCTTATATTCTATAGCAAAACGTTACAATGTAACAGTAGATGCCATAAAATCTTTAAATAATTTAACATCCAATACCTTAAGTATCGGCCAAGAACTTCAAATTCCTACGACAAGCACCACCAGCACAACTTACGTTGTTCAAAGTGGAGACAATCTTTATTCCATAGCAAGAAAGTTCAAAACCACCGTTGATGAGTTAAAAAGATTAAATAATTTAACTTCAAACACATTAAGCATAGGTCAAATTTTAATATTAGAATAAAAAAACAGGTCTTAAAATTAATTAAGACTTGTTTTCTATTTTAATATCCATAATAATTGGTAAAATAATTGGAACTCTACCAGTTTTATCAGATAAAAGAGGCATAAGTCCATTTATCAGTTCAGTTTTTAAATCATTAAAATTAAAAGATTTACTCTTAAGTTTGTCATTAATAATTCCTTGTGAAGTATATTGAATCTGTCGAATTAATTCTTCATTTTCATTTACTAAAATATAACCTCTTGTCGTAATTGCAGGTAAGTTTAATAATCTTTTCTTTTCAATATCGATATTAGCAATTATAGCTAGAATACCATTATTCGACATTAAAATTCGATCCTTAATAACAGCATTACCAACATCCCCAATTCTAGAACCATCAACATAAACTTCTCCAGCCTGAACCTTACCGAAACGCTTTAAAATACCTTTATGCAAACTTAAAACCTCTCCGTTTTCTAAAATAAAAGTATTTGCTTTGTGTACATCACAATCAATAGCTAAATCAGCATGCGTCTTTAACATCCTATATTCTCCATGATAAGGTACAAAATATTTAGGTTTAAATAACCTAATCATAAGCTTAAGCTCTTCTTGATTAGCATGCCCAGACGAATGAATTTCGGTAATTGAATTAGTGAAAACTTTAACTCCCTTTAAATAAAGCTGATTAATAGTTTTAGCCACCGATGATGCATTACCCGGAATAGGCGAAGAAGAAAAAATAACAATATCATCAGGCATTAAACTAATTTGTCGATGTGTACCATTTGCAATTCTAGACAAAGCAGCAAGAGGTTCACCCTGACTTCCTGTACATAAAAGACAAACTTCACTTGGCCTTAATTGATTAGCTTCTTCAGCAGATACAATAATATCTTTATCTTTAATATAGCCACACTTAAAAGCAATATCAACCGAAGTATCCATACTTCGTCCAAATAAAGCGACTTTTCTCTTGTTTTTCTTACAAGTTTCAATAATATGTTTTAATCGATAAATATTTGAAGCAAAAGTAGCCAAAATAATCCGATTATTCCTATAAGTTGAAAAAATATCTGCTAAATTTTCATCAACAACTGATTCACTTATTGAAGTACCAGGAACTAAGGCATTAGTAGAGTCACTAAGCAATACACTAACACCATTTTTACCAATTTCTGCCATTTTATGTAAATTAGCCATCGGACCAATTGGAGTTAAATCAAATTTAAAATCGCCAGTCATAACAACTACACCATTAGGAGTATTAATGGCAAGCCCATGAGAATCAGGAATAGAGTGGGTCGTCCTAAAAAATTCAACATTAAAATGTCTTGTTTTAACTTTAGTCTTTTCATCATAAATAATAATATTTTTATATTTTATATTTCTTTCAATTAATTTCTTATCAATTAATTCTTTAGCATTTGCAGGGGCATATATTTTAGGAATGTTAACAGTCTGTAATAAAAATGGAATTCCCCCGATATGATCTTCATGCCCATGAGTAATAATTAAAGCTTTAATCTTATTTTCATTTTGCTTTAAAAAAGTATAGTCAGGGATTACATAATCAATACCAAGTAGCTCATCTTCAGGAAACATAATACCAGCATCTACAATTAATATTTCATTATCATGCATAAGACAGTACATATTTTTTCCAACTTCGCCCAGTCCACCTAAAGCAAAAATTTTTGTATCCATAAATCTCTCCTTTCACTGAAATAAAATTTTACCGTTTTTCAAAAAAAATAAAAATATAATTTTTTAAAGATTTCCCACTTCCCTAACATTGTATCATAAAACTACTAAAAAAGCAAATAACAAACTACCTAAAATATAAAATACGTTAAATTTTATTTGAAATTCCGTTTTATTTAGAAAAACTGCAATAAGTGTGTTTATAATAGTATTTAATGTTTC
>CANRCE010000069.1 GCA_947629035.1 uncultured Bacilli bacterium | reverse complement strand
TATAGAGGAGAAATACTACTTGTTGGAATAAACTATAATAAAGAAACTAAAAAACATGAATGTGTTATTGAAAAGGTTAAGAAATAGTATAACTTTACAATAAATTTTCAAAAACAAGTCAAAACTACTTGCACATATCAAAAAAATTTGATAATATGGGAGTGTAATAGGAATAGGGTAAGCCCTCTCCATAAAGAAATATGCACAAACATATGTTCGTGTTGGGGGGGTGAATATTATGATGACGTCATCATAATTATGATTATGTTGACATTTATGTTATGAAGACATTTTAAAAGAAATACCTATAAAATAAGGTTTTCTTTATTTTTTTGTCAACATAATCTAAAGACATATGTTATGATTATTTTGTGAAATTAAAATAAGGAGGATGATAATATGATTTCACAAAATAATAAAAACAACAAATGTTTTTCAAAAGAATATTGGAAATATTCCAAATATTTAATGACAATGGATATTGTAGAAGAAACAAGAGATTGGAGGTTAAAACATATTCGTGGATTTGATAATTACATGAGGGATCATGGTATATCTACTAAAAATTTGTCGGCAATAAACATATATAACTATATGGAAAGCATCAAAAATTTAAAACCACGAACAAGAGAAAACCGGGCTATATGTATTCGTAAATATATTGACTATTTATATGAAAATCATAAAACAAAGATATCAGGTAAACAAGTATTACCTAAAATAGTACATAATAGTTATTCAACAACGCCAAGTCATTATGATGATGAAGAAGTAATCAATATAATAAAAAGTGTAGATAAAGATGACAATTTGAGTAAAAGAGATTATGCGATTTTATTAATTTTTATTTCATATGGAATAAGGTTAAAAGATTTAATTAATTTATCTTATGAAAATATTAAGTGGAATGATAATAAAATTATTATTAGGCAAAAAAAAGATAATGAAATAAATGAATTTCCTTTAACCGAAGAAATCAGATATGCAATTCTAGATTATTTAAAAAATGAAAGATTTAAAATTAAACTTCCATATATATTTTTAACTAATGCTGGAAGAAAAATAAGTCCAGGTGCTTGTTATAATATTGTTAATAAATATTTCAAAAAAGCTAATATAAAAATAGGAACAAAACATCATGGACCACATTCATTGCGACATAGTTTAGCTACTTCACTTTTGGATGATGGCAATGGAATAACAGATATTTCTGGTGTACTTGGACATAATCAAATAGAAACTACAATGATTTATACAAGAATTAATTTTAAAGAATTAAAAAAAATATCTTTGGAGGTACCAACATGGAAAAATTAAATGGACCTTTCAAAGATATTATTCCCAACTTGCAAAAATATAAAAAAAGCTTGGGCTATAAATATAATAACATAAATATCTATATTAGAATAGATAAAATTTTAAAAAATAATGATATACTTGATCTAAGCGATACTGAAAAAATTTTCAAAATTTTAGTAACTAATGAAGAAAATGAAAATAGAAAAAAAGAACATTATTATGCGTTAAATCAACTTTATAAATTTATGAATATAATAGGTTATCAAAATTTATATTTTGAATCATATTATTTTACAAACAATTCACATTTTGAACCTACTATTTTAACTAAAGAACAAGTGAAACTTTTCTTTGAAATCCTAGATAGTTATTGTATAGCTTTAGAAATACCTGAGCGTTATATATTTCCAGTTTTATTCAGATTTATTTATAGTAATGGGCTAAGAATAAGTGAAGCTTTAAATTTAAAACTAGTCCATTATTCCTTAGAAAAGCAATGGATTTACATTGATGAATCAAAAGAAAATTTATCAAGAGAATTACCATTATCAAATAGTATGGTTGAAGTATTAAAAAAATATGAAAACTTAGTATCTATACAAGATCAAACATATTTATTTGAGTTAAAAGGTAAAAAAATAACTATGTATAAAGTTAATAAAATATTTAATGAGCTTTTAAACATTTTAGATTTTAAATTTAGAAAACATGATTTAAGACACACTATGGCGGTAACAACATTTAATAATTTATTTGATAAAGGTTATAAAGAGAGATGGATTTTATATTATCTACACATATTTCTTGGGCATAGAAGATTTGAAAGTACAGAGTATTATTTAAGATATACCGATAGTCGATATAAAAAAGCACTTAAAACAGTTTCTAAAATGTATCCTAATATTTTTCCAATTGTAGGAGGTAACGATAATGAATAATAAATTTTCTTATTATGTTCAATCATATTTTAAAGATTATGTTATTGGAATAAGAAATTACTCTGATAATACTGCATCAACTTATCGTTATGCCATGCTAATTTTTATTAAATTTTTGAATAGTAAAAAAATTGACGAAAATGAAATGTTAATTACAGAATACAATTACGAATTAGTTGAAAACTTTATCTTATGGTTAAAAGAAAAAAAATTAAAACCTACTACAATTAACAGCTACATCGCAGCTATTAAAACATTTAGTAAATATCTTCAAACCAAAAATTTAAACGTTTTTGAAGAATGCAACAAAATTAAAAATATTGAGCGCTTAAAAGTTGAAGTTACTTTTCCTAAATATTATACAGCTGATGAGATTACTTTTTTACTTAAATCAATTGATTTAAATCAAAAAAGTGGATTAAAATATTTAACTATTATTACTGTTCTATATGAAGCAGCTCTAAGGGTTAGTGAACTTTGTGAACTAAAAGGTAATGATATTTTAGAAAAAGGGAAAAACATTACTATACATGTTGAAAAAAGTAAGAACGGATTACCAAGAATAGTAATCCTAAGTGAAAGTGCATCTAATATAGTTAAACATTATTTAAAAGAAAATAAAATAGAAAAAGATGATTATGTATTTCAAAATTCAGTCAGTAATCATTATACACGAAGTGGTATATATAAAATGTTAAAAAGAAGATTGGAATATGCGAGAAAGCAATGTGAAAACAATTCTTACTTCACAATTGATGCATTTCCTCATATACTTCGACATAGTAAAGCAACTCACATGCTAGATGCTGGAATAGATTTAATAGTAATAAGAGATTTTTTAGGACATAAATGGTTAAATTCTACTCAAATATATGCACATGTTTCTAAGAAAAAACAAGAAGAAATATTGAAAAAAAATATTGATAGCAAAAATATTTCTATCCATAGAAGCAAAAAAGAAAAACAAGATTTAGAAAATTGGTTACGTAAAAATATATAAATTAGTAATTATATAATGTCCTAGATTATGTTGACAAAAAAAGAAAGGAATCCTTATTTTATAGGTGTTCCTTTTAAAATGTCTTCATAACATAAATGTCAACATAATGAA
>CANRCE010000068.1 GCA_947629035.1 uncultured Bacilli bacterium | reverse complement strand
TAAAACCTTTTTGGCGTGGAACAAAAATCTTTATAAGATTTTTGATAAAAATGACTTGACTTTTTATAGTTAGTCACCTTATTAATAATTATGAAAAATATTTTTTTTTATGATATATCTTTTCGTTCTTCAAATGCAAGTTCCAATGTCATCGTATCTATATATTCTATTTCCGTTCCAACAGGTATACCAGTGGCAATTTTTGATACTTTAACATTATAATTTTCTAATATTTTTTTTATATATTGCATCGTAGTTTCTCCCTCGATTGTAGGCTTTAAAGCTAATATTATTTCTTCTACGTTATTATCTTTAATTCTTTTTAATAAACTATCTATATTTATATCATCAGGACCTATACCATCAAGAGGTGAAATTAAACCATCTATAACATGGTATTTTCCATTATAAATATTTAATTTTTCAAAAAGAATAATATCTTTGGGTTTTTCAACAACAAATATTATATTATCTGTTTTATTCTTATTATTACATATATTACAAATATCCTCATCAGTAATATTATTACAAATAGGACATCTATGTATTTTATTTTTTATATCAATAATAGCATCCGAAAAATCTTGTAATTTATTTTTATCAAAATTTATTAGTGTAAAAGCTAATCTTTCAGCACTCTTTTCACCAATACCAGGTAATTCTTTAAAGCATTCGATAACTTTTTTTATACTACTAGGATACATAATTACATCAATCCCGCTATACCATTACCATATTTGTTTAATTTTTTTGATTTGTCATTATCAGCTTTTTTCATTGCTTCATTTATTGCTGTTAAAATCATATCTTCTAATAATTCAATATCATCCTTTTCAATATCATTTTCAGCATTTATTTTTAATGATACTATCTCTTTTTTTCCATTAATTTTAACTTCAACCAAAGAAGAATTTCCTACATATTCAGTATTCTCCAATTCTTTCTGTGTTTTCATTAATTCAGCTTGCATTTTTTGAGCTTCACGCATTAGATTTTGCATATTCATTTTTATCATCCTCTCTTATCTATATTCGATTAATTCTTCTCCTAACAAATCCATAAGTTGATCAACTGGACTTATTTCATTATCAGTAGAATTTTTTAATTCATTACTAACTTCATCTATTAATTTATACTCATAACCTTGCGATTTTTTTTCAATATATTTTTGTTTTTCTTCTAACCATTCATTATCAAGTAAAGCAACTACAAGATATTTATGATTATATATGTTTTTAATTAATTTTTCAACTTCTGTTATATTATCATTTATTCTTTGAACGATTGATGTCATTTTTGATGTAACTATCATATTATTTTCACCAACAGCTACTACATCAGCATCATTCAACAATCCAGCTACAACTGCATATTTACTATCAGTAATATAATTTTTAATTTCATTCCATTTGTCTTTTATGTTTAATAAATTAGCTTTAGAAGCAGTTGCTAACGTATTATTAATTCTAATATATTTTAAATTATCACTTAAAGTATTATTTTCATATAATTTTATTTCCCGGGAAATATTTTTATCATTATTCTTATCTATTTCTACATTTTTTTCTTTTTTTAAATCTTCAATTAATTCTTTATTACTTTTATTAGAAAAATCATTATTTTCTAATTCATTAATATTTTTACTTGAATTATCATCATTTTTTACATTAGTATTTATTATCTTTTTCATATATTTTAATATACATATAGTAAATAATATAACTGGATAATTTGAATTTTTTATATTAATTAATGTATCATTTAAATTTAATATAAAATCATATATCTGCATTTCATCATAAATATCACAAAGATTTTTAATTTTTTCATTTTTATCTGGCATATCTGTCAATTTATTAGTATTTTTATAAAGAAGCATATCCTCTAAAAACATAATTAATTCTTCAATAAATTTTGCAATACTTTTACCATTTTTATCAACATTGTAGATAAATTCTATAATACTGCTGCTATCATTATTTTTTATATTACGCAACATTTTCTCTATTTCAACATATGAAACAATACCATTTATCTTATAAACATCTTCAAGTTCAATTTTTCCATTTTTGTATGCTGTAAGCTGATCTAAAATATTAATTGCATCTCTCATACCACCATCTGCTAAACGAGCAATTTCATATAATGCATCATCATCAATATCAATATTTTCTTGGGAAGATATATATTTTAATCTTTGTATAATATAGCTATCACTTATTTTATAAAATTGTAGTTTTTGACATCGTGATAATATTGTCATAGGTATTTTATTTAATTCAGTAGTAGCTAATATAAAAATAGCATGACTTGGAGGTTCTTCTAATGTTTTTAATAAAGCATTAAAGGCTTGACTAGTTAACATATGCACTTCATCAATAATATAAACTTTATATTTTGATGAAGTAGGAACCAAATTTATTTTATCTCTCAACTCTCTTATTTCATCAACACCATTATTAGAAGCTGCATCAATTTCCACTACATCGCTACTATTTAATATATTTAAACAACTATTACATTTTTCACAAGCTACTCCGTTTTCTAAATTTTCACAATTAACTATTTTTGCCAATATTTTAGCAGTAGAAGTTTTACCAGTACCACGGGGACCAGAAAATAAATAAGCATGTGATACTTTATTAGTTATTATAGCATTATGAAGTATATTAACTATTTTCTCTTGTCCACAAATATTTTCTAATGATGATGGTCTGTATTTTCTATATAAAGCAACATAAGCCATAATAACCACGCATTCCTTTCATTTCGTTCAAGGCACACATAGTCATGAAAATAATTATTTTTCAGACTATACACCTCCACATAAAATAATTATAACACATTTTTTTTAATATGTTACAAATTTTATATATAAACATATGTTCGCTTGTTTAATATATTCTAGTTTTTATACAGAATTAATTTTTTTTCGATATATTAATAAGATAATTTATTATTAATATTTATATATATTTTATGTTTCACGCGAAACTTAATATATTATTTTAATTATCAGTAATATATTTTATTTCACGGGAAATATTTTTTATTGTTCATGTTTCACGTGAAACCTAACATACTATTTTAATTATTAATAATATATTTTATTTCCCGGGAAATATTTTTATTGTTCATGTTTCACGTGAAACCTAATATACTATTTTAATTATTAATAATATATTTTATTTCCCGGGAAATATTTTTATTGTTCATGTTTCACGTGAAACCTAATATACTATTTTAATTATTAATAATATATTTTATTTCCCAGGAAATATTTTTTATTATCTATGTTCCACGTGAAACTTAATATATTTTTTTAACTATCAATGATACATTTTATTTCCCGGGAAATATTTTTATTGTTTATGTT
>CANRCE010000067.1 GCA_947629035.1 uncultured Bacilli bacterium | reverse complement strand
CTTTCAATATCTTTAATCATTTCTTGAAATGCTGGTCTATCAAAATTACCACCAGAATATCCATCATCTGAATAATGCTTATAAATCTTTAAATTGTTAAATTTAGCAAATGAATCTATTATAATTTTTTGACTTTGAATAGAAGAACTTTCCTCATTTTTATTATCTGCATCTGATAATCTTTCATAACCACCACAGATATATTGCATTAATAACTAACCTCCAATTCTAAAAATTTAAACATCTTAACTTTACGATTCAATGTTACTGTGATTGAAATTAAAAAATAAATCATCGTGTCTTTAAATTTCTCAAATAACATAAATAATCCTCCTTTAATATTTCTTCAAGTTTAGTTCCATCTTTTTTGTAAATAAATTCTATATTTAATTTTCTTCTCTTTCCGTTTTTATCTATCCGTTTCATAGAGATAACACCTCTATAAAATTTATTCTAAAAAAAGGAAATAATGAATGTCTTCATCAGACATTTTATTTCCTTTATTCAAAAGACTACTTTTATATCATATGTTTTAAAAATATTTAATAACAAATTATCTTTTTAATAGCTTTTTTTGAATGACATTTCCCGTTTTAATATCTAAATCAATATCAGCATTTAAAATTTCATTATATTTTCTATTATGAGAAACGCTTATTATTGTTCCATTATAAGTACTGATTAATTCATATATTAAATCAAGGGCTTCCTTATCCAAATGATTTGTTACTTCATCTAAAATCAATATATTAATATTATTTAAAGCTAATTTAACTAAATTAACTCTTGTTCGTTCCCCTGGTGATAATAAAGCATATGACTTATTTTTATCATCATAATCAATATTAAACTTATCTAATAATGTAAATACTTTTGATTTGTCAATACTAGGATCTTCTTTAGTTAAATATGTATAAATATCATCATCTATTTGAGCATTTAAGGTATCTTGTGAAATATAACCAATTTTTGCATTATTTCCAATTTTAATGCTTCCAGTTATAGGGTAGAGTAATCCTAAAATAGTTTTGATGAGTGTAGTTTTACCAGAACCATTCCCACCAGTAATATTGACTTTTGTACCATATGGAATTAATAAATCAATTTCACTTGTTTTAAACGTATCATAACCACATACTAAATGTTCTAAAATAATGTCTTTATTTCCTTTAGAATCATCAAGATTAAAAAATATATTTATTGGCTTTTTTTCTTCAAATTCTGGTATATCCAAATTTTCTAGTTCTTTTGTAAGTTTAGAAATGTTGGAGGTATTTGTTCTTTCTTTAGCATAATTATTGGCAAGTTTATCATTATCACTATGAGCTTTTTTATTTATACCTTTATTTGCCCATTCTTTAGATTTTTGAATTTGTTGTTTTAATTTATCTTTTTTTTCTAAAGATCTTAAATATATTTCCTTTAAATTTAAGTATTCTAATTCTTTTTGCTCTAAATAATCTTTATATGATAAATTATACTCTTTGATCAATCCATTAGATAGTTCATATATTTTAGTTACTATATTATTTAAAAATGTTTCATCGTGAGATACTATTATCATTTTTTTATTTGATGATTTTAGTCTTTTTTCTAACCATTCAATAGCTTGAATATCTAAATTATTAGTTGGTTCATCTAAAAGCAAAATATCAGTATTTTTAAGAAGTAATTCTGCAATTAGGACTTTAATTTTTTCACCACCAGACAATGTTTCTATTTTATTATTTATATTTGTATTAAAATTAAGACCTAACAAAATATTTTTTAAATTATCTTCAAAAGAATATCCATCTATAGATAAAAAGTCATTTAATACAGTACTATATTCATCCATATTTTCTTCAGTTAAATTGTTTTCTAACTCATGTAGTCTTTTCTCCATGGAATCAATTTTAAGTTCTTTTTTTAAATATTCAATTATTGATAAATTATTGTAAAAATAAGGGATTTCTTGTTTTAAATATCCAATTGTTTCACCCTCTAAATTAATTTTACCACTATCTTCTTTTAAATCACCAGCTAATACTTTTAATAATGTTGATTTACCAGAACCATTTATTCCTACAAGACCAATTTTTTCATTATCTGAAAGGATAAAAGAAATATCATGTAAAACATCTTTATAACCAATTTGCTTTTTTACATTACTAACTATCATTACTACATACCTCACAATCAACTTTTTTGTTCCACTTAATTATTTTTTGTTTATAATTTAGCATATCTATCATTAATGTTTTTCCAATCAAATTATTTTTATTAAATTTATAATAATAATTAATAATTTCATTAGCAACTATACTAGATATCAATAAACACAATGGACCATAAGATGGAATATATTTAACATTATATATAGGTTCTTCTTGTATGTCTTTTTCAATACATTTTAGACAAGCTGATTTTTTAGGCTCAATAAAAGGGCCAATCATTGCTACATGTTCAGAAAAACCTGAAAAAATAACTGGTTTATTATATTTGACACATAAATTGTTAATTAATCTTCTGATAATACGATAAGGCTTGTCTAAGGTACATACTACAAAATCTGCATTGCAGATTTCCTTTTCTATATTTTTTTCGTTTTCAATTTTTTTATTCAAAATTTCAATTTTATTTTCATTATTAGATATTTTTTCTTTTAAAACATCAGTTTTATATTTACCTATATCTGCAACATTATATGGATATTGGCGTATTAAGTTAGATTCCTCAACTTTATCATAATCAACTAAAGTAAAATTGTTGAATCCTGCTCGTGATAATACTACCAATACATTAGAACCTACGCCTCCTAAACCAAGAATTAATATGTTAGGTTGCTTTATTAAGTCCCAGTTTTTAATATTATTACTAGTCATAGAAAAAAATAAATTTTGCCTATTTAATTTACCATTAAATAATTTTTCATAATCACCATAATTTACAATAATTTGTTCATTGATAAGATATTCGATTGCATTATTTATATCTTCTTCATTTAAAGCTGTTTCTTTTTGTATTTTTTTTATAAGATCAACTTTTGTTATTGGTACTTTTGCAGCTTCAAATAATTTGATAAAATTATCATCTTCATATTCAATTTCTTTAGCTAAATTTTTAAAATTACCCATTCTAATTATCTTTTTTGCCTTGTCTATATAAAAAGGTTTCAAAGGATTAATAATTAACATTGTTACCTCCCAATAATAAAGTAAAAAGCTCTATTATGAGCTTTTACCACAATAATATTTTTAATTAGCAGTTTTGATCAACATGACAAGCAAATTTTGTAGTATTAAGCTTTTTAATAGTGAACTTCATATTAAATCCTGGTACCATATAAGTGTAATATTTAATTCATCAATTGAATTGACTATTACACTCTTTTTAATTTATTATGTA
>CANRCE010000066.1 GCA_947629035.1 uncultured Bacilli bacterium | reverse complement strand
GCAAGTATAAAATAATAAAAAAACTAGATTTTTCAATATCTAGAAAAGATTTAAGATTTAAAACTGTTAAACTAGGGAATATCTTCACTATGTAAATATCATAAAGAAAAAATAAATTAACTATAAAAATATTTATATTTTAAATACTATAATGTTAAACTTTATCATAAAAAACGACAAAATTGTTGAAAAACAAGAAAAAAAATGATATAATCTAGTTGTATCTATGGAAGGAGGGATTAAAGTGTCAGTAGGAACCAAAACAATAGTTAAAGATAACAATTTGGAATATGCATTTAAGCGATTTAAAAATCAAGTAGCTAAAAGTGGTAATCTCTCTAAACGAAAAGAAAAAACAGAATATATGAAACCAGGAGACCGTAGAAGAGCTGAAAAGAAAAATAATATTAGAAATTCTAGACGTAATAACAAGAATAGATAAAAGGAGCTAAAAAAATGGGCATATTAGAACAATTAAATAATGATATGAAAGAAGCCATGAAAAGTAAAGATACTGTGGCTTTAGGAGTTATTCGCTTAGCAAAAGGAGCAATTCAATTAGAAGCTATCAATAATAAAAAAGACTTAACTGATGATGATATTATTGGTGTATTAGCAAAGCAAATAAAGCTTCGTAAAGATTCAATTGTCGAATTTGAAAAAGCTAATCGTGAAGATTTAGTAAAACAAAATGAAGCTGAAATAGCTATTTTAGAAAAATATATGCCAACACCTTTAACTAAAGAAGAACTAAATCAAATAATTGAAGATGCCTTTAAACAAATAAAACCTACTTCAATTAAAGATTTAGGCATAATAATGAAACAAATAACACCTTTAGTAAAAGGTCGAGCTGATATGAAAGAATTAAATATTATAATAAAAGATAGATTAAGTAAAGATAACTAAAAAGGTTATCTTTTTTTTAACATGTAGTTAATTTTATAGAAAAACACATTAAATATGATATAATTGTGATAGGATGTGATAATATGTTAAAATTAGAAAATATCGAAGGTGTAGGACCTAAGACAGCCAGTTTATTAAATAAATTAAATATTTATAATCAGCAAGATTTATTACATTATTATCCATATAGATATGATGTTTTAAAAAGAAGTAATTTAAGTGAATTAGTTGATGGTGATAGAATTGTTATTGATGGCAAATTAGAAGGACAACCAACAATTATTTATTTAGGGCCAAAATTAAAAAAATTAATTTTTAGAATTAACAGTAAAAAAAATATTTTAAACGTTACTCTTTATAATAGACCATATTTATATAATGAACTAAAATGTGGAAGAGATGTAACAGTCATTGGTAAATATGATAAAATTAAAAACACTATCATAGCTTCTGAAATTAGATTTGAATTATTACCTCCAAATCCTAAAATTGAGCCAATTTATCACTTGACTGCAGGATTATCTAACAAACAATTATCCAAATTTATCAATACCGTTATTTATGGTGAATTTGATGATACTAGCTATATACCTGACTATTTAAATGAAAAATATAATTTTATGAAAAAAAGACAAGCTATATTTCAAGTTCATGCCCCAAGTGATATCTTGTCATTAAAAAAAGCTCGTCAAGTATTAAAATATGAAGAATTATTTGTTTACTTATTAAGAATGAGTTATTTAAAAAGACATATAAATCAAGATATAAATGCAATAAAAAGAGATATAGACAAAATTAAAATCGAAAAATTTATTAAAAAATTACCATTTGAATTAACCCCTGATCAACAAGTAGCAGTTAATGAAATCATTGAAGATTTAACATCAAATAAAAGAATGAACAGATTACTACAAGGGGATGTTGGTTCAGGTAAAACAATCGTGGCATTTATTGCAAGTTATGCTAATTATTTAGCTAAATATCAAACAGCTTTAATGGTACCAACTGAAATTTTAGCTAATCAACATTATGAAGAAGCTCAAAGATTATTTGCAAAAGAAAAAATAAACATAGCTTTACTTACTTCTTCAACTAAAGCAAAAGAAAAAAAAGAAATCTATGAAAAATTGGAAAGCGGTGAAATAGATTTAATTATTGGTACTCAATCATTGATTCAAGAAAAAATCAAATTTAATAATTTAGGACTAGTAATAACTGATGAACAGCATCGTTTTGGAGTAAATCAACGAAATAATTTTAAAAATAAAGGAATAAGCCCAGATATGCTATCTATGAGTGCTACACCAATTCCAAGAACGTACGCTCTTACTATTTATGGTGATTTGGATATATCTAGTATTAAGACAAAACCAATTGGTAGAAAAGAAGTAATAACTTATTTCAAGAAAGAGAAAGACATTATGGAAGTCTTAGAAATGATGAAGCAAGAATTAGAACAAAAACATCAAATATATGTTGTAGCACCTATGATTGAGGATAATGATGATAGTGATGTTGAAAATGTTCAAGCTTTAGAAGAAAAAATGACAAAAGCTTTCGGAAAAGTCTATAAAATTGCCTCTGTACATGGAAAACTTGATACTAAAGAGAAAAACATGACAATGAAAAATTTCGAAGCAGGGAAAATTGATATTTTAATTTCAACAACGGTAATAGAAGTTGGAGTAAATGTTAAAAATGCTTCAATGATAGTTATATTTAATGCTAATTTATTTGGCTTATCAACATTACATCAACTTCGTGGTAGAGTGGGACGAAGTGATATTCAAAGTTATTGTATTTTAATATCAAAACAAGTTCAAGAAAGATTAAGGTTTTTAGAAACTACTAGTGATGGATTTGAAATAAGCGAATATGATTTTGAAAATCGTGGTGAAGGTGATTTATTTGGTATAAGACAAAGTGGTGAAACAGGATTAATAATGTCTAATACAAGAAAAGATTACAAGATGATGCTTAAAGCTAAAGATGATGTTGAAGAATTTATGGATAAATTATCTAATAATGATAATTCTAATTATAGTCATATTTTATCAATGCTAAACAATACCCAGAATTTAGATTAGTTTACATCAAATAAAAAAAATCTGTCAAATTAATAAAAAAATATTGTAATTTTTTCCAATTTATATTATGATAATTATGACATAGTAAATATGTCCACTCTCTACGAAATAAAATGTAGGAGTGTCAACCAAAACCCCCTGAAGAGTCAGCGAAAGCTGGCTCATTTTTGGTTATTTACAGGAATTATGGCAGTTTAAGAAACAAAACCAAAAATGTTGAATGAATTTTTAGGTGGCGTTTAGGTGGCATTTTTGATAATGTTACAATGAAATTAAAAATATCTGTAAATGTCAATATATTTTTGGACAAAAATGGCAATTTCAAAGTTGGACACTTTTAGGATAGAAATCTATCCTTTATTCTTTATAAGGAAAGTGCTTTTAAAGTGTAAAATAAAAGGTGGTACCAAAATGGTACCACAAAAAGTATCTTAAAAAAT
>CANRCE010000065.1 GCA_947629035.1 uncultured Bacilli bacterium | reverse complement strand
CATAATTAAATCAACTCTCTTTTTATCTTGATTTAATTATATCACGATTTTTTTATTTTTTTTAAGCGATTGCCATAGAAAATTTGCAAAATTCTTAATAAATATGATATAATACTCTAGCAAGGGAGGAATTTAGAAATGAAATTAATGAATATTAAAGGTTACTGGGATAGTTCTTATAAATCTAATTTTAATGAGCAAAATATATGGGAAGGAGAAATTTTATTACAAGAAGATGGTTGGTTCGAAGGTATTGTTAATAACCCCAACAGCTCATATGTTGAAAATAGATTTATATTTGGAATATATTTACAAGATAAAGCAATTGAATTATTTAAAATGACACCAATAAATATTGGTCTTCCTTTAAATTATCGTGTAACAAAATCAAATTTTGGTTATGATGGAATTATAGAACAAGTAGGTTATTATACATCAACAAGATTTGCAACAAGTCATATTATAACTGAAGATTCTAATTTAAATCTTGTCAATTATAATAAAGCTAAAGAAAAGTTAGGAAATAAAATTGAAGCTTGGAAAAATGATATTATGGATAATGTAACTAAAAGTTTCTATGAAAATACCAAAAGTAGAAAACAAGTTTTATTTGCAATTGCTGCTAAAAATTATTGGAATAAAAATTCAATAAAAAAAAGAAAGAAAAATTCATATTAAAAAAATCAATTCTTGAGATATAGAATTGATTTTTAATTTTATGCTCTTGTTTTCTTTCGTTCTATAACTGGATATGAACTATTAATTGTAATAGCTAACATCTTTGCATCTTCAATGTTAATTTCACCAGAAACTAATTTATCTCTTACATATTTTAATAGTTTTAATTGTTCTTTGCTTGTATTATTTAGTATATTTTGAACATCATGTGGTACCTTTGCCAATATATTTGATTTAATTTCATTGACTAGATTTTTTCGATTTTCACTTATTTCTACTAGTGTACCTAAATTGATATTTATTTCATATATACTTAAAATTTCAGGCCATAACAATAGCTCCATTAAAATTTCCTGTTTTATTCCTTCTTCATTTTCGTATGAACCATACATAGCAGCTGCTTTTTCATCGGCTATACTCATAACCATATTCCTCCTTGTGATATCTATTATAGCACTTTTTTTTATAATGTAAACTATTAAATATACGATTATGATTGTTCTTTTAATTTTATTTTAGCTGTATGCTCTGTACCATTACGGTTATATTTAACTTCAATTGTATCCCCTGGAGCATGTTTATAAAGCTCATATCTTAACATTGCTACAGAATTAACAGTAGTATCTTCGATTTTAGTTATGATATCTCCAGATTTTAAACCAGCATCAAATGCAGGTGATGAAGAGACAACTTCTAAAATGGCAACTCCATATTCAACATTATCAGGTACTTTTATACCTACTCTCCATAATGAATATTCATCACTTATATCAATCATACTAATACCTATATATGGTCTTTTAATGGTTTCTCCATTTTCGATAATTCCAGCATAATAAATAGCATCTTCAATTGGAATAGCAAATCCCATTCCCTCAATTTCATCTTTAACTAATTTCAAAGAATTAATGCCTATTACTTCGCCATTTACATTCAAAAGTGGACCACCACTATTACCTGGGTTAATTGCTGCATCAGTTTGTAATACTTTCATGTAATAATCAGAAGTTTGGGAATTTGAAAAACTAACTTCTACAAGTCGATCTTTTCCTGATAATATTCCTTTCGTAACTGTTCCACTATAAAGTTCTCCCATTGGTGAACCAATCGTAAAAACAATATCTCCTAAACGTGAATCTTCACTTTTACCAACTGTAGCTATTGTTTTGACTTTTGAAGCATCAATAGTTAAAACAGCTATATCACAATAAGTTTCTCCTCCAATTATTTTGGCATCGACAACACTACCATCACTCATAATAACTTTTACGCTATTAGCTCCATCGATAACGTGATTGTTAGTCATTATATAACCAACATTATCATTCTTCTTATAAACAAATCCTGTTCCTGTTGATTGTTTAACCTCATCTTTATATGCAACTACCACTACTACAGCATCATAAACTTTATCAACAGCATCTGCTATACTCTGCTCTTTTATATTTACATTAGAAACACTTTTTATGACATTGCCATCTTGCTCAAAGGAATTTAAAATTAGATATGTCCAAGCAGCACCTCCAACAAATGCTACAAATACCAGTAACACTGTTATTAAAATATTATTTTTATTATTTTTTTCTGTTTTCATTATATCATCCTCTTTATTCATTACTATCACCCTTTACAAACAAATAATATCTAAATAATTAATAGGAAATCCCATTCTATCTAAAATTCTTTCAATTGGTATCGAATCAATTCTACCATCTAACTTTTGAATTTCATAATCTATTTCTTTCATCATCATTCGAAAATGATCTTCTCGAAGCATAATCTTTAAAATAATAATAACGGCAAAAATATCATTTTTACCATATATATATTCTCCATCCATCTTATTTATTCCTAACCCCTCATGATAAACAGTATTTGGAATAACTCTTTCAGTTTTATGTTCAAAGACAATATCCTCATGAGCACATAAGTTACGATAATTAGATAAAATAGATAAGGTATCTTCCATAAATGATGGCGTTGTGTTAAATATAGATGCAACGTCTAGCTTATCTTCTTGCTTTAATATGGTAAAAAGTTCACACACTATTCCAAAAGATAATACTTTAACTAATACCCAAAGTGGTATATAACCATAATTATTTAAATAATGGATCGTGGCATTATGCTGTGGTACATTAACTCTAATCTGTCTTTTCATCTTATCAACTAAATCTTTAACACGTCTTATTTTAGTTCTATCATTTGTAAAATTTTTTACATTAAGATAATCCTTTTCACGATAACCATATTTTTTAGAAAGTTGATATGAAATTGTGGATTTTAATTGATTTTCAATAACTAAAATATTTTTAAAAATGATATTCCTAATATTACGGTCAAATAAAAAAATGGAATAAAGTTCCCTAAAAGTAGAGCCAACAACAAAAGTTTTATCTTTCGTGGAATTCATAAGTAGATGTCGATATCCATTAATAAAAAAGTAGTTTTCTCGAAGTAATAATTCTTTGGCTTCATTTTCATCTTCGATAATTAAGCCTTTATTTTTTAATATTTCTACTTGTTCATCAATGGTTTTAAATTCTTTTTTCATTCTCTACCACCTAGAGTAAGTATAACATAAATTGAAAAAAAAAGATACAAAAATTTTGTTAATATTTTTTCCTTTGTACACTTTTTTGGTAATAATTAAAAAAATTAAAAGGAATATTTTAATATAAATACAAAAACGTTATAATTTTTGCGCACAATATCCCTAAAGTAACATTTTAGTTTTTTTAAACTATTCTGACTTTTATTATTTATTTTTCAAAGAACTATTTTCTATTATGTAGATT
>CANRCE010000064.1 GCA_947629035.1 uncultured Bacilli bacterium | reverse complement strand
GTTGTAGAACTCCATGATTCTTTATCATAATTTACATTAACATGTACTGCATCATGTGGTTTATCAACTTCACCACCGTAAAAACTAATATGATCATTACCTTTTTTATCTGTATCAATCTTTATAGTAACTCCTTCATCATTTACATAATTTCCATACTTATCTCTATCAGCCATTATTAACACCTCCCATTTTAATTTCAGACAATCTTAAAGAAATAATTGCTTCTAACCACAACAAAGACCATTCCGCAAAATAAGATTTTAAAGATTTTGTTTCAGTATCTAAATCAATTAAATCAAATTTTATATTTTGCAATTTTTCTTCATCTATAGATACTAGACTCTCTTCATTCACATATGTTGCTAAAATCGTATTAATTTCAACTAATACTTTTTCAAAATTCTTTTTTTGTTCTTTATAAATATCTAATTGAGTTGATGCTGTAACATAAAATATTAAATTTTTAAAAGCAAAGTCGATATTTTCTTTTGTTGGACTCCCTACATTGAAAGTTTCATCCATTAGCAATCTCCTTTCTATTTGTATTATAGATTTCTTTTCTAAATAAATCAATATGTTTAATCTATACCTTTATTTTTTGCAAAAGATAATTATAATGTACGTAAAATATATCATTGGTAGTCATACAAATTGTTTTCTAATTTTATTTTTAATATATTGGTTATTAGTTCATTTATATTTGGTCCATCTTGTTTAAATATTAATTTAATTTTGTATTTCACCATAGAGATTTATACCTCCAATAAATTCTATGGCATTTTTATTTTATTTAGAAATATTTATAATAAAAAAAACATCCTATTTTTATAAATTTAGAATGATTTTTTATTTTTAGAAACCACCTTCTAAACATAATTTATCTAGTTCTTGCCATTTTCGTCCAGTCATAAAATTAACGCAATATTCCGGATTTTTTTCTTTAATTAATAAATAATAAATACCCAATCTTTTTATTCGTTTACCTAAAATAGCATTTTTTTTATTTTGTTCAGAAATCATTGCCATATATAATATAGCTAAAGTTTTAAATATGGCATTTTTATATTCACCATAATTTGAAGCTATTTTTGTTATTTCTTCAACAACAATAAATTGTAATTCATTAGTTGTCATATCATATATTTTCACAAAATCATTATATACTTTATTATTAGTAAATAGTTTTCCAAATTTATATAAATCTTTAAAATAATCAATGTCTTTTGGAGCTTTCTTTTTACCAGCTGCGTCTACTTCAAAAACACACCAATCATCAAATTTTCCTTTACTATAACAAAGGTATCCACCATTTGGTAGATTTATTCTATTCATATTTATTACCTCTTTATAATTAATCTTCTATATATATTATACACTATTTAAAGTCTAAATCCTCTTTTTCAAAATTAGTAATAATAACTTCTTTTACATTACCTCTTTTAGTTCCATCAGAATTAATACTTCTTTTTGCTTCAATTATATGAATATTAAAATCCTTATATAATTCATTTATTAACTTTGTATTATGATTCGATAGCATTACGTAACAACCTTTAGCAGATAATTCTTTAAAAACTCTAGCAAGTCTTTTTTGTTCTTCTTTACCAAAACCATTTTCAGTATAACTATTGAATGTAGATGAGTCGGAATCATATGGCGGGTCAAAGTATATAAAGTCTCCTTTTTTTGCATCTTGAACTGCTTCTTCAAAATCAGTAGATAGCAATTTAATATCATTATAATTTAAAAATCCACAAATTATTCCTAAATTTTGCCCTTCATATGTATTTACTTTGTTCTTTTTTCCAAATGGTACATTGAATTCATTTTTGCTATTAACTCTATATAAACCATTAAAACATGCTTTATTTAAATATATAGTCCGAGCAGCTCTTTTATAATCTGCTAATTTATTAAAGCTTTTTTTATCTCTATCTAAATTTCTAATTTGATAATAATATTCTTGTGAATGTTCTTTTTCATGATGATTTAATTCTCTACACATAGCTTCAAATTTTTTGGCATCTTTTATACATTCATATACATTCATAAGTTCTTGATTAGAATCATTAATAACTGCCCTTTTAGGTGATAATTCAAATAATAATGCACCTCCACCTACAAAAGGTTCATAATAAGTATTAAAATCATTTGGAACATATTTTTTTAATTTATCAATTATTTGTCTTTTTCCACCAGCCCATTTGACAAAGGGTTTTCCTTTTAACATAAGCAATCCTCTTTTCTATTAATTTTTATTTTTAGATAATTATATAATTTTAAAAATTTAGGATTATTTCAAATTTGATATTTTATTACCCATAAAAATTCTATCCCCTGATACCACTGTATAATATCCTTCTTTTTGGGGTGCTGTATATTTTACTCCTAAATAAGTAGCTAAGGCTTTAACAACTGCTTCAGTTAAATCTTGCCAATTATTTTTTATTTGGTCTACATCATCACCATTACTATCTAAAAAACCGTATTCTACAATAATTGATTCATTGTTTGGTGTATTACGTAACATATAATAATAGTCTTTTGATGAATCACTTGGTAATCTTCTTTGATAATATTTTCGCACATTTTGACCTGATTTAGTTAATTCTTGAGCAATTAAAGAAGATAATTTATCACTATTTCTTAAAGCATATATTACTTCAGCACCATCGCCACCACAAGATTAGCTCTCCCATTGATTACTGCATTTTATAAATTAATTATTACTTTTGTTAACCATAAAATTTCTATCCATCTCTAACTGTAATCTATCTCCGTTATAAATTTTACTTAATTTAACACATAAATCTAGTATGTCATTAATATATTTTTCTAGTTCATCTAGTATTTCAGATTCTAATGTATAATCATAATATTTATCAATTTCCCTTAAATTATATTTTAAATCTAAATGACCATATATTTTATCTCTTGCAGTTTTTATATATTCGTATAGCTTAGAATACTTTATTTCAATCAAATGATATTTTTCTATCGATTTTTTAAATTTTTTATTTTTTGTCTGCTCAAATTGATTAATTAACTTGTTAATGCATGCAACTTCAGTGTCATAATCCATTATGTTTGCAACACCAACTATTATTCGAAATCTAATACCTATTATAGTTGCAAAGAATAATTTATCGTAACCATCATAAAGATTATCAACTTCTTTATAATACTTTTCATCTGTTATAAATTTGTATTGTTCTATTGAATTTAATAAATCTTTTAAATCATAATATATTAAAACTAAATTACCTTCTTCTATATTTGCTGGTTCACCATATATTTCCATAATTTTTTGTTCCTTCCTTGTTAGTTACATTCTATTATACTATAATTTCTAACAATATTCTCAATTAACTTTACTTATTCACTGTATTGATTCCTACCTTTTCTTCCATAAGAATTACGATCACCATTTAAATTTTGATATTTAAAAGTATTATCTGGTATAACTCCATACTTATACTTTATTGTTACTACTCTGTTTTCATCTATCACTATTCTATCTATTAATGTATTTATTAAT
>CANRCE010000063.1 GCA_947629035.1 uncultured Bacilli bacterium | reverse complement strand
TTAAGTCCTTTTAATTATGTAGGAAATCCTACATTTTTATTTGGACTTTTTCTTACATTTTTATAGTACCATTAACACTTGTCTTTTGGTGAAGAATATACTAACTTTCGTGTGGAAAAAAATACAGGATCTTTTACAAGTAAGGTTAAGGAAGAATTTAAAAATTTATTAAAAGACATTAGAAATAATTGCTTTACTATAGAAGATTTTATATATGAGCAATCAAATAGAATAGCAAAAGCAATAAAAGAAAAATATGGAGATAGTCCCGAATTTGAATGGGGAAAATTTCCTTTATATGCTACTTTTAGAAATAAAGATAGTAAAAAATGGTATGGTATAATAATGAATCTTGATAAAAATAAATTAGATGAAAAAGCAACTGGAGAAGTAGAAATAATTGATATAAAACTAGATCCTGATGAAATAAAAGATTTATTAAAACTAAATGGATTTTATCCTGCATACCATATGAATAAGAAAAGTTGGATTACCATAATATTAGATAATACTATATCAGATGAAAATATAATGAAATTAATTGAAAAAAGTCATTCATATACAGTTATAAACAAAAATAATGCTAAAAATGAGTGGATAGTACCTGCAAATCCCAAATATTTTGATATAGAAAAAGCATTAAAAGAAAATAATACAATAATATGGAAACAAAGTACAGATGTTAAAATAAATGATATTATTTATTTATATGTTGCACAACCTTATTCATCAATTATGTATAAATTTAAAGTAAAAAAAGTAAATATTCCTTATGAATATAAAGATGAAAATCTAAAAATGCAAAAAGTTATGAAAATAGATTTAATAACAAGATATGAAAAAGGGAAATTATCATTTAATAAATTAAAAGATTTTGGAATAAATGCAATTAGAAGTCCAAGATACATGCCATTAGAATTAAGTGAATATATAAATAAAATTAAAGAATAAATTTCTCACTTTATGCCTTATTTCCTGATTAGTACTAATTATTGCTCTTAAACTTCAAAATATTTAATTAACACAATAGCAATTATTTTAGTTTTATAGAATCAAATGATATATATAGAAAATAAGACATATAGAAAGATAGAAAAATGACTATTTTTTTCCAAAATCTAAAAACATACAATTTATGTAAGCAAACGATATAAAGTTTGCTTTTTTCATGGTATAATAATTAGTGAAGCAAATAGCAATTTGTTACAAAGTACACTATATGGAAATTAAACAATAAGTTAAAAGGAAACAACAAGATGGGGAAAACAGTTAAATTATTTGAAAAATTAAAATGCGATAAAAAAATTAAGAAAGGAATTAAAAAATGCAAAAAGTTATCTTAAAAGTTGAAGGAATGAGCTGTTCAGCCTGTTCCAATCATGTAGAAAAATATTTAAATAAACAAAAAGGAATAATAGATGCTTCAGTAAATCTTATTTTAGGACAAGCATATATTCATTATGAAGACAATATAAATATTGAAACAATTGGTAAGTATATTGAGCAATCAGGTTATAAATATGGAGGAATTTATGACGAACGAGAAGAAAACAAAAAAGATAATAGTAAAACTTATTTAATTTTACTTGGAATTTTGATTATTCCTATCATGTATATTTCTATGTCACATATGATACACTTACCAGTGATACCATTTTTAGATATGATGAAGTATCCAATTAATTATGCCATTTGTTTATGTTTACTTTCAATTCCATATTTAATTTATGGTAATGATATTATTAAAAACGGAATAAAAAATTTAATAAAAAAGCAAGCAAATATGGATACTTTAGTAGCGCTTGGAGTATTAATAAGTTTCATTTATAGTTTTATTAATACAATTTTAATAATATTGGGAAATAATGGACAAGTTGAAAATTTATATTTTGAATCTACCTGTATGATTATTTTATTTATAAAACTTGGAAGATATATTGATAAAAATAGTAAAGAAAAAACAAAAGATGCAATAAAACAATTGGTACAAGTAACTCCCCTTAGTGCTTTATTAAAAACAGAAAATGGTGAAAAAGAAGTTACAATAGATGAAGTTAAAGTTGGAGATATCTTAATTGTAAAACCAGGTATGAAAGTAGCTGTTGATGGTAAGATTGTCAAAGGCTCTGCTCATTTTGATGAATCTTTTATAACCGGAGAATCTAATCCCATAAAAAAATCTAAAAATGATAGCATAATGGCAGGCTCTATTAATTATGATGGATTAGTAGAATATGAAGCTATAAAAATTGGACCTAAATCGACAATATCAGAAATGGTACATCTAGTACTTGAAGCAAGTAACTCTAAAATGCCTATATCAAGAGTTGCCGATAAAGTTAGTTCTTATTTCGTACCTATTATTTTAATAATTGCTCTTTTAACTTTTATTATTTATCTTATTTTAGGAACATCTTTAAACGAAGCATTAATTCATATGGTAACAGTTTTAGTAGTTGCCTGCCCATGTAGTTTAGGACTTGCAACACCACTTGCTATTGTTACCTCAATAGGTACATCTGCCAAAAAAGGGATATTAATAAAATCAAGTGAGACTTTAGAAATTGCCTCACATATAGATACAATAGTTTTTGATAAAACTGGAACTCTTACTTATGGTAAATTAAGTATTAGCAAGTTTTATAATTACTCTAATTATGATGACAAAAAATTATTAAATATTGTTGCTAATATAGAAAGCAATTCTACTCATCCAATGGCAAAAGCTTTTAACAATTATAAAATAAGTATGCTAAAAGTATCAAACTATAAAGAATTATCTGGTATTGGAATAACAGCTAAAATAGGAAATAAAAACTATTATTTAGGTAATAGCAAAATTTTAAATAATATCAAAAACCCTTATCAAAAAGATGAACAAAATTTATCTAATGATGGAAACAGCATTATTTATGTAATTGAAAATGACAATATAATTGGCCTAATTGGAGTAAAAGATATTATAAGAAAAGAAGCCAAGTCAACAATAAAAAGATTAAAAGAAAAGGGAATAAATATTATCATGTTAACCGGTGATAATGAAATAACTGCCAATATTATTGGTAAAGAGCTTGAGATAAATAATATTATAGCCAATGTAATGCCTAGTGATAAAACAAAATATATTAAAAAATTACAGGCCAGTGGTAAAAAAGTAGCAATGGTAGGGGATGGAATAAACGATGCCCCATCTTTAGCAACTTCGCTTATTGGTATTAGTTTTAAAAGTAGTACAGACATTGCCACCAATTCTTCAAATGTAATTATTACTAATGATAATATTGATCGAATTTTAACATTTTTAACTATTGGTAAAAAAACATTAAAAAACATAAAACAAAATTTATTTTGGGCATTTTTTTACAATATATTAATGATTCCTATTGCTATCGGAGTATTTAAAAAATTTGGTTTAGAAATAAATCCCATGATAGCAAGTGCCTCTATGATGTTATCTAGCTTATGCGTTGTATTTAATGCCTTAAGGTTAAGAAAAATAAATGATAATTAATGACAAAAATTATATGGCAATCGCTTAAAAAAAATAAAAAAATCGTGATATAATTAAATCAAGATAAAAAGAGAGTTGATTTAATTAT
>CANRCE010000062.1 GCA_947629035.1 uncultured Bacilli bacterium | reverse complement strand
ATAACCAATTATGGATTAAAAGAAAACATCTCCCAAAGGGAGATGAAGATGAAACGAAGTTTCATTCATTTTTTATTAAAATTATTTTAAAATAACTGATTTTTTTCTTTTTTTTTGATATAATTGTAGTAGAAAAGAGGAAAATTCTTATGAAAAAAGTTGTTGTAATAGGTGGGGGAACAGGACTTTCTGTTTTACTAAAAGGTTTAAAACTTTTTCCTATAGATATTACTGCGATTGTAACTGTTGCAGATGATGGTAGATCAAGTGGAATTTTAAGGCAAGAATTTAATGTTCCTGCTGTTGGAGATTTGCGAAATGTTTTAGTTTCTTTATCTGAAGTAGAACCTTTGGTAGAACAATTATTACAATATCGCTTTACTACTAATGATGATTTAAATGATCATCCTATGGGTAATTTATTATTAGTAGCTCTTTATAATATAACGGGTAGTTTAACTAAATCTCTTGAAGCTTTAAGTAAAATTTTAAATATTAAGGGAAAAGTTTTACCTTTTACGGAAGATAGACCAATATTAGTAGCTCATACTAAAGAGGGAATTATTGAGGGTGAGAGTAACATTACTAAAGCAGGTAGACATATTGATTATATTGAATATAAAGAAAAAGTAAAGGTAACGAGAGAAGTTATAAAAGTGTTAAAGGAAGCTGATTTAATTATTTTAGGAATAGGAAGTTTATATACTAGTATTATTCCTAATTTACTAGATGAAGAAGTAAAAGAGGCTATTATGACTTCTAAAGCTAAAAAAATGTATGTTTCTAATTTAATGAGTCAACATGGTGAGACTGATGATTATAGGGTAAGTGATTGTGTAAGAGAATTAAATTCTTATATTGGTAAAAATGCGATAAATGTTGTAATTGCAAATAATAAGTATATTGATATAGATATTCAACAATTATATTTAAAGGAAAAAGCAACTCCTATTTTAATTGATTTTGAAAATTTAAAGCAATTAAATGTTGAAGTAATTGCTGAACCTCTTGCTATTATTCAAAATAATCAAGTAAGACATGATCACTTAAAAACGGCTTTAGCTATTTTTAATTATTTAATGAAAGATGATAATGTATGAGTTTTGCTACAAGTGTAAAAGAAGAAGTTACAAAACAAGAAGCTACTAAACCTGAAAATATTGCTTTAATATCAGCTATAATTAGAAATAATGCTATTATTGATAAAAGTATTATTATTCATTTAGAAAATAATTGTGTAACCCGTTATATTTTTAAACTTTTTAAAGATATTTATAATGTCGATAGCATTATAACAGTTAGAAATAAACCATTTAATAAAGGTTTAAGTTATATTTTAGAAATAAGAAAAAAGCAAGAGGAAATTTTAAAAGATGCTTCAATAATTAATGCAAATAATGAAAAATTAAATATTCCTAAAGAATATATAATTGCTGATAGTGATACAATAAGAAGTTATCTTAAAGGTGTATTTATTGCTACTGGTTCAGTAAATGATCCTAAAACTTCAAGATATCATTTAGAATTTACATTAGATAATTTAGAATATGCCAATTTTATTATGGAATTATTAAATAGTTTTAAATTAAATAGTAGGATTATTAAAAGAGAAAAAAATTATACTGTTTATATTAAAGAAGCTGAAAAAATATCTGATTTTTTGAGGATAATAAGGGCTTATAATGCTGTTTTATATTTTGAGGATATTAGGATATATCGAGATCATAAAAATATGACTAACAGATTAAATAATTGTGAACAAGCAAATATGGATAAAGTGTTTTTAACAGCTTATAATCAGATAAAAGATATTGAAAAATTAGAAAAATATGATATGATAGATTTACTTGATAATAAGTTACAAGAAGTAATTTCATATAGATTAAAATATAGAGAGGCATCACTACAGGAATTAAGTGAAATTATTACTAAAGAAACAGGAAATAAAATAACAAAATCTGGTTTAAATCATCGTTTTCGTAAAATAAAAGAAATAATAAGTAATATAGAAAAAGAGGAGTGATAAGATGCAATTATATGAAGATTTGAAATATAGAGGTTTAATTAAAGATGAAACAAGTCCTTTATTAAAAGATAAATTAAATAATGAAACTCTTACATTTTATATTGGAACTGATCCTACAGCAAGTTCACTACATATAGGTCATTATTCATCTTTTTTAATAAGTAAAAGATTGGCTAAAGCAGGTCATAAGCCAATTTTATTGATTGGTGGAGCAACTGGATTAATTGGTGATCCAAGGCCTACGACTGAACGTGAGATGAAAAGTTTCGAAGAAGTTCAAAAAAATATTTTAGCTTTAACTAAACAGGCTAAAGAGATATTTAATTTTGAAGTAGTAAATAATTATGATTGGTCAAAAGATATTAATTTTATTGACTTTTTAAGAGATTATGGTAAATATTTTAGTCTAAATTATATGTTAGATAAAGATATTATTAAAAGAAGATTACAGACAGGTATTACTTATACAGAATTTTCTTACATGATAATGCAAGCTTTAGATTTTCTTTATTTATATGAAAATAAAAATTGTACTCTTCAAGTTGCTGGTTCAGATCAGTGGGGAAATATAACAGCAGGAGTTGATTTGATTAGAAAAAAAACAGGTAAAGAGGTTTATGCTTTTACGATGCCTCTTATAACTGATGAAAATGGTAAAAAGATTAGTAAAAGTGATTCTGGTAAGACTTTATGGTTAGATAAGAATAAAACAAGTTCTTATGAATTATATCAATATTTTTTGAATACAGATGATTCTAAAGTTATTGAATATTTAAAAGTATTTACTTTTTTAAGTAAAGAGGAAATTGAAAATTTAGCAAAATCATTACAAGAAAATCCTGAACAGAGATTAGCTCAAAAAACATTAGCTTATGAAGTAATTAAAGATTTACATGGTATTGAGGAATATAATCATGCTAAAAGTTTAAGTGAAGCTTTATTTAAAAATGATTTTAAAAATTTAACTTTAAATGATATTGAAGCTATTTTTCAAAATGCTAATATTATTAATATAAAATCTAATCAAAATATTGTTGATATGTTAATTGATATGAATGTAGCTTCAAGTAAAAGGGAAGCAAGAGAGTTTGTAAGTTCAAATGCTATTTCAATAAATGGAGATAAAATAGCAGATTTAAATGTTACTGTTGATGATAAATATTTTTTACATGATACATATATCATAATAAGAAAAGGTAAAAAGAACTATTTTATAGGAAAGAAATAGTTCTTTCAGACTGTTGACAAATGAAAAATTTGAAAAACAGTCTTTTATTATTTTTTAAAATGTAGTATAATGAATATGCGAGAGAAAATGATCCTTATTTTAACCAAAAAGTCATTGATAACTCTCGCTTTTATTATGAAAAAATGTTATAATAGAAGTGGTTATAATAAGGAGGAATGAAAAATGTCAATGACAAAAAGACCAAAAAGAAATTATTCAAGTGAAATAGTAAATTTAGAAAGTATGATACCAGAAGATCATTTTTTAAGAGTGATTGAAGAACATTTTGATTGGAACTTTGTATATGAAGAAGTAGAAAAACTATATTCTAAGGTAGGAAGAAAAAGTATAGACCCTGTAGTTTTAGTAAAGATTCATATATTAAAGTTCCTTTTTCATGAAGATAGTTTAAGAA
>CANRCE010000061.1 GCA_947629035.1 uncultured Bacilli bacterium | reverse complement strand
TATTTTTTTATATATTAAGTCAAATTAAAATGATGAATTTTCATCATTTTTAGTTTTTTTAATTTTTAAATCTATAGTTAGCAAT
Source organism: uncultured Bacilli bacterium (assembly GCA_947629035.1). GTDB lineage: Bacteria > Bacillota_I > Bacilli_A > RF39 > UBA660 > CANRCE01. Next base: position 3,616 of record CANRCE010000061.1, on the reverse strand, counting down.
AAAATTTTAAAAAAATAGACTAAAAATGTACTAATTTTTAATAAAAAAACTGAATAGAAACTGTTCAGGCTCTAAATATTCTAGTGGGGAGTAAAAATTAACTAAAGCATTATAAAATAAGAGTTTGTCCTTATTTTTTGTATTTTAAAAATTATTAAGGATTTTTAAGCACTAATAACACTTATTTTTTATTTTTTGTTTTTTTTAATAATTTTACATGGTACTAATTTAGTAATTTTTTCTGTTTTTATCTTTTAAACCTTTTATTATATAAAAAAAGAAGACAATATTTCTATTATCTCCCCACTAAAATGTGTAGTTTCCTTATTAAAGCTCCCCACTAGATTATCTAGACCCTTTTTATCTATCTAATTTGTTAATCAATTATAAATGGATTATCGTAAGTACCTTGGATTCCTTCAGTACCTTGCGGACTATGCGGAGCAACACCTTCTGTTAAATACATAGCTGGACGAATATGAGCCATAGTTCTAGCATCCGTTGGAGTAACATCATGACCTTCAAGATTGTTCATAGACCATACCATACCATAATAGGTATTATTAGAGTTCTCCATTGTTCCATATATCATTGTTCTACTATTACTTGTAGTTAAATCAAGTAAATGTTCATCTAAGCCTTTAAAAAGGTAATTGTAATATTCATAATCATTATATGAATTATGTTTACTTAGATAAAATATACCATCTACTGATACCCCACCATTCATTAAGATATCACTTATATTCATTAATCCTATTTGATAAGAACCATCTGTTAATGTCATTTTAGTTCCATTTTTATTAACATATTGCTCATTGATACTAGAAAGAAAATCTTTATCAGAAAAATCCTTACCAACGTTCCATTTAACCTTAGCTATTTTATCAACATCTATTCCTGAATTTTTTAAATATTCAATATATTTTCCATTCAATATTTCTGTATTTAATTTACTTTTATCCCAATCATATTCAGTTAACCATTTGCCATCTTTAAGAACTTCAGCAGTTCCATCTAACATATATGAAAAGCTAGCTAAACTATTTTTATTTCGGCTATTATAATATCCACCACCATAATATAGCGAATAATTTCCTTGAAGACCACTTTGGGTATAAATATATTCATACCCATTTTCTCCACCTACTTTAGATACAGCTGATGGTCCAACTTGGTCAACTGTCGCATAATCATCTTGGACTACCTTCCATAAAAGTCGCGGCCTAGTACATCCAGGTTGAGTTAAATCACCACAAACTTTATTCCATATATAAGTTCGTCCTAATATTCTAAATCTTGTATTATTTTTATCACCATAAAATACCGCATAATTATTTGGGTCACAATTAACATCTTTACAAGTTAATTGAATTTTATCTACACTAACTTCTTCTCCTGGTGCCGGTTGACATGCACTATTTCCTCCTGATTTACATGTTGGTATATCACTTATATTACTTTCTATTGTTATATTACCGGTATTAACATCGATTTCGATTTTATCTCCTGTGTATTCTTTTAAATTTGTTTTTCCAGGTATTCCGCCACTTTCTTTTAATTTATTTAAGTCTTCCTCACTTAAATTACAGTAACTCCCATTTTTTGCTGATTCAGTATTATTCCATGTTGTTATCTTTGGGTCTACTACTTTATCTTCTGTTACGGTTAAATCTGCTCCTTCTATTGCTTTTTCTCCATCTTTATTTATCCAGAACTTAACACTTACTTTATTATTATCATCTTTTGTTACTAATACTGAACCATTATATTTTTCTTTACTTCCTTTTTCATAATATCCTGTTTCATTTAAAGTTTGCATACTAAAACATACTTGACTTAAGTTCGCTGTGCTATCATTTGCTTCATAAGCATACTTCCCTGCTGCTGCCAAGTTTATTCCTTCTTCTACTAATGCTTTCTTTTCACTATTAGATATTATTTTGGTTACGGTTATTGTTCCAATTGTTGCTAATAATCCTATTATGACAATTACTGCTAATAATTCTACTAAAGTAAATCCTCTTTTTAAGGTATGTTGGTTACAATACCCCCCCCCGACTTGCTTTTTCTCCATTTTTTCGACCTCTTTCCTATGTTAAAATATTATCACAAAATTATTTTGATAGCAAATAAAATTTTAAACCATCTTAAAAGACAGATATTTTTTTTACCTGTCTTAATTCATTTAACTAATTATCAATGGATTATCATAAGAGCCTTCAACGCCCGTTCCACCTTGGGCTTTATGAGGTACAACACCTGGAGCCAAATACATTGCTGGACGAATATGACCCATTGATCTATTATTCCTTACGTTAGATTCAGTTCTATGGTCTAAAAAAGCTATACCACCATAATGATTTTTATCGGTTCTTTCTATGGCCTTAATAATCATTGCATGAGAATTTTCTCCCCCTAAATCTATTAAAAGTTCATTAAGTCCTTTATATAAATAGTTAAAATAAGTAATTTTGTCGTCTGCTTTATAGCTAAGATAAAAGTAGTTATTATCTACAGTGTCGTCTATTTTTTCACCACCATTACTTACAACATCTTTTATTGACATTAAGCCTATTCGGTAACTTCCTGTTGTTAAACTTTGGGCATTAAGTCCTGAAGCACCTTTTTTAATTTGTGTATCTTGATTAAATCCTCTACCTACATTCCATCTAACCTTGGCTATTTTGTTATCAACATCTATTCCTGATTTTTTTAAATAATTTAGATATTTTCCATTTAATATTTCTGTATTTAGTTTACTTTTATCCCAATCGATTTTTATTTGTCCATTAGTGAAAGCTCCATCAAGCATATAAGAGAAGCTTGCCAAACTATTTTTAAGTCTACTATTATAATAACCTCCACCTACTTCAGTATGGCTTGAACTACTACTTTCCACAGTACCAAATTCAGAATCATATGTAAATTCAGTATAGCCACTTTGACCGTTTTCTTTAGATATAGCTGAATTTCCTACTTGTTCAACTGTAGCATAGTCTTCTTGGATAATTTTATATAAGGTTGTTTTACTTCCATTTTCTAAAGTAACTTCTTCTTGTCCTAATATTCTAAATTTTGTATTATTTCTATCATCATAAAATACCGCATAGTTATTTGGATCACAATTATTACCTGTACAAGTTGTTGGAGGATTTGGTACTTCTTCTCCTGGCGTTGGTGGACATGCACTATTTCCTCCTGATTTACATGTTGGTATATCACTTATATTACTTTCTATTGTTATATTACCGGTATTAACATCGATTTCGATTTTATCTCCTGTGTATTCTTTTAAATTTGTTTTTCCAGGTATTCCGCCACTTTCTTTTAATTTATTTAAGTCTTCCTCACTTAAATTACAGTAACTCCCATTTTTTGCTGATTCAGTATTATTCCATGTTGTTATCTTTGGGTCTACTACTTTATCTTCTGTTACGGTTAAATCTGCTCCTTCTATTGCTTTTTCTCCATCTTTATTTATCCAGAACTTAACACTTACTTTATTATTATCATCTTTTGTTACTAATACTGAACCATTATATTTTTCTTTACTTCCTTTTTCATAATATCCTGTTTCATTTAATGTTTGCATACTAAAACATACTTGACTTAA
>CANRCE010000060.1 GCA_947629035.1 uncultured Bacilli bacterium | reverse complement strand
AGATACTTTTTGTGGTACCATTTTGGTACCACCTTTTATTTTACACTTTAAAAGCACTTTCCTTATAAATAAAAAAAGCACCAAATATAAAGGTGCTAGATTAACTATAATTTTCTATTATATAACTTGTTAATATTGATATATCATTTGTAAGTATATTGTTCACAATTTTAAATTCTAAATCATCCATAATTTCTTTAAGGTAACTTCCAGGATTTTTATTTAATATTTTCGCTATTTCTATTTCTTTTATAGCTATTTCTTTTCTTGAATATAGAGCAAGGTTATGATAAGCTTCATTTATATCTTTTAAAGATTTATCTTTTATTTCAGCATAAACAGTACATAAATATAGTCCATATTTATATATTGAATAATTATCTAGCTCATCTTTTTCTAATAATTGTCTTAACATGATCATTTGCTCTTTTTCTAATTTAGTAAAAGGATATATATTATCAACATCAAGTTGACACCAAATACCAAGTAAGTCATTACATAATACAATATCTTTTAATTTTTCTAAATTTAAATATTTTGTTAATTTTAAATCGATTAATAATTTGCATCCTTTTTTTCTATTAGGTGATAAAAATATTTTATTTAGTTCATCTTTTTTTCTGTTTAAGGACAAGTTATTTAATAAATAGCCATATTTCATTAGATAATGATAAGTGGAATTTTCGATATCAAAATCTAGAGTTGTAGCAAATCTTATTGCTCTTAATATTCTTAAGGAATCTTCTTTTATTTTATAACGAGGATTTCCTACAGTTTTTATTATCCTTTTCTTTAAGTCTTGTTTTACGTTAAGAAAATCATTTACCTCTCCTTTGCTATTCATACAAAAGGTATTAACCGTGAAATCTCTTCTTAATAAATCTTTTTTGATATCGTTAATATATTTTATTTTTACAGGTTTACGATTATATTCATATTTTATTTCTTTACGAAAAGTAGTTACATCAAATTTTTGACCTTTATAAATAAGGCTTATTGCTCCATATTTACTATGAGAGCTACTTACACAAGGAAAAAGTTCAATGATTTCTTTAGGGGTCGCATTAGTACAAATATCGACATCACTAGTTTTTCTTTCTAATAAATAGTCCCTTACATAACCTCCTACTAAAAAGGCAGAATATCCATTGTTTTCAAGTATTTGCAAAACTTCTAAAGCTTTTTTATGCATTTTTATCACCCTTTACTGCCAAAAGTATGTTTTCTATAAATATTATATCATGTATATTAACTAATAAGCAATTATTTATAAGTTACTTTACATTCTTATTTTATGTAAAATTTAAAAAGTGAAGACTTAAATCTTCAACTTTTATTTGTGATTTTCAATATCAGAAGTTAATTTTTCAATAAATTTATCGATTGACATTTTATTTGTGTCTTCACTTTTATACATACGATAACTTATTTGATTATTATTTATTTCTTCATCACCAATAATAATTGTGTATGGTATTTTTTTCATTTGACTTTCTCTTATTTTATAGCTTAATTTTTCATCTTTAGTATTTAATTTAACTCTAATGTGAGCATTATTTAATTTATCTTCTATTTGTTTAGCATAATCTAAATGATATTTTTGATTAACAGGGATTATCTCTACTTGATCGGGAGCAAGCCATAAAGGAAATGCACCAGCATAGTGCTCTATTAAAATGCCTATAAATCGTTCGATTGAACCATAGATAACACGATGTAACATAACTGGACGCTTTTTACTACCATCAGCATCAACATAAGTTAAATCAAATCTTTCTGGTAAGTTCATGTCTAATTGAATTGTTCCACATTGCCAAACTCTTCCTAAAGAATCTCTAATATGAAAATCTAATTTAGGGCCATAAAATGCACCATCTCCAGGATTAATTTTGCAATCGTGGCCTGCCATATGACAGGCTTTTTCCAAGGCTTGCTCTGATTTATCCCAAACTTCAATGTCTCCGATATATTTTTCTAAAGGACGAGTAGATAATTCAATATCATAATCTAGATTAAATACATGATACATCCTATCAATAAAATTAATCAATCGTACTACTTCTTCTTCAATTTGATCTTCTCTCATAAAGATATGAGCGTCATCTTGAGTAAATGTCCTTACTCTAAATAGACCATTTAAAGCTCCACTTGCTTCATGGCGATGAACTTGGCCTAATTCACCAATTCTAAGTGGTAAATCTTTATAAGAATGAAGTGAATTTTTATAAACTAACATTCCTCCAGGACAGTTCATTGGCTTTATAGCGAAAGTTTTATCATCAATTTCACTAGTGTACATATTTTCACGATAATTATACCAATGTCCAGATAGTTCCCATAATTCTTTGTTTAACATAATTGGCGTTTTGATAAATTCATATCCTTCTTTAGTATGTTCATCATACCAAAACTTTTCTAATTCATTTCTTAAAATCATACCTTTTGGTAAAAAGAACGGAAAACCTGGTCCATATTCACTTATCATAAAAAGTTCTAATTCTTTTCCTAATTTTTTATGATCTCTTGCCTTTGCTTCCTCTAGCATTTTCAAATGTTGTTGTAACTCTTCTTCAGTTTTAAAGCATATGCCATATATTCTTTGTAACATTTTGTTATGAGAATCACCTTTATAATAAGCTCCACTTACTTTTAACAATTTAAAATGCTTTAATTCTTTTACAGTATCAACATGAGGTCCACGACATAAATCAGTAAAATCTCCTTGAGTGTAGCAGGTTATTATTTCATCATCACTCATATTATTTATCAAATCTATTTTATATTCATCATTTTTGAACATTTCTAAAGCTTCCTTACGAGTAAGTTCTCTTCTGATGATTTTCTTACCATCTTTAGCAATTTTCTTCATTTCATGTTCTACTTTTTCTAAATCTTCTTCTTTAATTACATCATCTACTAAATCAATGTCATAGTAAAATCCTTCCTCAATTACAGGTCCTACCCAAAATTTTGCTTTAGGATATAAATGCTTTATAGCTTGTGCTAGTAAATGTGCACAACTATGATTTAGAGTATTTAACTCTTTGTTTTCTTTTATGTTTATCATAATCAATCTCTCCTTTCAAAATATCTATATATTGTCTTTTCTTAAATATATTTAATAAATAAATTGTACTTTGTATTTCGTTTTTTTTGGCTATTAATTTTTCCAACTTTTGCCATTGTAATAATATTTGTTTTGTCTGATAAATTTTTTCTTTTTTAAGTTTTTCTATTTCATTATCGATTTCATTTAAACTTGATATTTTCATAAGTTCAAGTGGATTTAAATAGGAAATAACCTGTCCACATCTGTCTTTTACTATTAATATATGCCCTTTTTTTACTAAATCATAATTATTGTATGCCATTTCATAAGATATTCGTAAAATTAATGGAGATGATATTCCTTTTAAATCTTTATGTGTTATTCCACGAAAATTAGTTATTTTATCTTCAAATAAATAATTACTTACAAATCTTTCGATTGGAATAATATATCCCTCCTTATCTACTTTTTTAATAAAATCTTTTACATTCATTTTACTACTTCCCTTCTTTATATAAAAACACTCCTTATTACTAAGGAGTGTCAATGACACGGTACCATCCCTAAAGAATTGGAACTTAATTTAAATAACGACTTTTAAGCCGGAGACTTTTTCAAGTTCAACTAAAAGGTAGTAACTATACAACTTATTTACTAGTTCTCACCAACTACTAGCTCTCTTTAAAATATTGGTTATATAATCTTGTCCTTTATCAATGTTTTTAAATTTTCTCTTGTCAAGGCAAATTATACCACATAATTTGAATATTGACAAGGTTTTATTAAAAAAATCCTCAAAAATGAGGATATAATATCAAATTGGTGACCCGTACGGGATTTGAACCCATGAATGCATGCGTGAAAGGCATGTGTGTTCAACCACTTCACCAACGGGCCAAAATGGTGGGCCTGAATGGACTTGAACCATCGACCTCACGCTTATCAGGCGTGCGCTCTAACCACCTGAGCTACAAG
>CANRCE010000059.1 GCA_947629035.1 uncultured Bacilli bacterium | reverse complement strand
AGATACTTTTTGTGGTACCATTTTGGTACCACCTTTTATTTTACACTTTAAAAGCACTTTCCTTATAAATAAAAAAATCGCTATAACAAGTATAACGATTTCTTAATTTAATTTTTAGTAATAGTTACATTTATTTTATAATCATTTATAAGAAGAGTATTAGGATTATCTTGACTAGGTTCAAAAACCGTAGCTAATGTTTGTTCTTTTACATAATCTAAATTATTTAAAAGAGCCTCAATTACTTCTTTATCACCATTATAAGTAATAGTTATTCTATTTTCAATATCAAAGCCTAGTTCTTTTCTTAAGTTTTGTATTTTTGAGACAAATTCTCTTGCTATACCCTCTTCGATTAATTCTTTAGTTAAATTAGTATTTAATATAACGTAATTATTATTTTCATGAGCTACATTAAATCCCTCTTTAGCTGTAATTCGAATATCTATCAAGTTAGAATCAATATCATAAATAACATCATTTATTTCCATTTTTATCTTTTCATTATTTTCTAAAGCTTTAATTTCTTCATTTGATAAATTTAATAATTTAGCTTGAAATTCTTTTAAATTACTTCCAAAGATTTTACCAGCTTCTTTAAAATTAGGTTTTACAATAAAATTCATATATAAACTTGTATCAGATACAAATTTTACTTCTTTAACATTTAACTCTTCCATAATTAGATCAGTTAAATTACCAATAATTTTTTCTAATTTTCCATCAATTAAAATTTCTTTTAAAGGTTGTCTTACTTTAATTTTATTCTCTTCCCTAGCATATCTTCCTATACTAATTAAATTTCTTACTAAATCCATTTTTTCTTCAAGGGGATTATCAATTAAAGCATCACTATATTTAGGATAAGAAGTTAAGTGAACAGAGACTTCTCCGGTTAAATTACGATATAACTCTTCAGCAAGAAAAGGTGTAATTGGAGCAATTAATTTTGATAGTCCCACTAAAACTTCATAAGTTGTAATATATACAGACTTCTTTGATTCATCTAAATCACTTGCCCAAAAGCGATTACGATTACGTCTTATATACCAGTTAGATAAATCATCTGATACAAAAGAAGCTAGATAATGTACAACTTTATTTAAATCATATTCTGAAAAAGCATTACTTACATTCATAATTAAACGATTATATTTAGATAATAACCAGCGATCTATTTCTTCACGTTTTTCATAAGAAACATCACAATCTAAAGTGTCAATATTATCAATATTAGCATAAGTAGCAAAGAAATTATAAGTATTTTTTAGAGGATTAAAGAATTTAGAATAAACTTCTTTTAAGCCTTCGATATCAAATTTTAATGGTGTCCAAACAGGAGAGACAAAAGGAAGATAAAATCTTACGGTATCAGCTCCATATTGTTTTATTGTTGAAAATGGCTCAACAATATTACCACGTGATTTTGACATTTTCTTACCTTCACTATCAAGTAACAAATCATTTACTAAAACGTTTTTAAAGGGTGATATGCCTTTTATAAAAGTTGAAATTACCATTAAAGTATAAAACCATCCTCTTGTTTGGTCAATACCTTCACAAATAAAATCGGCTGGAAATTGTTCTTCCCATAATTGTTCATTTTCAAAAGGATAATGGTACTGGGCAAAAGGCATTGAACCAGAATCAAACCAACAATCTAAAACATCTGAAATACGTTTCATATCACGACCACATTTAGGACATCTTAAATAAATATCATCAAGGTATGGTTTATGTAGATCAATGTTTTCTGATATTTTAGTGGTAGCCATTTCTTTTAGTTCTTGAATTGAACCTACCATATGTGTATAACCACATTCACATTTGTAATAAGGAATAGGACTACCCCAATATCTACTTCGTGATACATTCCAATCACGGGCATTAGCTAACCAATTAGAAAATCTTTTTTCACCAACATATTTTGGATACCAATTTACTTTTTCATTAGCTTTAACTAATTTATCACGCATTGCACTTACTTTGATATAATAACTTGGCATTGAATAATAAATAAGTGGGGTATCACAACGCCAACAATGTGGATATTCATGATTAATTTTTTGTTTTCTAAATAATTTACCATTTTGTTTTAAATATTCAACTACTTCTTCATTTACATCATGGACAAATTTACCTTGCCATAGTCCAGTAGTATAAGTTCCATCTTTACCTACAGGATTTAAACTTGGTAAATTATATTTATTTCCTACTCTAGTATCATCTTCACCAAAGGCAGGAGCTAGATGAACAATACCTGTTCCATCTTCCATAGTAACATAATTATCGTTTGTTACGTAAAAAGCTTTTTTATCAACTTCTAAACTAGGAATTAACTGTTCATATTCCATGTATTCTAAATCGCTACCTTTATAAGTTTTTAAAATTTTTGCCTCATCTCCTAAAACATTATTAACTAAAGCTTTGGCTAAAATAAATTTTGTATTTTTTGATTCTACTAAAACATAATCTTCATTAGGATTTACGCATAAGGCAACATTAGCAATAAGAGTCCAAGGAGTTGTTGTCCATACCAAAAAATAGATATCTTCATCTTTTTTCTTAAATGGTACATAAACTGTAAGAGCGCTATCTTCTTGATAGTTTTGAGCAACTTCATGCGTAGCTAAACCTGTTCCACAATGTGGACAATATGGTACAACACGCATTCCCTCATAAAACATGTCTTCTTCATACATTTTTTTTAAAATCCACCATTCGGTTTCAATATAATCATTAGTATATGTTAAATAAGGGTGTTCTACATCAAAAAATTGTCCCATTTTTCTTGTTAAATTTGTAAAAGCTTCTTCATTTTCTCTTACGCTATTTCGACATTCTTCATTGAATTTAGCAATACCTAAAGATTCTATTTCTTTTTTGGAAGTTATACCAAGTTTTTTTTCAACGTGGTTTTCAATTGGAAGTCCATGGGTATCCCATCCTATTTTTCGAATAACTTTTTTGCCATTCATAACATGATATTTTGTAATTGCATCTTTTAAGTTTTTAGAAACCATGTGATGTAATCCTGGAAAGCCATTAGCAAAAGCAGGTCCATCGTAAAAAACAAAGGCTTCATTATCTTTCCTTAAATTTAATTGTGCATCATACATTTTATTTATACTTCCCCATGAATCTAATATACTACTTTCAACTTCTTCGACTGGTCTTTTATCTAATTCCTTAAAATTTTTCATTTTCAATCCTCCTCGTAAATAAAAAACCTTATACAACAATGTATAAGGACGAATAATATCCGTGGTACCACCTTAAATTCACTATTTTCTAGTGCTCTTCATTATGATAACGGTCAATACCGTTCTTCCCTACTAGCATTTCAAGAAGAAACATCAAGAGTGATTTATACTTATCTTAAATATTAGTTCTCATCAACCACTAACTTTCTTCAATTTAAAAATAAGTATCGTCTCTTTCATTTGTTTTAAAAATCTATTTATATTATATGTTATATTATCTACGTTTGTCAAGTTTTTTTAATATAATGCTCTATAAATTCTTAATAGCATTATAGAAGTATGTTTTTTATTTTTAATAAGAATTTTTTTAAATTTAATATTAATAATCATATATATAATTTATACCTAATTCTGGTAATTTATAGTATTTTTTTAATACTAATTCAATATCAAAAGATAAGAAAAAGGTGGTGATTCATATGACAAAAAGAGAAACATCTCAATTTATTATAATCCTACTGTTATTCTAATTATCTTCTTACTCATAGCCTTACTTTTTACTTTAGTAATTTAGTAGTCTATATTAAGAGAAAAGCACTCAATTTAGCATAGATTAAGTGCTTACCACTTAAGGGCAAGTACTCAACTCGGCAAAGTTAAGTCTTCCCGTTTTTATTTTATGCAAGGTATCCTTGACAAATACATCATAACATAAAAATGCACTTTTATCAAGTACGTTTTCTATTTTTGTTCAAATTTTCCAAATAATAATCAATTTGATGTCATAAAAGAATGAGTACAACATCTTTTAATAAAATATTGCTTGAACACTTGTATTTGTAACTAATAAATAGTATACTTTTTATAGGAAACATCAGTTGTTGAGTGTCTACCTCCAATCTTTATAGAAAGGAGACTTGCTAACCATTGTCAAGTCTTTTTTTTAATTTTTAAATTTTTTAAATTTAATAAAAAAAGGGCAG
>CANRCE010000058.1 GCA_947629035.1 uncultured Bacilli bacterium | reverse complement strand
TACGAAAATTATTGCGATCCAATTTGCTAATTTGCTCTTTTTCTTCTTCAGAATACATTTAGTACCTCCTATAAAACGTTTGTTAAATAAATTATACCACGTTATTAATAGGATTAAGCCAAAAATTAAGGTCTAATATCCTTATCAAATAAAAAAGCCTCAATTTTTAAAATTGATTACTTTATTTTCTTAAGCAAAATATACATTATACCAAGTTAAGAAACAATATATAGTCCAAATTTTACGATAATTGTCTTTTTTACCAGTGTAGTGTTCTTCTAAAAGATTTAGGATGTAATCTTGATTAAAGAATTTAGAGGCATATTGTGATTTAAAAGATGTCTTAATCATTTCATAAAAATCTTTTTCTTTCATCCATTCTCTCACGGGAACCGGAAAACCTAATTTTTTCTTTTTATATGATTCATTAGGGATAACTTTTTTAGCCGCATCTCTTAGAGCTACCTTCGTATTTTCCTTGGTTACTTTATATTCAATCGGTAAAGTACTTGCAACATTAAATACTTCTTTATCAATAAATGGTACTCTACCTTCTAAGGATGAAGCCATAGTCATTTTATCGGCCTTTAATAAAATATCTTTCATTAACCAAAAGTCTATATCAATTGCTTGCATTTTAACAATATCTTTTTCATTTTTAAAATCATCATAAGTTTTTTTAGTAACATCTTTATTTTTTAAAGGGCATTTTTTTAATAAAACTTTTTTAACTTCTTTATCACCAAAAACCCGATTAACTCCAATATAAGAGTTTTCTAACTTTTCTCCCCGACGAATAAAAAAGTTTACTCCTCTAACCTCTGGTAAAAGTCGACAAACTAAAGCAATCACATGGCGAATAAAATAAGGTATTTTGTTATACCAACCCATATCGACATCTTGGCGATAAATGTTATATCCCCCAAAGAATTCATCAGCACCTTCGCCCGATAAAACAACTTTGACATCTTTACTGGCTAGTTTTGCGACAAAATATAAAGCGATAGCAGCAGGATCAGATGTTGGTTCGTCCAAATGATACATAATTGTGGGAATTATATCCATATATTCTTGTTTGGTTATAACTTTAGAAGTATTATTTATCTTTAATTTACTTGCTAGGTCTTTCGCATATTCTATTTCATTATATTTAGCTAAATCATAACCCACCGTGTAAGTTTTATCTGGTTTAGCTAAAGCAACAATGTAAGAAGAATCAATGCCACTTGATAAAAAGGAGCCAACTTCGACATCACTAAGCAAATGTTTACTGACGGAATCTTGCATAATACTTGCTATTTCTTTAACAGCTTCTTCATAAGATATATCTTTTTCTTGGAATGATTTTTGATAGTATCTTTCAACTGTTATTTCCCTATCTTTAAAATATAAATAATGACCCGCATCTAATCTTTTAACGCCTTTAAAGAAAGTTTCCGTGGTTGGGGTAAAACTAAAAGATAAATAGGCTCCTAGAATATCTTCATTAAACTCTTTCTTAAATGAAGGATGTTCTAAAAAAGCTTTGATTTCAGAAGCAAACATAAAAGTATCATTCATATAAGCATAATATAAAGGTTTTATCCCAAAATTATCTCGAGCTAAAAATAAAGAATTTTCTTTTTTATCGTAAATTGCAAAAGCAAACATTCCTCTTAAATGTTTAGGTAAATCTTTGCCCCATTTTTCATAACCATGCACTAATACTTCGGTATCCGATTTGGTTTTAAATTCATGTTCTGCTTGGAGTTCACTTCTTAGTTCCAAATAGTTATATATTTCGCCATTAAAAATGACAACAATATTTTTGTCTTCATTAAACATGGGTTGATCTCCCGTGCTTAAATCAATAATTGATAATCTTCGATGACCTAAAGCTACATCATCATTTAGATAATACCCTTCACCATCCGGTCCCCGATGCGCTATTTTATCACACATTTTTTTGATAATTTCTTTTTTACTTTTATTTTTATCGATAAATCCTGCAATTCCACACATAAAATCACCTACTTAAAGTATTTGTAATAATCCTCCGTCATAATTAATTTACTCATACTAACTCTATTATTAACCATTTTGTTCATTTTACTTACATAATCATCACTAATTTCTTTTCCTTCTTTCGGAACAAACTTCCCCGTAGCCGTATAATAAGTACCATAATCACTTACCCACGAACTATTACCGAATATTGCAACCCCTGGAGTGGTACTTAAAATATCTTTACCAATAATTAATCTTGAATCATAATCTAGACCGAAAACATTATAGATGGTTGGTAAAACATCGATTTGACTACCAACTTTTTCGACATTTACGGTTTCCATTTTATTATTCCATAAAATAAAATTACTATGATTTATTTCAATAACAAAATCTTTTTTATTTTTCGTAATGCTATTAACATCATCTTCAGGTAATAAATATGGATAATGGTCTCCCACTAAAGCAATAACTGTATCATCCAATTTACCAGATGCTTCTAACTTTTGAAGTAATGTTTCTAAAGCTCTATCTAATTCAATTTGACTGGCAATATAAGCTTTAGCCGCTTCCGTATAATCTAAATCGGCGACTAAATCTTTATTCTTCCGGCTCATAGCATTACCACTCCAAGAATAACCACCATGCCCACTTACCGTAACATAATAAGTAAAGAATGGTTTATCACTATTAATATAATCATCAAAAGTTGAATTAATCATTTCAATATCACTTTCTGGCCATAAATTACAATTAATTCTTTCTTCTAAACCATTACGACAACCTAAATAATTCGTAAAACCTAAGGCTGCTAAATATTTATTACGGCTTTGGAAAGTATAAGTATGGTCATGATAAGCAAAAGTATTATAGCCGGCATTCTTAAACATATTAGCAATTCCAAAAGGATAACTATTTTCCCCACTTTTCCAAGGAGATAAGAAACCAGAGGCGGCGACTAAACCTGTTAATTCTTGGAATTCGCCTCCAATCGTACTACTTATGGTTGGGGTATAAAAGTTAGGAAAAACAAATCCACTATTAACTAATTTATATAAAGTTGGCGTTAATTCTTTATCTACCGCTATTTCATTAAAACTTTCGGCCATAAAAAGAATTAAATTTTTATCTTTAAAGAAGCCTGTATATTCATTTTGTAAAGTTCCGGCGTCACTCTTAAAATATTCATGCATTTTTTTAACATTGCCACTGCTACTTGCTATTAAACTATCAAAATCAATATCTAAATTATTATAATCGTATACTTTAACATCATCATTATCTTTATTAGTTACTTCTTCCCCTAAATCACTTGGCACAAAATCAATATTAGCATCAAAGCCAAAAATATAGCGATTTAAATCAATAAACATCGTATGAACTACACCTAATCTTTTTAAACTTAATTCGACATTTTGACTATTATAAAATAAATTATAAGCCGAATAATCTTTATTTTTATTAATATTTAAACTTAGTAAAAATAAACCATATACCCCAATAGCAATTGGTATAAATATAATATTTTTCTTAAAAGTAATTTGTTTAGTTTTAATATTATCATTAATAAATGCCATAACAATAATTGGTAAAAAAATAATAACTAAATAGAAGAAATTCTTTAAGATTAAACTAATCATATCGCCTGTAAATTTTAAAACTTGATCAGTTGCTCCTAAAAGAGAAAAATCAAAATAAAAATTAAAAATATTATGGACTACTATTTGAACCGCATAAAATAAAGATATTATACTTATAATTACATACATTAATATTTTATTAACTTTACTCGAAAATAAAGAAGTAATAAATTTACATCCTAAAGTTAAAATAATAATAAATAAAATATTATTAATTAAATCCCAAGAGAAAAAACTATGGGATATTATTTTAAATAATATTTCTAAATAACAAAAGGTAATAAAATAAATTACTAAAGAATCAATTCTTTTATGAAATGTTAACTTCTTCATATCTCACCACTACTATTAAATTATATCATGTATTTTAATTTTTTAAATCATAAATATTCAAAAAATGTTATAATTTTTACATGGTGATATATATGCATGTAACCCATCCTTTAAAACCAATTTATAATGAAAATTCGAAAATTTTAATTCTTGGAACTATGCCTAGTGTAATATCCCGAGAAAAGAATTTTTATTATGCTAATCCCCATAATCGATTTTGGCCGATAATAGAATCTATTTTTAATGTAAAACTTAATACCAATGAAGAAAAAATAAATTTTTTATTAACAAATAATATTGCACTATGGGATACAATTAAATCTTGTGATATAGAATCTTCCTATGATGCTTCTATTAAAAATGTTAAAGTTAATGATATTAATTCTTTAATTAATAAAACTAATATTAAATATATTTTTTGTACTGGTAAAAAATCTTATGATATTTTTAATAAATATATTAAGGTTAATATAGAAGTTATTTATTTACCAAGTCCTTCGAGTGCTAATGCAACATTTAGTTTTGCTAAATTAATAAGTTATTACCAAAAAATTAAGGATGTTTTAATACAGCAAAAAAGAGTAAAATAATTTAAAAAGAGAAACTTTATGAAATTTGAGAATAAAAAAATCATAAAGTTTTTTTT
>CANRCE010000057.1 GCA_947629035.1 uncultured Bacilli bacterium | reverse complement strand
AATAGAATAAAAAATAAAATAGTTGATGTAAGAAAAAATATATAATTTTTCTCTTACAAAAACTATTATACGAGGAGAATAGAAATGAAAGAAAAATATTTACCAATTGGCTCAGTTGTGATTTTAAAAGGGGCTAAAAAAAGAATAATGGTCACAGGATATGCCCAAATTGATATGGAAAAAAGAGAGCAAGTATTTGATTATTGTGGTTGCTTATTTCCTCAAGGAATAATTTCAACCGATAATACTTTATTATTTAACCATAAGGATATTGAAAAGATATTTGCGATTGGTTATAGTGATGAAGAAGGGGAAAAATTTTTAAAACAATTAAAAGAAACATTAACTGAAGAAAATGTTAAAAAGATGCTTGAAAAAGCTAAAGAAGAGCCAGAAAGTCTATGATAATATGGAAGAAAAAGTTTTTGAAGTTGAAAATCTAAATAGAGAAGAAGAAGAGAAGAATCAAGAAATATTAAAAAAATATCCTAAATATTTACCAATTGGCTCAGTTGTAATATTAAAAAATGGTTTGAAAAGAGTGATGATAACGGGATATTTACCAGTAGTGGAAACTGAAGAAACCAAAGAATATGATTATATAGCCTGTTTGTATCCCGAAGGAATACTAAAAACAGATTATAATATTTGCTTTAATCATGAAGATATAAAAAAAATATATGCTATAGGTTTAAGAGACGAGGAACAAAAAGATTTTGAAAAAAATATGAAGGAAGCCATTGATTTAAAAAATAAATTAGAAACGGAGTAATTTATGAGTGCAATAAAAGTAGATACAAATAGTTTACAAGCGTGTATAGATGATATAACAACAACCAAAAAGTACTATGCTGGTAAAGTATCTACTTTTAGTGGATCTTTTGGTGGGGGAGGAAATCTAGGGGGATATTTAACTCAAGTAAGAAATAATTATCAAGGAATAGTAAATAATTTAGATAAAGTAATAAATTATATAAAAGAATATAAAACTGATATAGAAAATATAGAAAATAATACAAACTTTTCAGGAAGTACAAGTGGAATATCAACGACAAGAATGCAAGGTAGTACAGTAAATGGAATAAGTAAAAGTGTTTTGTTTGACTTGGGAGTATCTTATGATGGAACGGATTATAATTATAAAGATACTTATAATCAACTACTAAGTATGAAAGATTATAAAGAGGCCGGAAAATGGTGGGCAAATGCATCAATATGTGGATTATCATTTTTAGAAGGAATGGGTAATGTAGTAGAGGGTTTAGTAGATGGTGGTGGTTGGCTAGTATCTGGAGCTTGTTCAATACTAGGGTTTGATGAAACTGCTGAAAAAGTTGGAAATTTTGTCAAAAAAGATATATCAAAAGATTTATATTATGATGCGGTAAGAGCGACAGGCTTAGATAGATATGCCGATCCAAATGGAACAGCTGCAAATATAGCATCAATAGCCGGGAATGTAGTAGGAAATGTTGCCTTAAGTTATTTAACAGGGCTTGGAATAGCCAATGTATTTGGGGTAGGGACAAATGCTGCAAGTATAGCAAACTCAATAGTAAATGCTGGAAGACGAGCATTAACAGATAGCGGAATAGGAATGGAAATAGCTTTACAAAGAGGTGCTAGTTTAAAAGAAGCTCAAACAGCTGCGGGGCTAGATGCCGTAATTGGATCAGCAATCGGAGTCATAAGTGGACAATTAGATGCTGATGTGAGATTGTACGGAGTAAATGGAAATTTAGGAAAAGTACTTGGATTTTCAATGGCATCAGGAGGAGTATCCGCAATAGAACCCTTACTAAATGATGTAAATCATACTGGCGTTTATCATTATGATAAAAGTAAAAGTTATTGGGATAATTTTAAAACTAATTTTGTAAATGATGGGGTAGCAACTCAAATGCTTATGGCTGGCGGAATGGGGTCATTAGGTACATTATCCAACGGAATAAAACAATATTCTAATTATAGTAAAAATATTAAGATCCTTCAAGGGCTAACAGATGAAGAAATTCAATTAAAAATGGATGAATATAATAATTTGTTAGATAGTAGTGAAGAACTAAAAAAAATCATTAAAAATGAAGGCAAAGGTTCACCAATTCCAATGAGTAAAGATGTTTATGATGACTATATTAAATTGAAAACGTTACAAGCAGAAATTGAGACAGAAAAAAATTTAACAAAAGAATTTTCTATGCATGAAAAAATTAAAGATATTTATCATAAAAAGTCTAATCAGTATTATACTTTATCAACTGATGAATATAATGAAATAAAATCCAGAAAGCTTCAAACAGATAATGAATTATTTGAATTATCAAAACGTTTTGGGAAGCCGATGGATGTTGTAAGAGATACGATAGATTCTAAACTACAATCTTTTGTAGATGAATCTGAATTTGGAACAAGAAGAAGTTATTCTACTTTAATGAATATTTTAAAAACTGGGAGAGTTAAAAATCAATTTGAAACTGGTCAATCGTCAGGATTATATGATCCTACTACCAGATTAGAAGTGGAAGAAGATGTTTTTGGAGTGCCGAAAAATGCCAATACTTTTGATCGTCCAAATTATGGAATGGCTTTTCCAAAACTTTCTGAATCTACTATGGATTATTATCTTAAAGGTCCAGGCAGTTGGTATGGCGGTAATTCAGCTATTATAATATTTGATAAGGCTAAAGTTAGTCCCCAAACAACCTTTACTTTAGGTGATTCTCTTGATTTTCATTATCATGGTTTTGGGTGTAAAGTTGAGGATCCACATTATATGGGATTGTATAACGGAATATTTGATTCTGCCCAATCATTAAGAGATGTAAAAAAAGCAAATTTACAAGATTTATTTAGAGGAGATCTTGAGTATTTAGAAATACAATATCATGGTATCGAAACTCATAGTACAGATGTAATTAAAGAAGTTATTTTTCCATCAAATCCCCCAAGTAATATTGTAGATTTGCTAAATAATGCAGGAATAAGCTATAGAACAATAAAATAAAAGAAAGTAGGAAAAATAGATGGATAAGATATTTAATTTAACGAAAAATACAAGAAAAATAGGAAAATTAGATGATGATTCATTTTACATAGTAACAAATGATGAAACCGCAACCTTAAATGATATTTATAAATTGGGAGCCATTATGGATAGTGACAATAATATTACTAGTCCCGAGTTACCAATTGGAGTATTTTTAAAAACTGAATATTGGATTAAAACTGATGGAAAAGTATTAAAAAATAGTAATATTACAAAAGATGCTTTAATTGGGTTTGCTATGGGGGATGCTTTTGGTGTTCCTGTAGAATTTTTAGATCGAAAAACTATAAGAAATCTAAATATTAAAGGTGTTATGGAATATGGAACCCATAATGTTCCTGCAGGGTCTTGGAGTGATGATACTTCAATGATAGTGGCAACAATGGAATCATTAATTCAAACTAATGGTGAAATAAATTATGATGATATTATGGATAAATTTATTGAATGGTTTGATGAAGCAAAATATACATCTTTAAATTATACATTTGGTGTTGGTGGTATTATTTATAAATCACTTATGAAATATCTAAAGGGAGAAAAGGCTTTACAATGTGGAGGCACAGGAATAAGAGATAATGGAAATGGTAGTTTAATGCGAATTTTACCTATTTCATTGTATTGTATTTATAATAATTTATCTTTTGAAGAAACTTATAAAATAATTAATGATGCTTCAAGCATTACTCATGCCCATGATATTAGTAAAATGAGTTGTTTAATTTATACAGAATTTTTAAGAAAAATTATTGAAACAAAAAATAAAGAAGAAGCATTTGATTATATTTTAAGTTTTGATTATTCGAAACTTTATTCTAGAGAAGCAATAAAAGAATTTGACCAATTATTAAATCCTAATTTTAAAAAAATAAAGGATAGTGATATTAAAGAGTCAGGATATGTTGTTGATACATTAGAATCTGTAATATATTCAATATTAAATGCTGATGACTACAAAAGTACTATAATGACCTCTGTAAATCTTGGCTATGATACAGATACAGTTGCGGGAATTTCTGGATCAATAGCGGGTGTATTATATGGTTATGATAATATCCCAAAAGATTGGTTAGTTTACTTAAAAAAGATAAATTATTTAATTCAATTATCTACAGATTTTGATAAAGTTTTAAATAAAAAAAAAGAAATAACTAATTTAAAAAATATATAAGTTTAGGATTTGCCTAGACTTTTTATATTTGATTATTTTTATTCTAATATCTCATCAATTTATTGGCTATTATTTTTTAACATTTGAATAACAATAACAATTGACTTTAATCTAACTAATAGGATATAATTTAAAAGAAGGATAGGGAATCTAAAGATGAGTGCAATAAAAGTAGATACAAATAGTTTACAAGCGTGTATAGATGATATAACAACAGCAAAACAATATTATGCTGGTAAAGTATCTACTTTTAGTGGATCTTTTGGTGGGGGAGGAAATCTAGGGGGATATTTATCTCAAATAAGAAATAATTATCGAGGAATAGTAAATAATTTAGATAAAGTAATAAATTATATAAAAGAATATAAAACTGATATAGAAAATATAGAAAATA
>CANRCE010000056.1 GCA_947629035.1 uncultured Bacilli bacterium | reverse complement strand
TTTACATTATAAAATTTAATTATATTATAAATCTTATTTTTTAGGAGTTAAATCTCCACACTTATTCTACACTAACTATCAACCATAGTTTAAATCCTTATACTTAAAGCTTTAATTAATAAAAAACATTTTTTAAATATAAACCTTCAGGATTAGCAGTTTTTCCTGCACTTCTTCGATCCTCTTTATTTAAAATATCAATAATATCCTCACTTTTCATTTTACCTTGACCAATTTCAATTAATGTTCCCACGATATTTCTAACCATATAACGTAAAAAACCCGTTCCTACGAATACTAAAGTTATTTTATTTACATCTTTAGTGTCCCTTATTAAATTAGTTTGAGATAAAGTCCTAACATAATCATCCTTTTCTTCATCTGTTTTAGTAAAAGATTTAAAATTATGTGTACCTTCAAGATATTTCATAGCTCTAGCTATTTCAGATACATCCAATTTTTTATTATATTGATAAACATAATTTCGCTCTAAAGGGTTATATTCCCCCATATTAATAACATAAATATATTCTTTACCTACAGCGCTAAATCGTGCATGAAAATTATCACTTACTTTATCAATCTTCTTTATATAAATATCATCAGGTAAAAGAGAATTTAGAGCTTTAGCTAATTTTGTTTCCTCTATTTCTTTATCTAAATCAAAATGAGCCTTTTGATTTAAAGCATGTACCTTGGCATCTGTTCTACCAGATGCACTAATTTCTACTTTTTTATTACCATTAACCTCTTTAAGTGCTTTTTCTAATTCTGATTGAATAGTCCTTTCTCTTGGTTGCTTCTGATAACCAGAAAAATTTGTTCCATCATAAGAAAATGTCATTAAATATCTCATACTTCCTCCTTAATATATAACAGCAAATATTAACATTGCTATATTTAATACTAAAACTAAACTACTCTTATAATCCCATTTATTTAAACGATAGTTAGTTCTGCTTTTACTATAATCATACAATCTTATACTCATAATATCTGATAACATATCAGCCTTTTTAAGAGATATTATGAACATAGGCACAAACATAGTACTAATAGCATTTAACTTCATTTTTAAATTTTTACTATTAAAATCAATTCCTCTTAACTTTTGTGCTTTAATTATATTATCTGCTTGCTCCATTAACATTGGTATAAATCTTAATGCTAAAGTTATTGTTAACGCTATTTGTTCTACTGGTAATATTTTATTAAAAATTTTTAAGATTTGGGAAATACCATAAGTTATCTCTGTCGGTGGTGTCGTAAATGTCAACAAAGCCGTATATAAAACAATATAAACGACAATATAAATATCAAATATTGTTTTATAAATTCCCGAAGAAAAGATAACATCAACTATTAATATAAATAATATAAATATTTTTAAATTTAATATGTTTTTCAAATAGATTGTCATTTTTATTTTACTAAGATAAAGAGCTAAAATTAAATATAGTAAAAATAAAATTAATTCTAAATAAGTATTTATAAAAATCAGTGAAATTAAAACAATTATTATTGATAATATTTTTAAAATTGGATTTAAAAGATGCACAAAAGAATTTGTCAAATAATATTTACCTACACTGTATTTATTTAACATATTTTTGTAACCTCTTTACTAATTGTTCAATATCTATCGTATATTTTAATTTTATTTTTTTCTTTTGCACTGCTAAATTTATAAATTCTAATATCTTAGGTACTGAAAAACCATCTTTTAACAATTTATCAATATTTTCCATATTTATTTTAGGTTGCATCTTATAAGAAATTTTTCCATTTTTTAAAAATAAAATATTATCACTTATTTCATATACTAAATTAACATCATTACTAGCTATTATTATTGTTTTATGATATTCATTTTTTAACTTTAAAAGTAATTTTTTTAACTTATTTACACTAGAAGCATCTAAATAAATTGTTGGTTCATCTAATATAATAACTTTAGGATTTAAAGCTAAAATAGTAGCAAGAGCAACTTTCTCTTGCTCACCACTTGATAAATCAAATGGATTTTTATATAAATAATCAACAGGTAAATTTACTAATCTTAATGCTTGTTTAATATGCTCTTCAAGATTATCAATTTTCCGATTATATTTTTTTAAACCAAAAGCAATTTCATCATGAACACTCATATTAAAGAATTGTTGATTTGGATATTTGAAGACATAACCTATTTCATTTTGCATATAAGTATTTTCAATTTTACCACTAACAGGCTCTTCCAATCCCACTAATAAATAAGTAAGTAAAGTACTTGTCGAAGTTGAAGTTGACATAATCGAAGTAATCAATCCTTCTTCAAAAGAATAAGTCATATTTTTTATTTCCTTTAAATAAGAAACATTTTTTAACTTTATGGCCATATCGTATCAACCAGACTTTCAATGTCAATACATTTTTTAGAATCATCATGATATAACCTTTGAGATAATTTTAAAGAAAATGGTAATTCAATCCCAATTTTATTTAATTTATCTTCAAAATCAACTAAATCTTTAACTTTACATTCAAAATGTATTTTCCCTCTATTTAAAGCAATTACATAATTAGTATTTATAACATCTTCCATGTTATGTGTAACTAAAATAATGGTAAGGTTATAATCTTTTTGATATTTTTTTAATATCTTAAAAATTAATTTTCTATCTTTACCATTAAGTTGACTAAGAGCTTCATCTAAAATTAATATTTTAGGATTAGATATTAAGGCCGAAGCTATTGCAACTTTTTGTTTATCAGAATCATTGAGATTATTTGGACTTTCTTTTAAAATTTTTTCTAATTTAAAATCTTTAGCAATTCTTTGAATTTCCCTAGTTATCTCATTATGTTTATATTGTAAATTTTCTAATGAAAATGCTAAATCATCAATAACCGTTTCACCAATAAAATGAATATCTGGATACTCAAAAACAACTCCAATTAATCTTCTTATTTCTTTTAGATAAAAATCATTTAAAAGATAACCATTGACATTAATATAACTATTATTTTTTTCCAATCCTAAAATTAATTTAATTAAGGTAGACTTACCTGAAGCATTAGGGCCAATAATACTAATAAATTGTCCTCTTGGAATCATCAAATCAAAATGAACAAATATCTTTTTTTCCCCATAATTAAAGTTTAAATCCTTAATTTGAATAATATTATCCATATAATCACAACCTAATCATATTTTATTTTGATAACTAAAAAGTGGTAATTCCTCATTTAAATAAATTCCAATTCGATTAGCACTAATATTATTAACTAAATCCAATTTAGATAATTCAATAAAACTATTTTTTTTATAATTAAAACTATAGTATAAATCACCATACGTTATCAAAATAAAATGTTCCTTAATCGAATAAATATCATTTAGATACAAATTATTAATTCTTACATCATAATTAGGACAATATTTTTTAAAAATTAAATCATATATCATACCTAACTCAACTGGTTTAATATCTTTTACATTAATTATATTTTGAGTCACTTTAAGTAATTCATATATAAAATTATTATCAGTATAATTTATCTTTTTTAAAGCTTTTTCTATCAAAATTTCACTATATTCATCAACATAGCCAATTTTTCTATCAAGAGCTATATCATCATTATAAGGAGCAAAGTAACGAGTTTTAAATCCTGCTTGAATGAATGAAGCATCTTTTGTTAAATCTACAATTAAAACTTGATTATCTATCGTTAATTTATTACACAAATAACCATCATCATTAGTCATCACAATTTCACAATCTAAATTAGCTAATCGACATAAATACATGTAAGCTTTACAAAAAGAAACATTAGTAGCTTTGCCATTTTCAAGAGACCCCCATATATTATTAACAATATTTATCATGCTAAAATTAAATGTTTCGTTTTTATCCATCACGCTATTAATATCGTATCCTAATATTTTACCAAGTTTTACATACAAATATTTTGCCTTTTCGATATGATTAAGATTTTCAGGCATACTATTTATAATATTATTAAATTGTTGATCAGCGACTAAAAAAGTTTCATAATTAACATAAATATAACCCTTATGATTTTCTATTAAATCTGAATAAGAAAAATTTTTACCATTTTCACGAAAAAAAGTAATAATTTTTTGATTAGGATTAACAATATCAATATTAATGTACTTAGTATCATCTGTTATTTTTTTTAAATCTAGAGGTTTACTAATTTCAATAATAATATTGTCCCTACTCATATTATCACCATTATAATTATACAACAAATATGAAAAAAGTAAAATATAATAAACTAAATGTTAACAAAAAAAATAATCTTAATATATAAGATTATAAAAAAAATATTGGCAACGTCCTATTTTAGCGAAATCACTATCGTCGGCGCTGAAGTGCTTAACTTCTGTGTTCGGGATGGGAACAGGTGAACCACTTCGCAAAAATCACCAATATAATTAACAAAAATAAATTTAATATAGTTCCCTGAAAACTAGATAATGTGGCATACAACCAAATCGAATAATATGTGATTAAACCCTCAATCTATTAGTACTAGTCTGCTTAATGTATCACTACACTTCCACTTCTAGCCTATCAACCAGTTAGTCTATCTGGGATTTTACTTGCTTAAAGCAATGGGAAAACTCATCTTGGAGGGGGCTTCACGCTTAGATGCTTTCAG
>CANRCE010000055.1 GCA_947629035.1 uncultured Bacilli bacterium | reverse complement strand
ACACAGGAGATAAAATAGAAGAGGAAGATATAGAAAGTTATTTTGTATGGATACCAAGATATAAATATCAATTATGGGGAATAGGTAATGATATTAATATTGATGTCAGAACTTTAGACAATAAAAGTTATGCTACAACCCCAAAAATATCCGAAAATGCAAGAATAATAGACATCGAGTTTGAGTCTACATCTGAAACACTTACACCATCAAATTCACCACAAAATGGTGACTGGATAACCCACCCAGCATTCACATTAAATGGAGAGACATTAAAAGGAATATGGGTAGGAAAATTTGAAACAGGATATAATCAAATGGCAACTGCTGGAGGCCCAATAGATACGAATAATTGGAGTACAGCTGGTGCTCAAAAAGGTACAGCAGACAGTACTAGAATAATAATCAAACCCAATGTATATTCATGGAGATATATAAATGTATATAATATATTTATGAATGCATACAACTATTTAAGAGAAAAATATGATTCACATATGATGAAGAATACAGAATGGGGAGCTGTAGTATACTTATCCTATTCCGCATATGGAATAGGAACTGAAGTTAATATTAATAATAAT
Organism: uncultured Bacilli bacterium; assembly: GCA_947629035.1. Taxonomy (GTDB): domain Bacteria; phylum Bacillota_I; class Bacilli_A; order RF39; family UBA660; genus CANRCE01. Next base: position 4,233 of record CANRCE010000055.1, on the reverse strand, counting down.
TCTTCTTACATGACCGGATATTCCGCCGCACCAAATACAGGTCAAAATGATTATGGAGGGAATAAGATAGGAACTAGTGATACAATAACAAAACCATACAATACCCCAACGGGATACTTAGCCAGCACAACAGGAAATATAACAGGAATATATGATATGAGTGGTGGTGAGATTGAAACCATGGCTGCCTATAGTAAAAATATAGAAGAAAAAAGTGGTTTTAGTGATGCTGACCTTAATAAATATTCTGGTTATTTTGATAAATATTCAGAAGATAGTACCGCAATTTCTTATGAAAATCGCATTTTAGGAGATGCTATTGGAGAAGCAGGCCCGTTTTATCTATATTATGATAAAAATGGAGCTCGTATTCATTATGCTTGGAATGGTGATATGGCTGAGTTCGTTGAACTGGCGAATCCATGGCTTGTTCGTGGAGGAAATAATGGGCATGGAGTGCTAGCCGGACCATTTCTTAGTGCAAGGCGTGACGGAAGTCTTCCTGGTACTTTCCGCGTTGTCTTAAGTCCAGTATAGATTTTTCAGATTATCCAAAATATTTAAATAAGTGAAAATTAACAATACCACTTATTTTTTTCTTGCAAAACTTGACTCCGGGGGGGGTATTATATAATAACAAATATAAAATAAAGGGAGAAAAAGTAATGCAAGTTATTAACAAAAGAATAATTGTTATTTTTATATGTTTAAGTATTTTTATATTTGGTTCATTTAAGTTATTTAATAAAGAAAAAGTAGTATTGGATGATGTTGTATTAGATATAAATAATTCTAAAGATAGTTTAGCAATTTATATAGAAGAATATGATGAAGAAGGTAATGCATCTTATGTAGAAAGTGATAGTAATACATTTCCTTTAGAAGATTATGTATACAATAAAGAGTTAAGTGGTTGTTTAGATAGTAATAGTAATGAAGTAGAAGGTGCATTAAAATATGATTATACAAAAAGTGAATTAAATTTAAGAGTAAATAAGCCAGTGACATGTTATGTATATTATGATTATAAAGGTGATGGTACAGAAACTATACCATACAAAATAAGAAGTATCGAAGATTTATTAGATTTAAGTAAAAAAGTTAATGAAGGAACAACTTATGAAAATAAATATTTTGAATTAACAAAAGATTTAGATTTTCAAGATATAAATTCTTATAATGATAGTGAAAGAACAGATTATGGCAATTTAAATGGAATAACAACTGATAATAATACATTAATGAATGAATTAACAACCGGAACAGGATGGGTACCTATTGGAAACACGATAAATAATATGTTTGAAGGAATATTTGATGGTAATAATAAGCAAATAAAAAATATTTATATGAATAAAAAAGAAGACGACAGAATTGGTCTTTTTGGTTCTGTAAGAAATTCAACGATAAAAAATTTGACTTTAGAAGGAAATATATCAACAACTGAATTAGCAAATATGGGCTCATTTATAGGTAATGCTAATGATACAACACTAGATAATTGTGTAAGCAAAGTAAATGTAACTAGCACAGCCGGAAGTTGGTCAAGTGGTGGTTTAGTTGGAGCATCTTATGGTACAGTAACAATTAAAAATAGTCATAATGAAGGTAATGTAACAGGCGGAGCATGGATTGGTGGTATAGTTGGAGGTTTTGGTCATGGTACACTTAATATTGAAGATAGCTATAATACAGGTACAATATCAAAAGTTGATGATGTAATAATAAATGGAATAGGAGGTTTAGTTGGAGCAGCTGTTGCAGTAGGTGATTCTTACAGTATTAACATAACAAATTCTTATAATACTGGTGAAATATCTGATATTTCCCAAACTGGAAGATATGCTTATGCAGGAGGCTTAGTCGGTAGAAGTGTTGTCGAACTAAATATTAGTGGTTCTTATAATGAGGGAAAGGTAATAATAGAGGGTACTAATAGGCCAACATTTTCCGGTGGAATTAGTGGATTTTTAGCTGGTAAGTCGTATATAAATAATAGTTATAATATAGGTGATGTTGAAATAAATATAGAAAGCATCGACAATCAACTCACATCTAGTGGTCTAGTTGGATTTAGTGAAGGTACACTTATTATTACCTCATGTAAAAATTTAGGCAATATAACGGGTGGTGACAGAATTGGTGGTTTTGTTGGTTTTGGTTCAGGAAATAAAAGCATTACAATTATTGATAAAAGTTATAATGCAGGCAATTTATCACCATCCAAAAACGTTACTTGGTCAAGTGGAATAGTTGTAGGCGCTATAACATCATATGTTTTTAATGGTGCACAATTATATGCATTTAATTCGTATAATTCAGGTAATATGGAAGCGAATTCATCAGTTCTAAAAGGAGAATCAGGATTTATTTCAAGTATAAGTGGTAGTACAGATAGTCAAAAAGTTAATATATTAAATAGTTATAATATTGGAGATATATCAAATAGTGGCTTTGGTGTAGGATTTAGTCAGTTACTTAAAGGAACATTAAAATTAAACAATGTATACAATATGGGTGATTTTAAAGATGTAACAACAAAATATGGAATAGGACAATTTGCTACAGGTCAAACATATAATATAACTAAAGCATATTATAGAAATAAAGCTGAAGATGGAAGTGACATTGCTGGAAGCAATATAGAAAATAATGAAATCATAGGAAAAAATTTAAATGATATGCAAAGTAATGGCTTTGTAACTGAATTAAATAACAATATAGAAAATATTACATTAACAGATTATATAGATGATAATTTATTAACAGAATTTAAAAATACAACAGGATATGATTTAACATTAAGTAAATGGAAATTAAAAGATAATTATCCCGTATTAGTTGCTCTAGAAGGTATGTAACAATACCTTTTTAATTAACAAATTTTTGGTACTAATAACAATTGTTAAATTAAAAAAACTATTAGTGATTTTATGGCATTACTAATAGTCTTTATGCTCTAACTCTTTTTAATGTTTTTACAAATTTTTGTTCTAAAAATGGCTTTGCAATTGATTCTTCAAAACATAAAATACTATTTTTATATCTTGCATATGCTTCATCATAATTTCCATTTTCTATTTGTGCAACACAATAATCAACAACATTATCATAAATATAGTCATAAATAAGATTACTTTTTTCTTCTTTATTAATTGCCTCAACTATTGTTGGTGCAATTTCATAATAATGTTCTATATCTTCTTTTGAAACAAAATTATCTCTAAACCATCTTAAAATCCTTAATTCATAACAGTTATCATCAAATTGATTTTTAAAGTGTCTCATACAAGCAGAAGTTAGATAACAACTTGTATCCGTTTTTGTGGTTTTTCCATCAGACCCATGTTCTACTATTGAGCCCTTTCCATTATTTGTATTAATGTTAATATGAATAGCTGAATGATTTTTTTCAGATGGATTTTTATCATATATTGAATATGATGAATTAGTTTCGTTCCCTGTCATTTTTGAATAATGACCATCATTGTGTTTGTAACCATATTTATTTTTTTCTCCCATTTTAAAATTTTTCCTCCTTGATTTTTTGCTCTAACATAAATTCAAAAGCATAAAATTCATTACTAATATGATCAGTTAATTCAGAAAAGGTATTATCTATATTTAGTTGATAAATAATTTTTGATATCATTTTAACTTTTTCCAAATCTATTTTTTCCTCAAATTTCATTTTTAATTCAACAATACAATTTTCTAAAAAAGTGATATCAATATGCTCTAAATTATATTTATTTGTTTTTTTTATTAAAGCAATATCATTAATTATATTTTCTAAATGCTCTAGCACATCATTATTCCTTTCTTAGAGTATATTATATACTAAAAATTTTTAAATTCAAAATAAATATTTAAATTATTTAGTGTAAAATTACATTTTATTGTCGCAATATTAAAAAAGATATATAATAGCAATAAAAAGAAGAAGTGATATGATGAAAAAATTAAGTCATATAGAATGTGAAATAGAAATACATATAGTATGGACAACAAAATATAGATATAAAATATTGACTGGGAAAGTAGCAAAAAGATGTAGAAATTTATTAATACAAATATGTAGAAATATGGAAATAGATTTATTAAAAGGAATTATGGAGAAAGACTATGTTTATATAGTCTTATCAATACCACCAGAATTGTTAAAGTCAATATAAAAATGTAATATTTGGACCATATAATTATGTAGGAAATCCTACATTTTTAAATGAGCCT
>CANRCE010000054.1 GCA_947629035.1 uncultured Bacilli bacterium | reverse complement strand
ATAACCAATTATGGATTAAAAGAAAACATCTCCCAAAGGGAGATGAAGATGAAACGAAGTTTCATTCATTTTTTATATATAGATAATTTTTTTAGTTATCTTATAAGTAATACTTCTTTTTTTTCTTACATATATTTAAGTGGTGATATCATGAATGATATAGATAGAAAAAGATATTTAGATATAATAAATAAGAAAAAAAATAACAACAATAGTGATGAAAAAGTCGGAATTAGATATTTAACTAGTTTAGGTATAAGGATTTTATTTAGTGTTATTTTATTTTTAGTTGGAGCTGTATTATGTAAAACTAGTAGTAACTATAAAGACTTGATTTATAGTAATATATATAATACTAATTTTTCTTTTACAAAAATAAAAAACATTTATGATAAATATCTTGGTGGAGTTTTACCTATTGATAAGGTAGCCAATAATATTAGTCCAGTTTTTAATGAAGAACTAGTTTATACTTCAAAATCTCTATATCAAGATGGAGTAAAACTTGAAGTTAGTGATAAATATTTACCACCTGCTTTAGAAAGTGGTTTAGTTGTTTATGTTGGAGAAAAAGAAAATTATGGCAATACTGTAATTATTCAAGGGATAGACGGTATTGATATTTGGTATGGAAATATGAATACCATAAATGTTAATTTATATGATTATATTGAAAAAGGTAGTATGTTAGGAGAAGTAAATGATAAATATTTATATTTAGTTTATGCTAAAGATGGAAAGTTTTTAAACTATGAAGAATATCTTAAATAAAATAGAATTTCATTATACTTATTTAATTATGGCATTAAGTTTTATTCTAACTGGTTATTTTCTTAATCTAATTGTTTTTTCTTCACTTATTATTATTCATGAATTTGGACATTTTTTAATAGCAAGATTAGAAAAAATAAAAGTGGATAAGATAATTATTTATCCTTATGGAGGTATTACGAAATTAGAAAATAAAATCAATATTGATATTAATAGTGAATTAAAAATAGCTATTTCAGGAGTTCTTGTTCAAAGTATTTATTATATAATTATATTTTTATTATGGAAAAATGCTATAATTAGAGATTATACTTATAATTTATTTAAAATATATCATTATTCTATTTTGATTTTTAATTTACTTCCTATTTATCCTTTAGATGGCGCTAAAATTATGAATTTATTATTAAGTAAATATTTTAATTTTAAATTAGCTAATAAGATAACAGTTATTATTTCTATTATTAGTTTATTTCTTTTTATAATAAAAAGCTATTATGAATTAAATTATAGTTACTTTATGGTTATTTTTATTTTATTAGAAAATATTATCAAATATTATAAATTGTTAGATTATATTTATGCTAAATTTTTATTAGAAAGATATCTATATCATATAAGTTATAATAAAGTAAAAATTATCAATAATAAAGATAAAATGTATAAAAATTATCGACATTTATTTAAAATAAACAATAATACTATCACTGAAAGGAATTTTTTAAAGAAAATGTTTGACTAAATAAGAAAAGTATGATAAAATTAATATGTTTTGAAGACCTCGAAGATAATCTCTTCAATCCGCATTTTTAATGGTATTTTAAGAGGAAAATATCCCACCTTAAGAAGCGAGTCTTAAAATAATAATTAAAGGAGGTAACTAAAATGAAAGCAATTATTGAAACTGGTGGAAAACAATACTATGTTAAAGTTGGAGATACAATTTATGTTGAAAAATTAAATGAAGAACCTCAAGCTAAAGTTGTTTTTGATAAAGTATTAATGGCTAATGGTGTTGTTGGAAATCCATATGTTTTAGGGGCTAAAGTTGAGGGTGTAGTGGTAAAACAAGGTAAAAATAAAAAAATTAGAATTTTTACTTATAAACCTAATAAAAGATCAACTAGAAAAAAACAAGGACATAGACAACCATATACTAAAGTAGAAATTACAGCAATAAAATAAGGTGAGTTTTATGATTAAAGTAAAACTTAAAAAGGATAGTAATAAAATAAAAAGAATTACTATTATGGGACATGCTAATTATGATGAATATGGAAAAGATATTGTTTGTGCATCAGTAAGTTCAATTGTAATATTGACAGTAAACAATATTTTAACTATTGAAAAAGATGCTATTTCCTATGATGATAAGAAAGGTATGTCAATTAATATTTTAAAAGATAATGATATCGTTAATATTTTAATTGATAATCTTCTTAAATGTTTAAATGAATTAGCTTGTGATTATCCTAAAAATATAATAATAAAGGAGGAAAACTAATGAAATTATTAAAGTTTAATATTCAAGTTTTTGCTCATAAAAAGGGACAATCTTCTACTAGTAATGGTAGAGATTCTGCTGGAAGAAGATTAGGAGCAAAAGCAAGTGATGGTGAATATATTGAAGCAGGTTCTATTATCTATCGTCAAAGAGGAACTAAAATACATCCTGGAGAAAATGTAAGAAGAGGAACTGATGATACTTTATTTACAACGATTTCAGGATATGTTAAATATGAAAGACTAGGAAAAGATAAGAAACAAGTTAGTGTATATACAACAAGATAACTTGTTTTTTAATTTTAATCATATAATACATCAAGGAGGTTATCATGGAAAACAATGATTTATTAAAAGCAAGGGCCTGGGTTGAAATTGATTTAGATAATTTAGAACATAATATTAATGTCATAAAGGAAAAACTTCATCATGATAGTAAAATTATGGCAGTTGTTAAATCAAATGCCTATGGACATGATGATATTATAATAGCTCATAAACTAAACAGTATTGGAATTGAAGATTTCGCTGTAGCTAGTTTAGAAGAGGGTATAAAATTAAGAGAAAATAATATAAAAGGTAATATTTTAATTTTAGGATATACTCCCAATTATTTGTTAAATGAAGTCATAAAATATGACCTTATTCAAACAATTGTAGATTATGATTATTTAAAAAGTATTGATAATATCCTTTTAGATGATAAATTAAAAGTTCATCTTAAAATTAATACAGGAATGAATAGATTAGGTGAATTATATGATAATATTGATAAAATACTTCTTATGTATGAAAATAAAAAAATAAATGTTTTGGGTATATATACACATTTTTCAGTATCAGATTCTTCATCAAAAGATGATATAGAATTTACTCAAAAACAAGCTCAAAACTTTTATAATTTAATTTCTAAAATAAAAGAAAAAGGTTACAATCCTGGAAAAATACATTTACAGAGTAGTTATGGTTTTTTAAATTATAATAACTTGGAATGTGATTATGTAAGAATTGGTATTATTATGTATGGAGTATATTCTAATAATAATGATTTTCATCTAATGGATTTAGATTTAAAACCTGTATTATCACTTAAAGCAAGAGTTGCTAGTATTAGAACAATAAAAAATAATGATAGTGTAGGATATGGTAGATTATATAAGGCTACGTCTCCAAGAAAAATAGCAACAGTTACAATTGGTTATGCTGATGGATACCCTAGAGCTTTATCTAATAAAGAAGTTTATGGTCAAATAGGAAATAAATTAGTTCCTTTAGTAGGTAGAGTTTGTATGGATCAAGTTATGTTTGATGTAACTGATATTCCTTATATAAAACCATCAGATATTATAACTTTAATTGGAGAAAATACTAAAATATCAGCAAATTATTTAGCAAATATAACAAATACTATAACTAATGAATTATTAAGTAGATTAGGAAGTAGACTTCCAAGAATAATAAGAAAAGAGGATGATTAAATGGAAAAGATAACTTTAAATGTAAATATGCATTGTGATGGTTGCGTAAAAAGAATTAGTAAGGCATTAAGTGAAATCAAGGAAGTAAGGAAGTATGATATTTCTTTAAAAAAACAACAATTGTCATTAGAACTAGAAAATATAGATTTTTTAGATAAAATAATTTCTGTTATTGAAGATTTAGGATTTGAAGTATCAAAATAAAAATATTTTTGGCAAAATATGATAAAATAGTATATATATTTTTGAGATAATATTGGGGGAAATGAAAATGCAACGTTTAAATTTTATAGAGCAACAAGATTTAATGTTAATTGTTAAAATAACACAAAATATTTATAAATATAATAGAAAACTGGCATATCTTCATCTAGAGGGTAAAAAGGATAGTAGTGAATATAATCGTTATCTTGATTATTTAGATATGTTAGTTGAAGGTGAGCAAGACAAATATAATAGTTGTAATTTAGATGATAATATGATTAAACAATGGCTTTTATATTTATTTTTAACTGATATATCAGTATATAGAGAAGTAAATAATTATAGTAGATATGATTTATCATATTATGATAAATATGATTTAGATAATAGTTATTTTATAGATTATTTTAGTAGAATAAATAGTAACTTAAAAGTAAGGCAATCTTTTTTTGATGAAAATAATCGTATGTTATATGACAATATGGAAAAAATTTTCGTATATTTTTGTCAACATAAAGCTAAAGAAAGAAAATTATTTAATAAATTAAACATGGTGGCTTATGATGCTTGTTTAATGAATATGAATTTAGAACAGCAAATGCTAAAAAGCAAATTTGCAGAAATTTCTACTTTAGAAGTTGATAAAAAAGCTATGGAGATGGCTAGAAAAAATAATAGTCTAATGAATTTAGCTTTTGATAAGATTGAGTGCTTAATGCAATTTAAGGATGAATATTATCAATATTATGATAGACTTATTAAATCAGTCGAAGATGAATGTTCTCTAAATGCTGTTTTATTATTTTTATCTGAACAGCAAATTGATATAATTAAAAATATTGTAAGTAATAATTTTAATTGTTATGATTCAATAATTAGTAAATCAAGAATAGATGAGTGTTTTTCCAAAGTAGGAGAGTTTAGAAAAAAGTTAGTAATTAATTAAATAGTTACACTTTTTTCTTTTTTACATATAATTTAAATAGATGATTGACAATTAAAAGAATTTATTATAAAATTATAATGTACTTTGAAATGGACCTATAGCCAAGTGGTAAGGCACGGGACTGCAACTCCCTGATCGTTGGTTCAAATCCGACTAGGTCCTCCAGATTGAATTAATTCGAATCTTTGGATTCGTTTTTTTGCTGAAAATTTACCGAGCAAATTGATAAAATATTTAAGGTAA
>CANRCE010000053.1 GCA_947629035.1 uncultured Bacilli bacterium | reverse complement strand
AATTATTAATAAAGGTAATTCTATTACAGTTAAAGATAATGGTCGGGGTATTCCAGTTGGTATTCATCCAAAAACAGGTATTTCGACAGTTGAAACCGTTTATACAGTATTACATGCCGGTGGAAAATTCGGTGGTGGAGGCTACAAAGTAAGTGGTGGCTTACATGGTGTTGGAGCCTCTGTTGTTAATGCTTTATCTAAATGGGTTACTGTTACTGTTTATAAAGATGGTAAAATTTATGAAGCAAAATTTAAAAATGGTGGTAAAACTGCCCAAAAACTAACGGAAATAGGTGAATGTGAAAAAGAAAGAACGGGTACTACTGTGTCATTTAAACCTGATCCTGATATATTTGATACCGATATTTATGATTATGAAACTTTAAAGGTTAGAATAAGAGAATTAGCCTTCTTAAATAAAGGTTTATCCTTAACAATTAGAGATGACCGAGATGATGAAGATACAACGGGCGAAACATTCCATTATGAAGGCGGAATTAGTGAATATGTCAGATATTTAAATACTAGTAAAACTCCAATTCATGAAGAAATTATACATCTTGAAGGGGAAGAAGATGGCATTATGTTTGAAGTTGCTATGCAATATAATTCCGGATATTCTGATAGTATTTATTCATTTGTTAATAATATTAATACGCATGATGGTGGAACTCATGAAGAAGGAGTTAGAAGGGCTTTAACAAGAGTTATTAACAATTATGCAAGAAAAACTAACTTATTAAAAGAAAAAGATGAATCTTTAACGGGTGATGATGTTAAAGAAGGACTTACAATGATTATTTCTTGTAAACATCCTAATCCCCAATTTGAAGGACAAACTAAGGGAAGACTTGGTAATAGTGAAGTAAGAAAGTTAGCTGATAGTGTATTTTCTAAAGGTTTTGAAAGATTCTTAATGGAAAATCCAACCGAGGCTAAGATTATTGTTAATAAAGCCATAACTGCTGCAGTTGGCCGAATTGCGGCAAGAAAAGCTAGAGAAAGTACGAGACGAAAAAGTGACTTAGATGTTGTTAATTTTGGTGGAAAATTAGAAGATTGTAAAGAAAAAGATCCAAGTAAATGTGAAATATTTATTGTCGAAGGAGATTCAGCTGGTGGTTCCGCAATTAAAGGGAGAAATTCAATGACTCAAGCTATCTTACCACTTCGAGGAAAAATATTAAATGTTGAAAAATCGAGAATTGACCGGGCATTATCTAACGAAGAAATTAGAACAATTATTACGGCATTTGGTACTGGTATTGGAGAAAATTTTGATTTAAGTAAATTAAGATATGATAAAATAATCATTATGACCGATGCCGATGTTGATGGTTCTCATATTAGAGTATTATTATTAACATTATTCTATCGTTTCTTTAGACCAATTGTGGAAGCAGGACACGTCTATGCGGCTCAACCACCACTTTTCTGTATTAAACATGGAAAAACAATTAAATATGTTTTAAATGAAGAAGAAAGAGATAGTTATTTAGCGTCATTAAATCCTAATACAAAAACTGATATTTTTCGTATGAAAGGTTTAGGGGAAATGGATGCTGAAGAATTAAATGAAACAACAATGGATATTAATACTAGAACACTAAGAAAAATAACAGTGGACGATGCAATCGCTGCTGATGAAGCATTCTCGTTATTAATGGGTGAAGAAGTTGAACCAAGAAGAAAATTTATTGAAGAAAATGCAAAATTTGCTGAGAATTTAGATTATTAGGAGGTTTTGAATATGGATCATAGTAAAGATAGATTAGAAGAAAATAATATTGTAACAGAAATAAAAAAATCTTTTATTGAATATTCAATGAGTGTAATTGTTTCTAGAGCATTACCTGATTTACGAGATGGTTTAAAGCCTGTTCATCGAAGAATTTTATGGTCAATGTATGAATCGGGGTACACACCTGATAAACCTCATAAAAAATCAGCCCGTATTGTTGGTGATGTAATGGGTAAATATCACCCACATGGTGATTCCAGTATTTATGAAGCCATGGTTAGAATGGCTCAAGACTTTAGCTATCGAAAAACTTTAGTTGATGGACATGGAAACTTTGGTAATATTGCTGGAGCGGGTGCAGCAGCGATGCGTTATACCGAATCAAGACTTTCTAAGATTTCATTAGAATTATTAAGAGATATTAATAAAGATACGGTTAATTTTGTACCAAACTTCGATGAATCTGAGAAGGAGCCGGAGATTTTACCTTCAAGATTTCCAAATATCTTAGTTAATGGAACAATGGGAATCGCTGTAGGTATGGCAACTAATATACCTCCCCATAATTTAGGAGAAGTTATTGATGGATGTGTGGCTTATATTGATAATCCAAATATTGATACTGAAGGACTTATGCAATATATTAAAGGGCCAGACTTTCCAACGGGTGGTTTAATCCTAGGTAATAGTGGTATTCGTAAAGCTTATGAAACTGGTCGTGGAACTATTACAATAAGAAGTAAAGCCACTATTGAAGAAAAAGATGGTCGTCATTATATAATTGTTGATGAAGTACCTTATGGTGTTAATGTTTCTGAATTAAAAAACAAAGTTGCTGATTTAGTTCATAATAAGATAATTGATGGCATAGCGGATTATCATACCGATTTAAAAGATGGTGTTAAAATTACCATTACCTTAAAAAAAGATGCAAATCCTCAAGTAGTTTTAAACAATTTATATAAACATACGCAATTTCAAACTAGTTATGGTATTATTTTCTTGATGATTGATAATAAAGTCCCAAGAACTCTTGGTTTAAAAGATATTATTTCAAAATATATTAATTATCAAGAAGAAGTAATTATTAGAAGAACCAGATTTGAATTAGATAAGGCGGAAAAAAGAGTCCATATCTTAGAAGGTTATAAAATTGCTTTAGACAATTTAGATGATTTTATTAAGATAATAAGAGAATCTGAGACTGATGTTATAGCTAAAGATACCTTAATGAAAAAATATGGTTTAACTGATGCTCAAGCTGATGCGATTCTTGAATTAAAACTTCGTCGTTTGACCGGTCTAGAAAGAGCCAAAATTGAAGAAGAATTACGAGACTTACTTGCTAGAATCGAAGAATTAAAGGCAATACTTGCTTCCAGAGATAAAATTTTAGAAATAATTAAGACTGAATTATTAGAAATCAAAGAAAAATACGCCGATGATCGTCGAACAAAAATTGATATGACAGCAATTGAATACATTGAAGATGAATCTTTAATACCTGAAGAAGATTCAATGATAGTTTTAACTAATAACGGTTATATTAAGAGAACAACTAATGATACATTTAAAGTTCAAAACCGTGGTGGACATGGTGTTAAAGGGCTTACAACTAATGATGAAGACTATGTTGAACACTTAATTAACTTATCAACTCATGATTACATAATGTTCTTTACTAATAAAGGTAAAGTATATCGTTTAAAAGGTTACGAAATACCAGAATTTGGTCGGCAATCTAAAGGAATACCTGTTATTAATTTATTGCAAATTGAAAAAGATGAAAAAATCAATTCTGTAATTAAGATAGGTAAAGATGAAGAATATAAATATTTATTCTTTGCTACTAAAAAGGGTATTGTTAAGAAAACTTTACTAAATGAATTTGAAAATATTAGAACTTCTGGTAAAATTTGTATTAATCTTAAAGATAATGATGAATTATTGGATGTTAAAAAAACAAATGGTAATAGTTTAATCTTACTAGGTAGTAGTAATGGTCGTATGGTTAAATTTGATGAAAATGAAATAAGAGCCATGGGTAGAACTGCATCAGGTGTCCGAGGAATTAATCTTGGAGATGGTACTTGTATCTGTGCTGAAGTAGTTAATGAAGATTCTATGATATTATTAGTTACTGAAAAGGGTTATGGTAAACGGACAAAAGTTTGTAATTTTAGAAAAACAAAACGTGGTAGTAAAGGTGTTTTAGCCCTTAATATTACTGAAAAGAACGGTAATTTAGTAGCATCAAAGATCGTTGAAGAAGATAAAGATGTTATTATTATGACTAATGTTGGTATTACAATAAAATTACCAGTAGAACAAATATCAGTATTAGGTCGAGTAACGCAAGGATTAAGATTAATCTCACTTCGTGAAAATCAATTTGTAGCTACAATTAGTGTTGTTGATAAAGTAAATGAAGAAAATGATGATGAATCAATTGAAATAGAGAATGATCAAAACACTCAAAGTAGTGAAAATGAATAAAAATTTGAATAAAAATATTTCCCGGGAAATATTTTTATTTTGTCTTAACTTTTATTTTTATTTCAAAATTATTTCCCGGGAAATAATTTTAGAGAGTTTGGTATCACTTTTTTACATTTTTATCAATTTTAAACCAATAATTTTACATAAATTTTACACTTTTTTATATTATTTAATTTTGATTATTTTTTAATAATATATTTAATGTTTCACGTGAAACATATATTTTAGATTTTCAAATTAATTATTAAAAATAGTTACATTAAATATTTTATAATTTATAAATGATAAATTTAATTAATTAGTTAAAAAATATAATTTAAATTAAACATATTCTAATATTAGAACACTAGTTTTCAATAAAAATGTTATTAAACAGTAATTTTAATTAAATTATATTTATTGATTTTAAACATAAGTATATTTTTTAAAGTACAATGTTTCACGTGAAACATAAAATATAACTGTTTTTTAAAATTATTTTAATAATTACAAATTACCAACAGCAATATAATAATTTCTATAATTTAAAATTTTTTAAAGTATTATATCAAAAAATAGCAATTTAAATAAATATGAACTGCTATTAGAATTTAAAATAATTTAATTAAATAAATTTATACATATAATTAAGTTAATTTTAATAAATTATAAAGTTGCTTTATAAAGCAATGTTTCACGTGAAACATTAAAATTAAGACAACATATTTTTAATATTAAATCAAGTAAATCAAACTATTTTAAAGTGAAAATTTTGTGATAATTTTATTTGAAATTTTCAAAATTATTTCCCGGGAAATAATTTGCAAAATAAAATCATAAAAATATTTCCCGGGAAATATTTTTAAAGGAAAATACTAATATTTTTAATATAATTAGAAATATAAAATTGCAATATACTAAAAAGTATGTTATTATCTAAATGCACAACAAATATACTGTAAACTGGTCAGAGTTGGAAGACAGCAGCCATATCAGTTCCTA
>CANRCE010000052.1 GCA_947629035.1 uncultured Bacilli bacterium | reverse complement strand
AAATTTGTGTCATTATCTATTAATCTTTCTCGACGAAATACTGTCAATAAACTTGCATCTATTAACTTTGTTTCTTCTGGTTCATATTCTAAAAAATATTTAAATAACATATCTGTTTTTGTTCTTTCAATCAAACCTCTATCTGATAATTTGTAATATGATTTTAATAGTAAATATTTAAACATTCTTATTACATCTTCACTTGTTCTTCCCATTGTTGTTGAATATTTATCTTTTAACATTTCTACTACAAATGAAAAATCTACCATATCATTTAGTTGTCTCCAAAAATTATCTTTTTCAATTAAGATATCATATAATTCAATATGATTACTAAAACTTAATTCTAACTGGTTACTTCTCTTTAACATACTATCACCATTGTCCTTATATATCTATTATACCAAAATAAAAGACTACTGTCTTTCTTTACAGTAATCTTTGTTTACTTTTTCAGCAGTCTCGCATTCAAAACCTACTCTTTTCTAATATTTTCTTGTTTTCCCGAATTATATCCATCATTTTTTTATACTCATCAGGATTATCTAATTCTAATTTATGTAGTGCTATATGTGTTTTATCACTCAAAATATAACTTTCTTCATAAATTGTGTGGTGTGTTTTTCTGTATGGTGGATCGTGATGCAATTGTAATTTTTCTTTACTATAATTTTGCATATTGTACATATCAACACGACCACATAGTAAAAATAATTGTTGTTTTACTTCTTTTGAACCTTTTCTACCCATAATAAAAGCACCTCATTAAATTGATTTTAAAGTGCCATTTTTTAACATTTGTAACATTTGAGTATTTTGTTCTGCTGTTCCACAATAATCAATTATATTATTAGCTTGAGCTAATTTAGAACGATAATTATAAGAACTATCTACTCCAATTTGATTTAAAGCATCGACTATTGATACTCCATTGTAATCTTTATTAGATAAATATTTAATAGTATCTTTTTTATTTTTGTTGCTGTTCGATTTAATTTACAAAATCTACCATCAAAAGTATTTAACCAAAACATTGTTTCATCTTTTCTCATATTTCCTATTCCTCTAAACTTCAACTTTAAGAATAATGGTAGGGCTAAAAGATATAAGTTCTCCTTGACAAGTTCTATCTGTATTTGAAACTATCTCTATACCACTAACTACCACATTGTATTTTTTTTGAAATTCATTTATTTTTTGAGATATTTCTTCTTGTAATTTTAGTTTTTCTTCTTTTAATTCTTCTATCATATTTTCCTACTCCTCTTTTTCTGTTGAAATATTTTCGTAACTGTTTTGAGTTACATTTTCTTCAAAAAAAATGTCATTATAATCAACTTTTAATATATCTAAAATTTTTTTACTTCTGATAAATTAAAATCAAGTTTTCCATTTTCTTTCAAATTATAATTATTTTTTGAAATTCCTAATAATTTTCCCATTTCTTCTTGTGTAATTCCTTTTTCGTTTCTTTTACCTATTAATTTTGGATACATACTTTCACCTTCTTACTTTTGTAACTTATTTGAGTTACAGCATCATTTTAGCACACATTTTTATATTGTCAACAAAAAAATTAACATTTTTGTTGATTTTTTCACTTTTTTAAGTTATAATAGTTTTCGAAAGGAGGATTTTAAGAGGTGAACTTTGAAAACGATGAAAATTTAGATTATAAATTAAATGAAATAGCTTCTAAAGTAATAAAACAAAAAAGACTAGAAAAAGGTTATAGTTTAGAAGATGTAACAAACAAATTAAATAATATAATAACTAGGCAATCATTATATAGATATGAAAATAACGAAGCCAGAATGAAAAACATAATTTTTAAAAAAATATGTCTTGCCCTAGATTGTGATCCACAAGATGTTTGGAACGAAATTAATGATATATTTATAAAAGATCTAAACTTTGATAATGCTACAATATTAGATATTGATACAGACACAGTACAAATACCAGTTTTGGGTACTATAAAAGCAGGTATCCCTATTGAAGCTCAAGAAGATATATTGGAATATATAGATATACCAAAAAAATGGCTACGAGGTGGTAGATCTTTTTACGGATTAAAAATTAGTGGAGATAGTATGTATCCTAAATACGCAGAAAATGACATAGTTATTTTTGAAAAAACCGAAGATTATATATCTGCTAATAATAAAGATTGTGCCGTAATGGTTAATGGCTTTGATGCAACGTTTAAAAATGTTACTATAAGTGAAAATGGAATATCCCTAGTACCACTTAATTTAACCAATAAGGACAATTACTTGCCTACTTTTTATAATAAAGAACAAGTAGAAAGCTTACCAGTAAAAATTATTGGTATTGCTAGGGAAAAAAGGACAAGATTATGATTAAATTATTAGATTTTATAGAAAAAGGTAAATCTTTTTTAGAAAATATAAATTCTCAAAATACATCTAATATTACTAATAGTAAATCAAAATACTGTGAAAATTGTGGACAATTATTAAATAAAAATTTATTTTGTCCAAATTGTAATAAAACCGTAAAACCAGAAATTAAAAACAATAATTATAAACAATTTATGAAAGAATATGCTACAACGATTGTCTTGTGGTTATATAATAAACCAAAAAAATTGTATAAAAATAATGAAGTACCACTTTATTTCCAAAGTGAGTGTGGAATATTTAATATTAGTTTATTTTTAAAAGAACTTATAGCAAATGACTACTTAAAAAAAGCAAGTAAAGAAGAAATTATAGAATTATTAAAAGTTAATGAACTAAAAAATATATTAAAAAATAATAATTTACCTACTACTGGAAATAAGAGTAATTTAATAGCAAGAATTTTAAATAATAATATTTCTATCCCTATTTATAAAGAAATAGATAATTATTATGTAATGTCAAGCAAAGGAAATGATTTCTATAATTCACATTTGGAATACGTGGAATTGCACAGACATCAACAATATCAAATTACTCCTAAAGAATATTACGAAATTAAAACAAATATAAATAATCCAAATTATAAATTTAACGATTATGTATGGAATATTTTTCAAAAGAGAAATTTAGAATATGAGACAAATAAAAACTATAATCAATTGTATTTTAATTATCTAAATATGGCACAAGTATGTGATGAGGATAACAAATTCAATATAAGTGTAAATTTATATCTTAAATGTTTAATATATGAATTATGTGGCATATTTTTACAAGAAGATATAAAATGGTGTAAGCAAAAAATTATTAGTAAATCAAAAATAATTGAATATGCTTCTCAAACTAATAAAATAAATCAAAACAATATAAAAGGTTTTTTAAATGGAAAAGATTGCTTTAATAAAGATGAGGTTTTTAATATTTACAATTCAATCCCATTTAATTGGAAATTATGTTCATTAAAAACTATCGAAGATTTAGTTACAGAACTTTTAGAAAATTCAATGATAGATATTGAAGAATATAATCAAAAAATAGTTCATGAACAAGTAATTAATCTTAAAAAAATTTTATGAAGATAAGATAAACATATTAAAAGCAATATAACTAAAAATAATTTTAATAAAAAAAAGACTAGAACTGCTATAAAAGGAAGTGATAGAAAGTGAATAATGAATTAGAAACTTATGGCGAAAAAACTTTCGAAGATATTAAGCATATTGATAATAACGGCAACGAATATTGGGAAGCTCGAGAACTTCAACAAATTCTTGGCTATAAAGAATGGAGATATTTTTCGGCTGTTATTGAAAAAGCTCAAATTGCTTGCTCTCAAAGTAATAACAATATAAATTCCCATTTTGGTGTAAACACCAAAATCGTAAAAGCAGGTAATTCAACAAAGCCAATTATAGATTATAAATTAAGCAGATATGCATGTTATTTAATCGTTCAAAATGCTAATCCAAAATATGAAGCAGTTTCTTTAGGACAAACTTACTTTGCTATTCAAACAAGAAAAATGGAATTAACTGAAAATGAATACAATAAATTAAGTGAAGATGAGAAAAGATTATATAGAAGAAAACAAACTAAAGATGGAAACAAAATTTTATATAAAATAGCAAAAGAAAAAGGTGTTAAGAATTTTGATAGATTTACAAATGCAGGATATAAAGGATTATATAATGGTGAAAATGCCAACGATATTGCAAAAAGAAAAGGTTTGAGATATAGAGAAGATATACTTGATAATATGGGAAGTGCAGAATTAGGTGCAAATATATTTAGAATAACTCAAACAGAAGCATTACTTGAAAAACAAGTAGAACCAAACGAACAAATTGCTACCAATACACATTATAAAGTTGGTAAGGCTGTAAGAGACACGATAAAAAAACTAGGTGGAACAATGCCAGAAGATTTACCTACTCCTGAAAAGTCAATTAAGCAAATTGAAAAAGAAGAATTAAAAAAAATAGAAATGAAATAAAAAGACTAGAACTGCTGGAACAGTCTAGTCAAGGTACAGAAAATAATGCCTAGCACGACATCTTTTTTCTGTACTCTAATTATAACAAAAATAGTATAAAAAGTAAATAATTGGAGGTAAAAAAATGGATAAAAAAGTATATGAAAAAACAAGATATCAAAATATTTATAGACACAAAAAAAATAAGAATTATCTAATAATGATTAGTAAACCAGTTAAAAGTAGTATTGCCTCAATTGATGGCAAAAAAATAATGAAACTGGAAGATGCTATAAAGATCAGAGATAATCCTAAAATAAAGCTTCAAAAAAAAGCTGAAATTCAATTTAAAAATAACTTTGATGAATTATGGAATAAATATATCTATTATTGCAAATACGAGGTAAAACAAGCTTACAATACTTATCATAAAAAAGAAATAATTTACAATGCTTACATCAAAGGACATTTTAATAAGTCATTGAATAAGTATAAAAAAGAGGATTTTATAAACTTTATTAATACTTTGGATACTACTGATACAATGAAAAATCATATTATTAAGCATTTAAAAACATTTTTAAATTGGTGTGTTAATGAAGAAGTTATTATTACTAATCCAATTCTGAATGTAAAACTATTTAAAGTAGCTAAAAAAGAAATGAAGTATTGGTTACCAAACGAAATACAAAAATTTTTCTCATTTATAAATAATGAAAATAATGAGATTGCCTATAGAACAAAAATTTTAGTTTTATTAGGCTTTAGCCTGGGAGATCGTATTGGAGAAACAAGAGCTTTAACATTTAGTTCGATAAATAAAAATAAGTCTAGAATTTTAATAAACCATTCAATAAACTATGATACTTCTTCTGATGACTTTTTATCTTTAACTAAAAACTATAACTCTCAAAGAGAAATTGACGTATCAAATAAAATTATTGAAGAAATAGACAGGTACAAATATTATTTAATAAATAACCTAGGATATGATATAAGTGATGATACTTTAATATTTTTTAATCATAAAAACAAGCGACCAATAAGCGATAATACGTTAAGAAAAGATTTTTATCATTATTGCGAATTAGCTGATGTACCTAAAATAAGATTATATGACTTAAGACATACTTATACAGCAACAATGATGTCTGAAGGCAAAGAATTATATTTAATTAGTGAGAGATTAGGTCATAAATCTTATTCTACTACTATAAACAAATACGGACATTTATCAAATAAAACAAGAAAGGAGATTGCAGAAATTACCGATAAATATATTTAGTTAATATAAAGTCAGAGTAATTTTGAGAGTAACAAATATAAAAACCCTTATGAAATAAGGGCTTATTAATCATAAATGGTGTCCCGTTGGGGATTCGAACCCCAGACCCTTTGATTAAAAGTCAAATGCTCTACCTGCTGAGCTAACGGAACATAAGTTGGTTGCCTCGGCTAGACTCGAACTAGCGAATGCCACAGTCAAAGTGTGGTGCCTTACCACTTGGCTACGAGGCAAAAAATAGTGGTGGAGGGACA
>CANRCE010000051.1 GCA_947629035.1 uncultured Bacilli bacterium | reverse complement strand
GGATAATAGTCCTATTACTGCTACTGCTAGGATATATGTTCTTCTTACATTTTTTAACATAGGCTATCACCTACATTTAAAAAACTATAACGAAAATTATTTAGTTTCCTAAATATTTCATTATAGTTTTTATTTTTATTTATATTTATATCATAATCGGTATAATCCCTTATTTTATAAGGCTTTTTATACCCCCCCTATTAGACAAATGTTTGTATTTCTATTCACTTCTTATTGCCCTCCTATCTATTTATCATTTTTACTATATCATATTTTTATTTCTATTTCAAGTAGTTTTGATAATTTGTAAATAATTATTTATACAATTCAAAATATCGATTAACTAGACTGGAAGATAATCTTTTGGTTATAGCGCTTTGATAAGAAGAACCACCATATGAATGACTAATATCTGGGCTTACAACTACAATACTCATCCTAGGATTTTCAGAAGGTGAATAACCAATAAATGATGAGGTTATCGTTTCGGTATCTACCATACCATCGTTATCTGTATCAATAAAACTTTGACTTGTTCCTGTTTTACCAGATGAATTAGTATAATATCCCATATAACCATAACCTAATCCTCTGGTTACAACGGCATTAAATCCTTCTCTTACTCTATCAATATATTTTTTATCGATTGATAAAGTTCCTAATACTTCGACTTCATTTTTGTAAATACTTTCTTTAAGTTCTTCATCATTGCTTGGAGCAAATATTTCTTTAACAAGATATGGTTTTAATCTTTTACCACCATTGGCAATAGTATTTATATATTGAGATAATTGAATTGGAGTGTAAGTATCATACTGACCTATCGAAAAATCTAACAAGTGTCCTGGTAAAGTCGAAGTTCCCATGTATCCTAAACTTTCAACAGGTAAATCGATTCCAGTTTTTACTCCAAGTCCAAATTCTGCATACATGTCGCGATATTTTTTAAAAGCATCCGAATCTAAAGATAATGCCTGATTATATATATAATTTCCACCACCTACTTTGATTGCTATTTTATACTGATATGCATTCGAAGAATTTTGAAGAGCATAAATATCATTGATATAGCCCATAGTTTGCCAAGAACATTTTTCTTTTGTATCTTTTATTTTTATACATTCATCTAATAAAACACTACCTATATCAATGGCCTGATATTTATAACCTACCATCATTGATGCTCCTTTAACAATAGAACCTGGTGTTACTGGTAGAGTTACAACTCCTGGAGTATAATCAACAACATAATATTTTCCATTACTATCTTTTAGGGCTTGCTTTCCTCCCATAGCTAAAATTTCTCCAGTATTAGGATCAGAAATAACCACAAAAGAATGATTATAATACTCTGTATTAGGCTCACTTTTCGCTCTTAATACTTCATCAGTTAACAATTGTTCTAAATATTTTTGAAGTTCAATATCGATAGTCAAAACTATGTCGTTTCCTCTTTTTCCTTCGCTTATCAATTCATAACTATTATCATTTAATACTTTATATGTAGCTTTAGTTCCTTTTAAATATTCTTCATATTGATATTCTAAATATGATATTCCTACTCGATCATCTAGTGAATATCCATTATCTAAATAATAGCTTGCAAGTTCTTGGGGAATTCCTTGAGTATTTGAGGAAACTGTTCCTAAAATACTTTTAAAAACATCACCGTATAAATAAATACGATCCCAATCTAATTTAGTATCTATGCCTTTTAAATTATCAATATTTTCACTAATTTTAGCGTATTCTTCTTCGGTAACGTTTTTATTTTTTATGATCTTTTCAGCATAAGAATATCCCTTATTCATAAGATAATAAATATAAGCTGCTTCTTTATCTCTATTTTCGAAAGAAGAAATTTCTTCATCTATTCTATCAAAAATCAAATTTTTAATATCATTATCAGTTATTTTTCTTTTATGATAATTGTCCCATTCTTCTTCCGTTATTTTTTTAAGACCGATTTCTTTATATTGTACATACCAAAAGTTTTTAAGTCGATAATCAGTTAAATTGCTATAATCTATGTCGATAATATCAGCAAGATTATAAGCTAGCTCTACTTCTTCTTTTGTAGTTACACCATTTGGCTTTTTATAATAAATAGTTTTTATTGCTTCATTATCTACTAAAAGATGATGATTACGGTCATAAATTCTTCCTCTTGGAGCTGATGAACTTTCAATATGGACTTCTGTAGCACTTGCTAGTTTTATTTCATATTTATCTGAATCTAAAATTTGCATTTTAAATAACCAAATACCTATTATAATAAATAAGATTGCCATGATTATAATAATAAATAAATAACGTTTTTCAATAATATCTCTCAAATATCTACTATTGCTTTTTCTTATTTTATTTATAGGTTTAATATTTACTTTTTTGGTATTATGTTTTATTTTATTTTTAAGAGGCTTATTTATTTTTTTACTTTTTAGCATTATATTACCTCCTTATATCTAATATTTATTATATCATATTTTAATAAATTATACATATACTTTAATGGTGATTTAGAATGAATATTTTATTAATTTCAGAATATGTTAAAAGGCTTAAAAAAGAAGATATTAATAATTTTGCTTTAAAACAGGGAGTTGTTCTTGAGGATTTTGAGCTTGATATTATTTATGATTACATAAAAAAATATTATAAAACATTTATTTATGGAAATCCAAGACCTATATTAGATGAAGTTAAAGATAAAGTTAAACCTTTAACTTATAATAAAATAGAAAACTTATATTTACAGTTTAAAGACAAACTATAAATATAAGTTTTTTTAATTTCTTTTTAAGATTTTTTTATTCATATCATTGTCAACTAAATTTATTTTTTTAATCTCTTTACCAGAAGTATCATAAAAGGGTCTATTAATAGAAAATGTTTCTGTTGCTCTGTAAATAAAACTAGATTTTGTTACTTTATAATAAAATTGATTTCCATCAGCAGCATATTTTACATTATTTAAAGATGGTGATGAATTACTTACATAAGAACAAAAACTATGTAGTGATACACCAGTATAAAGCATATCAACTGCTCCTTTATAGCCAAATTCTCCAACATTATTTTTACCTATATTTTCATATAAGAACATTTCGTAAGCACCATCAGCATAAACTCCATATTGTCCTGGAGCTATTAATAAACTCCACATATCTTTTTTATCATCTGGATTCCATCTACTGTCATTTTTTCGATTAAATAAAGTATTTATAACACTATAACCTCCGACATAACTGTGTCCATGTCGTTCTGCTTCTCTTACACAGCATCCAATCATGATATCTAAATCATCATAAGTTAAATTTTCTCTTTGGCAAATAGCTTCCATCTTATCTTCAATTGGTATTAAGGATACTTCATATAATAAATCAATTACAGCCTCGACATTATCATACTCTCCATCCCACTGTTTTTCATTTGCTATTATATCATTTGCAAATTTAATTAATTCATCATAACTAAGATTAGTATAACTCATAACTTTATTTAATTTTTGTAATTTTAATTTTTCTTGATATTCATTTTTTACCATTTTAATAAAACCAATAAATGTTTCATTATCAAAATTAGATAACTGTAACGCTTTTTTTAAGAATAGATTTTCTAACCATACTTTTTCATCATTTAAGGTAATATTATCTATAAATGAAATTAATTCATATCTTGGAATTTGTAAAGTATTTCCTAGATCTTCAATAGTTTTTTCATATTCATCTGAAGTTGGATAACAATATTTTAAAATTGCCTTATCACTAGATTCATTTTCATAACTATATGATATTTCTTTAGTGCTCTCTTTATTTAAACAAGATAAAAATACATTATAAAAAGTATCATAATTAACAGTGCTATCCATTTGTAATATATTATAATAATAATTTTCAAATATTTCTCTTTTATTATTATTATTTCTTAATTCTTCAAGTACTTTATCAGCATTATTTGTTTTTTTAGAATCTAAATTTAAACGACTAATGTTACAGCTTCCTGTAATTAGCGTAATAGCTCCCATCATAAGACAAATTATTTGTTTTTTAAGCATTTTCATATTTATCATCCCCTTATCTTTTAATTTCACCTATTATTTCCACACAAAGTGTTTATTTTATCATATTTATTTAAGCCTGTCAACCAAAAACTCCTACACATTAAAAAAGTATCTTAGTTTTTACCTAAAATACTTTTTTTTAAAAACATTAAATTGACCTTAATTATTTATTTGTTTCATAACTTCATCAGCAAAGTTTTCTTCTTTTTTCTCTAAACCTTCACCAACTTCATATCTAGCGAAACTAATAATTTTACTATGCTTTTCTTCAACATACTTTCCTACTTTTACTTTGTTTTCCTTAACAAAGCTTTGATCTAATAAGCATACTTCTTCATAAAATTTATTTAATCTACCATTTACAATCATTGGTATTTTATTTTCATCTAATCCTTCATTTTCAGCTGTTTCGGTAAGAATTTTTCTTTCTTTTTCAATTTCTTCTTCCGAAACAGATTCTCTATTTAAATATAATGGTCTCATCGCAGCAATTTGCATTGCAATATCACGGGCTAATTCTTCATCATTGCCATCCATTACTACTACAGAAACTATTTTTCCTCCCATATGTGAGTAGATTCCAAAAACTTGATTATCATTTTTTTCGATTATTTCAAATCTTCGAAAAGATAATTTCTCACCAATAGTTGAAATTTTTTGAACGATTAAATCTTCAATAGTAATACCATCTATCTCTAATGCATTGGCCTCCTCTAATGTTTTAACATCACTATTTAAAATAGTATCGACTAAAGTATTTATAAGTCCTTTAAATTCTTCATTTTTAGCAACAAAATCTGTCTCTGAATTAACTTCAACAATAACAGCTTTGTTGTTTTTGGCTTGGGCTTTAGCTAAACCTTCAGCTGCTATTCTACTAGCTTTTTTCGCAGCTTTAGAAATACCTTTTTCTCTTAACCAAGTAATAGCATCTTCCATATTACCTTTAGTTTCTTCCAAAGCTTTCTTACAGTCTAACATTCCTGCCCCAGTTAATTCTCTTAACTCCTTTACCATACCAGCACTAATCATAATTATCCTCGCCTTTTAAAACTTCAATTAATTCTTCTTTCTTCATTTTTGAATATCCTTTAATTTCTTTTTTCTTTGCTAAATCTTTTAATTCTGTTACAGTTAAAATAGTTAAATCTATTTTTTGTTCATGTTTTTGTTCATGTTTTACTTCACTTTTTTCTTCTTTTTTATTTTCTTCTTTTTTAGGAAGACTTTCCTTTTCCTCTTTTTTATTTTTAGTAAAAATCTTTTCAAAGTTTTTATTTGGCTTTACTTTATCATCTTCAGTGGTATAATCAACTATTGTTCCTCCATTTGCTTCGATAATAGCATTAGTTAAAGCTCCAAGTACAACTTTAATTGCTCTAATTGCATCATCATTACCTGGAATAACATAATCAACATCATCTGGATCACAATTAGTATCAATTAATCCAAATACTGGTATATTTAATTTTCTTGCTTCTCTTATTGCATTATATTCCTTTGTGGAATCAACAATAATAATAGCTTGTGGTAATCTAGTCATCTCTCTAATACCACATAAATTTTTATTTAATTTTTCGTATTCTTTTTTTAATCCTACGACTTCTTTTTTAGGCAACTTATCAAAAGTACCATCGGCTTCCATTTTTTCAATTTCTTCCAAACGATTAACTCTTCTTCTAATTGTTTTAAAATTAGTTAAAGTACCTCCAAGCCATCTTTCAGTCATATAATACATATTTGACCTTGCTGCCTCTTCACGACATACTTCTGCTGCTTGTTTCTTTGTACCAACATATAAGATTTTTCCTCCATCTTTTGCTATTTGGTTTAATGCAGCATAAGCTTCTTCCATTTTTTCTACAGTTTTTTGTAAATCGATAATATAAATATCATCTCTAGAGTTGTAGATATACTCTTTCATTTTTGGGTTCCATCTTTTAGTTTGATGTCCAAAATGAACACCAGCTTCTAAAAGGTAACTCATTGACACTACTGCCATAATACTTTTTTTCTCCTTTCGTTATGCTTCCAAATGTCTCAACTTTATTCATCACCATAAAGGCACTAGACGAATAAATCAACATTTGTGAATATTGATTTTTTAAAAAAACCATACTTATCTTAACACATATTTTTAAACATTACAAGTTATTTTATGTTTTTTTTGGTTATTTTATTAGTATTTTTGTAACTATTCAGACCTAAACACTTAAAAAGAAGAGTGATTCATATTGAATTGCTCTTTTAATTAATTTGAAAATAATTCTTCTCCATTAAAA
>CANRCE010000050.1 GCA_947629035.1 uncultured Bacilli bacterium | reverse complement strand
CACGACCTCTCGGTTTTCAAGACCGATCCCTTCAACCGGACTTGGGTATTCCTCCAAAAAAATGGTGCCTAAGGTCGGACTTGAACCGACACGAGGGTTGAATCTCGCAGGATTTTAAGTCCTGTGCGTCTACCTATTCCGCCACTCAGGCACAACTACAAGCCTTTTTTGCTTGACTACTTAATTATATAACAATTTTTTATATTTGACAACTATTTTTTAACTTTTTTTAATTTTTTTATTCAAAATATTGAAAAATAACCATTTTTATTATATACTATATGTATATTTTTCAGATGCGCCCATAGCTCAATTGGATAGAGCATTTGGCTACGAACCAAAAGGTTTGGGGTTCGAATCCCTATGGGCGCGCCATTATTTTGTGCCTATAGCTCAATTGGATAGAGCATTTGGCTTCGAACCAAAAGGTTTAGGGTTCGACTCCCTATAGGCGCACCATTGACAATTTGTTCGAACTCTTTTGAACTTTGATATAAAAAACTATATAAAATAAAAAAGGAACATTCAACATACTAATGTTACACGTTACCATAAAATATTTCACCTAACTCAATTGCTTTGAATTAGGTGATTTTTTATATTAAAGTTATAAATAATAATATTACCTCATTAATAGAAATTTGAAACAACATATGATACACCATTTCTCATCTCTTAAAACATGTTATATGTTTTTAATTACTCTCTATTAAAGAAATTTATAAAAATAACATTTCAATTTTAATTATCTTATTTCTAAATTATAATAAAAAAGCCTATAATTATAATTTTTTAGGCTTTATAAATACTTCTTTAATTTTTCAATATTTTTTTCCTGAAATTTTAAAAATTCTTTAGCAAAATCAATCTCATCATCTGAAGCAATGCCATCGTAAGCTTTTATTTTCTTTTCAATTTCAACATTTCCCATCATCAAGCCTTGAATTAACATCTCAGCCATACTTGCATCACTATTATCATTTTTTACTTCTTTTTTTATTCCCATACTTGCCATCATCTTTGACATCATACCTTTTTCTGGTTTTTCGCTTTTCAATTTACTACTTGCTTTTTCTTGATATTTTTGATAATTATTCTGAATTTCTGTTAATATTTTTTTTATTTTATTATCCTTATCCTTTAAATCATCAAGCAAAACTTTACATGTATAATTACCCATTTCTGAAGTTTCATAAATATGCTTTAACAACTCTTGATTTTTTTCCATACTAAATTCCTCCTGATAATAGTATGGACACATTTCAAAATATTTATGCTATTTCATTAGATAATTTACAATATTAGTAAGACCCATACCATGCGATCCTTTCAATAACACAACATCTCCCTTTAATAAAAATTTATCTAAAAATTCATAAGTATCACTTTCTTTAGCAAAATGATATATATTTTCTTGCGATAATCCTAACCTTTGTGCAATATTATCAATTTCTTTAGATTCATTTCCTATTGTAATTAAGATATCCACATTATTGTTTACTACTTCTCTACCAACTTTCTGATGTAAATCTTTACTATATTCTCCTAAATCTAACATATCACCCAAAATAGCAATCCTTCTATTTGCTTGCATTTTACTTAATAAATTTAAAGCATTTTTCACAGCATCATAACTAGCATTATAAGTATCATCAATTAAAACTACTTCCTTTTTAGTCACCTTTTTCTCAAGCCTATTAGAACTTAACACTAAATTTAAAATACCTTTTTTTATACCATCAACACTAACATCATAATATTTACCAACAACATATGACATTAGAGCATTATAAATAAATACTTTTCCACTCATATTAACAGTTATTTCATTATTATCCACAGTAAAAGTTGAACTAAAATCTTCTTGTTTAACATCAGTAGCCTGATAATCACTTTTATTATCGATACCTATTGTAATAATATCATGATCTATTTTTAAATTATGTAAAAGATCATTATCATTATTTATAATCAATGGTCCAGATAATCCCTCAATAATTTCTAACTTTGCCTTTAAAATGTTTTCACGTGAACCTAAATCACCAATATGAGCAGTACCAATATTTGTAATAAGAGCAAGCGTAGGTTTAGCTATATCAGTAAGTAAAGAAATCTCTTTAAAATGATTCATTCCCATTTCTAAAACCAAAGCCTCTTCATCTTTTAGTTTTAAAATAGTAAGTGGTAATCCAATATGATTATTGTTATTACCTTGAGTTTTTAAAACTTTATACTTTTCACTCAAAACACTAGCAATCATATCTTTAGTTGAAGTTTTACCAACACTACCTGTTACTGCTATTACAATAATATCATATAAACTTCTTTTATATTTTGCCAATTTTTGTAAAGCAACAATTGAATCTTCAACTAAAATAATTGTTTTATCTTTATAATTTTCTATTTCATCAAGATTGACATGCTCTAAAATACAAGCTTTTGCCCCCTTTGAAAATGCATCTTTATAAAATAAATTTCCATCAAAATTATTACCAGTTATACCAACATAAATATCCCCTTCATTAATATCTCTTGTATCTTTAGAAAAATTATCTAATACTAAATTTTCATCTCCACAAATAAGTTTTCCACCACAATAGTTGATAACATCTCGAACATATATATTTTTCATTTTTTCTTTACACCATCTTTATAGAAAATTTCCGGATAATATGTTTCTTTAACATCATCTACAAGAGAATTAAATAATTCTTCCAACCTTCTTCTATAATTATCATTTAAAGGTACCATAAATAAATCTACATATAACCAATCTTCTGCTTCCATCTCCATAAATTTATCTTCATAATCAAACATAATTCCCCTTGAATCATACAAAACATCAGCAATTTGAAAAGCAATATGATCATGATCTTTTTTCTTAATATAATATTTTCCATTAGGATAAAACTTACTTAACATATAAGCAAAATAATAGCAATATTTATGTTGAAATAAAATTTCAGCACAATCACCCGTATCTTTTGCATATTTTTCATCATGTACATCTTTCAATCTTTGTATTAGCGTATAAACACTTTCTACATCATCATTCATATTATAAATACCTCCTTACTAGTATCCATTATAATTATACTATATAGTTTATGATATGTATATTTTTATAAGAAAAAGCACCGTTTTATTTTCCTTTCTTAAGTAAATCATCAATTGTCATCATACGATTATCAATTTCTTCTAAATTAACATCTTTTTTTTCATCCTTATCTTCTTTCACTTCTTCTATTTTTTCGTTTAAAACAGCTACTATTGATGAAGAAATAATCCTATTTTTAACAACATAAGAACCATTACTTGGAAGATCCATAATTGGAATTTCAGTTAGTTTTACTTGTTTTATTTCATTTTCTGTAATTATTAAAATTTCACTTTTAGAGGATTCAATATATACTTTTACAACTTTACTTGGATTAGTTTTCATAATTTTCATAAGTAAACTACCACGTTTTGCTCTAGTTGTTTTCGTAAGTTCCTCTAATCTTAATCTTTTTCCAGTTCCTTTATCAGTTAAAACAGTAAGATATGTTTCATTATTATTAAATATAATACCATCTACTACTTCATCATTTTTTAAATTTATGGATTTAACTCCAGAAGCCCTAATACCCAAGATTGGAACTTCATTTATATCATACCATAAACCATAGCCATTTGCAGTCGCAACAAATACTTCACTACCATCATTATAGCTTATTGATACTAATCTATCATCCTCTTTTAATTTCATCATACAAAGAGCTTTAGAGTATCTTTGAACTTTAAATTCTTCTAGACTAGTTCGTTTAATCATTCCATTTTTAGAAAATGAAGTAATAAATTTCTTTTCATTAAAATTACTAACAGGCATGCAACCAATAATTGTTTGTCCACTATCAATTGTAATAATATTACTAATATGTTTACCTAAATCTTTCCATTTTAATTCAGGTATATCATAAACTGGTATATATAAATAATTTCCCATATCAGTAAAAATAAGTAAAGTATCAAGAGTTGTCATATTATAAATACCTAAAACATAATCGTTTTCTTTTAAAGCTGTATCATCACTAGAAGCATTATAACTTTTTAGTGGAACTCTTTTAATGTAGCCTTCTTTTGTTACTACTACCACTACATCTTCTTTAGGAATCATTTTTGTCGTGTCTATTTTTATTTCTTCAATTTCAGCTTTAATCTCTGTTTTTCGTTCTGTAGCATATTCTTTTTTTATTTTTCGAAGTTCTTCTTTTATTACTGATTTTAATTTTTCTGGATTGCTTATTATTTCTTGAAGAGCAGCAATTATTTTTTCTAAATTAGCTAATTCTCCCTCTAAAACAGCAACATCAGTGTTAGTCAAACGATATAATTGCAAATTAACTATAGCTTCGGCTTGTTCATTAGTAAATTCATATTTAATTACCAAATTCTCAATAGCATCCCCTTTATTTTTAGATGATCTGATAGTCTTTATTACTTCATCTAAAATAGAAATTGCTTTTATTAAACCTGAAACAATATGATATCTACTTTTAGCATGTGCTAAATCAAATTCACTTCTTTTATAAACAACTTGCTTTTGATGTTCTATATAAGCATCTAGTATAGGTAAAATACCAAGCAATTGTGGTCTACGATTTACAATCGTAATCATATTAAAATTATAAGATACTTGTAAATCTGTATTTTTATACAAATAATTTAAAATATTTTCTGCATTCGCATCTTTTTTCAAATCAATAGCTATCTGCAATCCAGTTTTATCACTTTCATCTCTTACTTCTAGCATTCCTTCGATTTTTTTATCAATTCTAATTTCATCTATTTTTCTTACTAAAGCTTGTTTATTAACATCGTATGGTATATCATTTATAATAATTTGATTTTTCTCAATTTTAACTTTTGATCTTAATATGATTTTTCCACGTCCTGTTTCATAAGCCTGCTTGATACCATCTAATCCTAAAGCTATTCCACCAGTAGGAAAATCTGGTCCCTTTATATAATTCATAATTGTCTCTAATCGACAATTTGGATTATCTATTCTAAAAATCGTAGCATCGATTACTTCTCCTAAATTATGTGGAGGTATATTGGTCGCATAGCCAGCAGAAATACCAGTTGTTCCATTTACAAGTAAATTAGGATATTTACTAGGTAATACTGTTGGTTCTAACAAAGTATCATCATAATTTGGAGCCATAATAACAGTATCTTTATCAATATCCTTTAACATTTCCATAGCTATTTTCGAAAGTCTTGCTTCCGTATAACGACTAGCTGCTGGTGGGTCTCCATCAACTGAACCATTATTTCCCTGCATATCTACAAAAATGGCATTACTTTTCCACCATTGACTCATTCGAACAATTGCATCATATATTGAAGAATCACCATGAGGATGATATTTTCCCATAACATCACCAACAGCTCTTGCACTTTTTCTATATGGTCTATCGTAAGTATTTTTTTCTTTATACATTGAATATAGAATTCTTCTTTGAACAGGCTTTAAGCCATCTCTTACATCAGGAATAGCTCTATCTTGAATAATGTATTTTGAATAACGTCCAAAACGCTCACCCATTATTTCTTCCAAAGAATAATCATATATTTTTTTTAATACATCTTCCATCTTATCATATCACCATCTTTAGTTTACCATAAATTTAAGCTTTAGACAAGTTTTATGACATTTAGGTTGACAAAAAAAGAAGAATTATAAAACTCTTCTTACTGATATTATTGGCATAATTTGATAATCTGTTACAACAATGCCAACATTAGAATTTAAAGCATGAATCACTTCATTATTACCAATATAAATTGCAACATGTGATACAATACCATCATAGCCATATAAAACCAAATCTCCCAATACAATATTTTCAAGTGGAACATATACCCCTACATTGGCTTGATCATAAGATGAACGTGGTAAAAATATTCCAAAATTTGCATAGACTAAACTCGTAAATCCTGAACAGTCTGTCCCTTCTGTTAAGCTATTACCCCCATAGACATAAGGATTACCCACAAAATTTAAGGCATAATTTACGACTTCACTTGCAACTTCTAAATTTGGATCAGATGGCACTATTGGCACTGGTTCAATACTAGTTACTACAATATCCTCTTTATCATGTGATTGTTGCTCTTTTTCACTATCATCATTGATAGTTTCTATTTCTTCCTTTTTATCTTCTTCTAGTTCTTTTCCAGTATTTAGTATAAGTTTTTTTTCTATTACCTGTGTTTTTTTATTATCATCAACATCATAAATTAACCAAATCACTGTAATAGACATTATAGCAATGCTAAATATAACTAAATAGTCGATAAAATTTTTTCTCATTTCTTGTATTACTCCTATTGCTAAATTTTAAGGGACAATGTATATTGTAACAAATATTACACTTTTTGTCAAAATATTTTATCAACCTGTTAATCCTTTTTTAAAATGTTACCATATCATTAGTTAAAATGTTATCAAACTTATGTTGTATAATATCTCTTTGG
>CANRCE010000049.1 GCA_947629035.1 uncultured Bacilli bacterium | reverse complement strand
GTGTATCATTAAATCCACCCTCTCCATTACAATAATTATCAGTTTGTATTACACTTTGATAAGCTCCACCCCATGTCTCATTATAATAATAACATGTTTTATCTTTTCCAAGTTCTAATACATACTCGCCTAATTTATTTACAGGTACTACTATTTTAACTTCTTTTGTATATGGTTCTGTTGTTTTTATCACAAAAGTAATACTTCCACCTGTTTTAAAATTTGGTTTTAACTCTAATTTTAATTCTTCTGTTTTTTCGTTTTTTGATGCAGCTATTGTTCCTTCTACTTGCCCTTGATTTAAAGTAAAAATGTCATTATCTT
The DNA here is from genome assembly GCA_947629035.1 of uncultured Bacilli bacterium. Lineage (GTDB taxonomy): Bacteria > Bacillota_I > Bacilli_A > RF39 > UBA660 > CANRCE01. Next base: position 6,947 of record CANRCE010000049.1, on the reverse strand, counting down.
CTAAGTAAATAGTATATTTAGTATCAAATTCATTAGATTGATTATCAACATAATTCATTATCTTTAAATTTACAACTTGATTTTCCCTAGCATAAATATGATTTTTAGATACATCTTCTACTTCAAAATAAAAGGGAGCTGATGATAATGTTGTTTCATTATGTTTAGTTAAAACAAATTTTGAATAAGTTACACTACAAGTAACAGCAAGCGCTAGTGTGGTAGTAAAAATTATTAAATATTTAACAATTACTTTCATAATGAATCACCATCTTTCTTTTTTATCTTTCTTTTTTAGTTTTTAATGAACTAATCACAAAAAATATTACTAACATAGCAAATAGAATAATAATTCCTAGAGGTTTTTGTAAAAATAAAATTATATTTCCTACAAAAGGTATTTTAAAACAGTACTTTCCTTCAATATCTTCTAAGCTAAGAAGTGATGTATCTGCCCCGCTATTAGCGTCTCCTTTTGTTATATAATAATCTTTATTATCTTCATTTTTTACTTCTATTACTCGGTGAGTAACTACCGAATTTTTTTCTTTAAAAGATATAATATCATTTTCTTTGATTTCTTTGGTTTCTTTTACAATAACTATATCTCCTTTATGTAAGATTGGTTCCATACTTCCTGTTAAAACAATAAAATTTTTATATCCCATAAATTCTGGTGTTTTATTTTTCCATATTATTTTTTGCATGATAATAAAAGTACTATATAGTCCAATAAATACTAAGATTACCCAAAAAATAATTTGGGATATTTTTTTAACCCACTTCATTTTGGGCCTCCACAACTTGTGTTGCTATGACATCTATTTTAAGATTAACGGTAGAACCAGCATATGTATAACTATTATCTTCTTTATTCCATGATATTTTTAAATGGTATTTAGTTCTCATTTCTTTGTCATATGGTAATTCCCATTCTTCACTTCTTCCTTCTTCACTTAATTTAACTTCGTTACCATTTTCATCGGTTAATTCTATTTTTAAGGGTATTTCTTTATCTATTTCTATTTTTAAATAATATTTCATTAATACTTCATTAGTATTTTCATCATCATAGTTTATAACATAAAAATCAGCTTCATCAGTATATCCTGGTAATATATTTTCTTTAGAGTAAGTAAATTCAGGATTTTCTAATCCTAAAATAGGTACTCCTAATACATCATCTACCTCACCAATAATGCTTCCCATATATCTACTAGATGTTACATTAAAAGTATATAAAAAGAGAATACATACACAAAATATTAGTAAAATAGTTGGTTTCTTTTTTAATTTATATTTTTTCATTGGACCTCCAATCTTTTATTTAAGTTTTTGTTTAACTAAGGCTATAACATCTATATTTTTATTTTCATAATCATTAATATCAGGGTTTATTATATCTTCTTTTTCTTCCCAATTCCAATATACTTTGATTGTTGTTATATCTTCACTCGTAAATCCATGTTCACTACTGGGTAAAAGGATATCTCCTTTAATAGTCTTTCCATCGGTTATATCATAATGCTCTTCTAAATCATTTACGGTAAAATATGTTAATTTAAAATCACTATCTAATTCGCTTAAATCAAAAGTTAAAACGTATTCTAAACTAACTTCAGTTTCTTCTGGATTAATTACAAATTCAAAAAAACCTGTAGCATTGGGAACTATTTTTTTGGAAAGATTACTTATTTCTTTATAATTTAATATAAAGGGTTTCCCATCGATAACATTTTTATCATTTACTGATACGTTAAATTTGGCTATATCGATACCTCCTGTTTCGGTAGATGTTTCAACATATCTTGATAAGGTGTAACTAGCTACAAATAGAATACATATAAATGAATAAAATACTATGAAATTTTTAATTCTTTTTTTTAATCTATATTTTTTCTTTATAGCCATTTATTACACCTTCTTTCTTTTTAGTATCCAGAAGCTGTAATTTTTAACTCCAATTTATAATCAGAATTGATATTTGTACCTACTTCTGTATCGTTTATTCCTTCAAACCACTTCCAGTCTAATGTATATACATCATAAGTATTGGCAGAAAGTACAATGCCTTCTTGTTTTAATTCTTCATAAGTAAGCCAATCATCATTATTTCCTGCAACATATACTCCATTTAGTTTTAATCGATATTTCATATTAACATTATATTTATTATTTTCAAATAACTCTAAATTATATTTAATATTAAATTCATTATTATTTCTAATAACAAATTGGTAAGAATTTTCACTTGTAGGTGCAATTTTATCATCTACTACATAATAGGCTGTATTAGTAAATATTCTAAGAGGGGTATTTTGTGAATATTCTGTTTGTTTATCAAATACTTCTATTCCGTCTTTATCTTCTTCGATAGTTGGATTATCTGGTGAGGTTGGAATATTGGGACTTCCATTATTATTTGGCTCTCCACTGACATTTTCATAATTACCTTCATTATTATTGTTATTGTTGTTATTATTTGAACTATCACCAGTATTGTTATTACAATTACAGTTACAACAATTGTTTTGACATTTTTTTCCAAAATTAATATCAAATATATCTACATTACCAGTTGGTATTTTTGGTCGGTGGTCAATAAATCCTAAGTTTCTAACAAGTAAAAAAATAATAATAATTAAGGCGATAAGAATTAATAACATGACAATAAAATTTTTTTCGGTATTCTTCTTTTCTTTTTCCATCGATTTTCTATCACCACTTTTCTTCTTTTTTTCTTAAAACTCCCAATAAAATTTATAAGTTTTTTTATAAACATTATTGGAAGCTTTAAACTTCCAATATATTATGCACCAGGTATTTCATATGGGTCTGATTCAATATGTTGTACAACATGTAAATCAACTGGAATTGAAAGGCTTCCACCATTCTTTCCTACTGCTGTATGTTCTGTATTATGTTGGTCATCAGCATTATCCCAATTTACCTCAATAGATACCTTTAATTTAGCATCCTCTTTAAATGCTACATTATTTGGTAATTTGATAACAAATGGTTTTTCTTGCGTACCTTCGCCATTTGCTTCAACACTAACATCAGCACCTTCTGCAGTTGCAGTTGCTTTTACTTGAATATCAGCTGCATTTTCAGTAAATCCAAGACTATTTAACGTACTAGCTATTTCTTCTTTGTCAATGTCAGCAATAACATCAACAGCAACTTCAGTTTCATTTAATTCGATTTCAACATCACCAGTTGCTTTATATGATGGTGCGATTTTACCAGCTACAACATATCCTTCAGCGTCGGCAGCTTTAAGATTTAAAGTCATAGCGCTTCCAGAACCAGAATCTGCACCTAATTTTACTGCCCATTTAGCAATTTGAACGGTTCCTTCACCAGTAAAGGTATCAACATATCTTGCATAAGTTCCTCCTATAAAATACAAAGAAACCGCAAATAACATAGCTACTACCATAACTGAGGTTACAGTTTTCTTCTTCATTTTTTCACCTCCTTACAACCAAAATTTTGAAATAATATTCTAGAATATTATTCTTTATATATAAAAGGAATTCCTTTTATACCAATTTAACTTAAGCTACATATCCTTATTTTCTTTTTGTCTTTCTAATTCTCGTTGTTTTTTAAATTCTTCAAATTCTAATCTGTCTTTTTCTTCTTCTTTTCGATATTTTTTATCATCTCTTCGACTAACAATGTATAACCATAATAATCCAATTACTAATATTACTAATAAAGTTATAAACAAACCTATTGGCTTTTGCATGAACATTAAAAAGTTTCCAGCTTTAGCTATTCTTCCAACATATAATCCTTCAATATCACTCATTGCTACTAAATTGGTATCTTCAGAATTATTCGCGTCTCCTTTAGTTTTGAAATATTGTTTTCCATCTTCAAAGACTATATCTACTATTCTATGGGTTGTTACTGTATCAGCTTCATTTCTAAAAGCTATTACATCTCCTTTTTTAAGTGTTGTGGTATCTACCATTTTGACAAAAACTAAATCACCAGTATGGATTGATGTTTCCATTGAGCCTGACAAAACAATCATCGGCTTATAACCAAACACATCCGGCACTTTATCTGGGTCAGAATTGGCCTTATACATAATTATTACGGCTATAAATAATATAATAAGGGCGATTGTGAAAAAGATTGTTTTACACACTTTACCAACAATATTCTTTTTATTCTGTTCTGCTTTTTTCATGTTATGTTTACTCCTTCTTTGGATAGTTTAGAATAAAGTTTCATACTTTATTTAATTTTCAAAATATTAATTAAAAAAAGCCAAAAAAAGTGATTTTGACTTTTAATATGACTAAGATAAATTTAAAAATGTCAGTTTATTTATTTGGAACAATTTTTCATTATCTTTTACATGAACATATAAATCAAGAGTAATCTTAACACTAGAATGACCAAGTATTTCACTTAAAGATTTAATATCTACTCCACAAAGTAAAGAACGAGTTGCAAAAGTATGTCTTAAAATATGAAACTTATATTTTTTTATAGATAAAGATTCTAAAAAATTAAGATAAAAAAAGTAATATTTTTTAGTTGTGATAAATTGTTCACTACTTGTTAAAAAATAGAAGTTATCAGATTTTTTAAATTTTTTTAAGTAGGGTAATATAGTATCATTTATTGGAATATCTCTAACTGAATGTTCTGTTTTTGGTGTATCTAAAATTAATTTAGTTTTAAGCTTAGAATTAATATCTTTATTTTTTACTCTAATTAAAGTTTTAGTAATATGTATTACTTTATTATCTAAATCAATATCTTTCCATGTTAAGGCACATAACTCACCAATCCTCACCCCAGTAAACAAAGTAAATAAAATAGCAAAAACTTTAACATCATTAGTATTCTTAACATTATTTTTAATAAGCTCTAATTCCTCATCAGTTAAAGTTATAATTTTCTTTTTAGAAACTTTAGGCATTTCAAACTTAACAAATTTATCATTATCTTCCATAAAATGTTTTAATAAAACTAAGATGTCTTTAATACGTTTACTTGACAGTTTCATGTTTTGTAAATACTTTGTAAATTCTACAATATCTTTACTATCAATATTATTTAAATGTTTACCCTTAAAAAATGGAATTAACTTTGAATGAATTATTGAGTAATAATTAGTATAACTTGAATCTTTTATAGATATTTTATAATCTAACCATAATTGAATGGAATCTTCAAAAATTTGCTTATTAAAATTTTTATTAGTTTTATTTAAACCAATATTTTTAATTTTCTCATTTCTCTTTTGTTTAACCTCTAAATAACTTCTTGCATAGACAAATCCATACCTTTTAATCCTTCCAAATTCATCTCTTTCTAAAACATATCTAGCCTCATATCTTCCATCACGTCTCTTAGTAATATTTTCTCCTTTTCTTGGCATAATTTTCCTCCTTCCAAATATTATTTTAAGACTTGAATTTTGACTGCTATAAAATAAAAAAGGAGTGTTGTCTAAGATAATTTTTTCAAAATTTTATCTACTACATCAAATTTTAGGTTGTTAAATTTTGTCAAAATATGGTATAATTCCAAGTAAGAATAGAGGTATATTAGAAGATAAAGTATGAAACTTTATTCTAAGTAAACTTTACATATTAGCTTTTTATATATTAATTTTGACTATCTATAGTCTTTTTTTAATAGGGAATTTTTATTCTAAAAATAAATAAATAAAATATATTATATATGATAAGAGAATATTATTAGAAATGAGGCTAATATGAAATATAATGTCAAAGATATTGTTGATGAAAATATTACTGATATTAAATTAAAAGAGATTATTAATCAAAAGTTATATAAAATAATAGATTTTATTGAATATAATGAGTAGTTTGAGGATATTTTATGAGTGATAATAAAATGCTTAGAGTTGGTATTTATGAAAGATTATCTGATGAAGATAAAGATAAAGTAAATAAAGATGATAATAGTGAATCAATTAAAAATCAGAGAAATCTTCTTTTAGAAGAAATTAATAGAAGACCAGATTTTGTTTTAATAGATGAATATTGTGATGAAGATTTATCAGGAGCTGGAACTTATAGACCAGAATTTGAAAGGCTTATAAAGGATTGTGAACAAGGGAAAATTGATGTTGTTTTATGTAAAAGTCAATCTAGGTTTTCAAGAGATATGGAAATTATTGAAAAATATCTTCATAATAAATTTATTGAATGGAATGTTAGATTTATTAGTCTTGCTGATAATGCGGATACAAATAATGTTGGGAATAAAAAATCTAGGCAAATTAATGGCTTAGTTAATGAGTGGTATTTAGAAGATGTATCAAATAATATTAGAAGTGCTTTTAAAGCTAAAATGAAACAAGGAGAATTTATTTCACCTTTTGCAGCTTTTGGTTATGAAATATCTAAAGAAAATAATAATAAATTAGTTGTTGATAACATTGCTTCTGATATTGTTAAGCAAATATTTAATTTATATTTAGAAGGATTAGGTTATACAGCAATTGCTAAATATTTAAATAGTAAGAATATACCAAGTCCTTCTCTTTACAAATACTATAAGGGTATTAAATTAAATGTTAATAGTAATAGACCTAGGGAAAATATAAAATGGTCTTCTAATGCTATTAAAACTATACTGACAAATGAATTATATTTAGGGCATTTAATTCAAGGGAAAAGAACTACGATTAGTTATAAGAATCACAAAATTAGAAAGAAAGACCAAAAAGAATGGATAAGAAAAGAAGATACTCATGAAGCAATTATTGATGAAGATATATTTAATAAAGTACAAATGGCTATAAAAGAGAGAACTAAACCTCAGAAAGGAAATGGGATAGTTCATATTTTTTCTGGTAAAGTATTTTGTTTAGAATGTGGGTATTATATGCGCAAAAAGAATTCTAAAGAACATGAGTATTTAATATGTTCGGAAAATCGTGATGGATA
>CANRCE010000048.1 GCA_947629035.1 uncultured Bacilli bacterium | reverse complement strand
AAAAATTTTTGAAGGAGTGAGTTGACTATGTGATTAACACTAAGAATTAACTAAAGTCAAAGATTAGTCTACAGCCTAAAAGGACTACTTATGTGTGCTTGAAACAATCACATTTGCACTGGTTAATATGCTGATTTAATTCCAAGAGTTACAGAAAGTCTGCAACTCACCTCACCGTGCTTTGTAGTACATACTCCTTCAAGGTTAATATTATAAATATAAATTAAATTTTGTTCAAGTTTTCATGACTATGTGTGCCTTGAACAAAGTGAAAGGAATGTGTGGTTAATATGGAAGATTATGATGTTTTTAATGAAATGCAAAATATAAAAGATAAAAGTACAATAATTATTATAGAAGATGATGAAAATTTTATAATTCAAAATTTGCTTGATTCATCTTTTGAAATAATTCCAATAAGGTTTAATTATGATTTATCCTGTTTTTCAAATAGTTATATAGATAAAACAAAAAAATTATTTACATATTATCATAATGAAAAAAATAGTTATCAAAATGAATTATTAAGGTTGAAAAAACATTTTATTCATTATCAAAGAAAACCTATTATTGCATATATACCTAATGATAATAAATATACTAAACTGAAAAATATACTTAATGAAATTGGAATAAATTGTATTTCTGATAAAGAACAACTTATTAGTATGCTTAATATAAAATTAATTTTTATAGATAGTGATGATACATTAAAAAAAACCGATGGAACAATTTCTGAAAGGGTAAAGAAAGCAATTCAAGAAAACAAAAAAATTGGTAATAGAATTATTATTTGTACGGCAAGACCTCGTTATCAAGCTCTTGAAGTAATGAAAGAGTCAGGAGCTGATAGTATTATTGTTTCATCTAATGGTTCAGAAATTTATGATAGCAATGATAATAAAATTATATTTAATTCATTTATTGATAAAGATTCTGTAATTAAATTTGTAGAATATGCATATTCAAATGATATTAGACTAATATTAACTATGAATGATTATGAGTATGTTACTAAAGAAATAAGAAATTCAAATCAAAGATTATTAAGCAATATTAATTATATAGAGGAACTAGCTGAATGCAATGTTAAACAATGTATGTTTATTGATAAAAAAAGTGATAAAATTTATAAAATTAGAAACATATTATCTAAAAACAATAAATTACATATAGTAGATGAAAGTAGTGATAATAGCTCATATGAAGAAAAATGGTTTAGCGTTACTAATTCAAATTGCTCTAAAGGGAACGCATTAATGATTGTATCAAAATATTTAAATATCCCTATTGAGAATACAATTGCTATTGGAAATGATAAAAATGATGTTTCTATGTTTGAAACATCAGGATTGAGTGTTGCAGTTGCTAATGCTTCAGATGATATAAAAAGTAAAGTGAATCATATTACTTTATCAAACGATGAAGATGGCGTTGCTGTTTTTCTTGAAACAATAATAAAATAGTTAAAATTTGAAAACGTATCGAAAAAGTCCAAATTCGTATCGGAAACGGATCAAAATTGATTTGGCTCCGGCTTGTCAAGTGCTATAATATAGTAAATATGTGAGAATTATGAAGAAATCTTGCATATTTTTTTTGTGACATAAATTGTGCACGGTATGACATGAATTGATCATGAAATGAGCTTGACTTGTGTTTGTCAATAGTTATAATAGTGCTTTTTTGTTTTATATGATGTTGTAAAAAAACGCAAAAAAATAAAAAAATAAGTAAAAAAGCAACAAAATATATTTACTTAACTTTAGATAAATGATAAAATTAATATGAAGGAAAGTGATAATATGACTAATGCAGAAAAAATTATTAAAATTGCAAATGAAAATAACGGATATGTTACGACAAAACAAGTTAAAAATGCAAATATTAATACTATAGAATTGACAAGATTAGTTGAACAAAATAAATTAGAACGAATTACAAGAGGATATTATGCCATTACTAATTCTTTTTGTGATGATTATTATAAATATCAATTAAAATCTAAAAACTGTGTTTTTTCACATTCTACAGCACTTTATTTTTATGACTTATCTGATAGAACACCACTTTATTTTGATATGACTGTACCAGTTGGATATAATGGTAGTTTAAGTAAAGATAAAAATGTTCAATTACATTATGTAAAAAAAGAGTTTTTAGAGCTAGGTTTAACTACAGTTGAATCTCCCTTTGGAATGAAACTTAGAGCTTATGATTTAGAAAGAACTATTTGTGATATAGTTAAATATAGAAATCATATGGATAAAGAAATTTTTACGAAAGCATTAAAGTGGTATGCTGAAAGAAAAGATAAAGATTTATTAAAACTAATGAAATATGCAAAAAAATTAAATATTGATAAAAAAGTTCTTGAATACATGGAGGTATTACTATAATGAATTCTGACAAGTTAAAAAATATTATATCTAAAAAAGCACATGGTAATAGTGATATTTCACAAAAGTTTTATCAATTATTTTACTTTGAAAGAATTTTAGAAAGAATATCTATAAGTAATTATAAAGATCAAATAATATTGAAAGGTGGTTTATTACTTACTTCTATTATTGGAGATGACGAGAGAACTACTAAAGATATGGATGCAACTTTAAAAGGTATACCTCTTACAAAAAATGATGTAGAAAAAGTATTTAAGGAAATACTTAATATAGATATAGATGATGGTGTATCATTTCAAATTATATCTATTAAAGATATTAGATTAGAAAATGAGTATGGAGGCTTTAGATTAAATATTTTATCTAAACTAGATAATAATAAAACCTATATTACTGTTGAATTAACAACAGGAGATGTTATTACACCAAGAGAAATGAAGTATAATTATAATTCTATTTTTGAAGATAAAAAGATTTCTATAATGTCATATACACTTGAGACAATATTAGCTGAAAAATTTCAAACTATTGTTACTAGAGGCTTATTAAATACTAGATTAAAAGATTTTTATGATGTTTATATATTGATTAATACAAAGATGAAAGAATTAAGTAAAGATAACTTAATTAAAGCAATAAAAAACACTTTTGAAAGAAGAAAAACAAATATTGATATAGAACAATTTAATGAACTTATTAAAGATTTAAGTACTGATAATAATATGAACAACTTATGGAATGAATATGTTTTGAAGAATTCATATGCAAAAGAAATAGCATTTAAAGATACCATTGATGCCATAAAACAAATAATTGAAATATTAGAACAAGAATTAGTTGGAATTTAGAGATTTTTTATGAATCTAGTTGATAGTAAGGCAATAGAAGCAAAAAGATTAGTATTAAGAAGTTTTAAGATGGAAGAACAAAGAAGATTATGAGAGATATTAATGATACCAAAATAAATGGTATTTTTTTATGCTGTAAAAGATAATATAGATCTTGTAGAATATTTTTCAATTTTTGCCTTTTTGAGATGTAGAACTTGAAACTTTAAGTTCTTTTTTAGTTTTTATAAAAATAAAATTAAAAGAAAGGACAAAGTATATGGAAAATATAAGTAAAGTTCCATCTAAAATTATTGAAATAGAAACAAGTATTAAATTATTTGAATACTTAAAAAGAAAAAGTGTTATAGATGATGACATGTACAACTTTTGTATTAATAGATTTATGAAAAAACAAGAATTAGAAAAAAATAAAATTGATGATGAATATATAAATGATTTAAATAATTATAAATTATTAATTTAGGAGGTTCATTGTGGACTTATATACAGTTAGGAATAATATTATGAAAGGTGTTTCACTACAAGAGTTAAATTTAAGAGTATGCTTTTATGCAAGAGTATCAACTGATAAAGATGAACAATTACATTCTTTATCTAACCAAATATCTTTCTTTAATGATTATATAAGCAAAGTTTCTAATTGGGAATTTGTAGGTTCATATATTGATGAGGGTATAAGTGGTACATCAGTTAATAAGCGAGAAGAATTTTTAAAAATGATTGAAGATGCCAAAAGCCATAAATTTGATTTAATACTAACAAAAGAAATATCAAGATTTTCAAGAAGTACACTAGATAGTATTATGTATACGCAAGAACTCTTATCTAATGGTGTTGGAGTCTATTTTTTAAATGATAATATAAATACAATATTACCTGATTCAGAACTTAGACTTACAATGATGTCTTCTATTGCTCAAGATGAAGTTAGAAGACTATCAGAAAGAGTTTCATTTGGTATGAAAAGAAGTATTGATAATGGTGTTGTACTAGGTTGCTCTAATATTTATGGTTATGTAAAAGATAAAGGAAAACTAGTAATTGATGAAGCACAAGCAGAAATGATTAAGATAATATTTGATAGATATGCTAATACAACTGATGGGTTATCTAAAGTATCAAGGTATCTTTATAATTTAGGTTATAAAAGTAGAACTGGTAAAAAAATAGATACAACAATACTTACTAGAATTATAGGAAATCCAAAATATAAAGGATATTATTGTGGCCATAAATCAAAAGTATTAGATTATCGTACTAAAAAAAAGAAAAGCTTAAATGAATCTGATTGGATTATTTATAAAGATGAAATATCAGTTCCACCAATAGTATCTGAAGAACTATGGGAAAGGGCAAATATTAAACTAAAGCAAAGACAAGATAGTTTTACTAATCGTGCTATCAATAAAGCAGTATTTCAAAATAGATATACATATTCAGGTAAAATATATTGTGGTTGTCACAATGTAACATATCATCGATCAAGTGCTGGGAAAAGAAAAAATAATCCCGTATGGGAATGCCAAGTATATAGGCGTGAAAGTTTAAAAGGTTGTTCTAATCCTAGAGTATTTGAGTTTGAATTAGATGAATTATTTAAAGATATGTTTAATAAATTATTTAAGAAAAGAAATAGTATATTTAATGAGATATTAAATGAATGTAAAAACTATTTAGAAACGAATAATAATGATATTGAAATAAAAAGTTTAGAATCAAAAATATTAATTTTAAATAATAAAAAAGATAAATTACTAGAACTTGTTATGGAAGAATACTTATCTAAAGATGATTATAAAAAACAAGTAGATTTAATAAATGAAGATTTAAGTACTTATCAAAATAAAATGGATGAATTAAAAAATAATAAGAAAGATAAAAATTATATACAAAAGAAAATTAATGAAATTAAAAAAGTATTAGAAAAGTGTTTAGAAGATGATAAATGTTATAGTGATGTATTTAATGAAATAATAGATAGAATAATAGTTCATAAACAAAGTGATAAAGTAATTAAATTAGATATTTTTATTAAAACAGAAGAAAGTGTATATACTACTTCTCTAAATTTAGGTAAAAAGTTTCATTTATTAGACCCCTATACAACAAATAACAGCTGTATCTGCAATAATTAATGGAGGAACATTATATAAACCATATATTGTAAAAAGTATATCTGAACATGAAACAGGAGAAATTATTAAGGATTTTGAACCTACTATGGTAAGAAAAGTAATTTCAGAGGATACTAGTAAAACCGTTAGAATGGCTTTAGAAAGCGTTGTTGCTCTAGGTACAGGTAGAAATGCATATATTGATGGTTATAGAGTAGGAGGAAAAACAGGAACAGCTCAAAAAGTAAAAAATGGTGCATATATGGTAGGAAATTATATTGTATCATTTATTGGCTTTTTACCTGCTAATGATCCTAAAGTGGTTGTATATGTTGCAATAGACCATCCTAAAGGAATTACCCAATATGGAGGTACAGTATCAGCTCCTATTGCTAAAGCTATTTTAGAAGATGCAATTGCAGCTTTAAAAATTGAAAAACAAGAAGGTGGCCTTGATAAAGAATATCAATGGTATGATACTAAATTTTATACCGTTCCAGATGTTACTAATATGTCTTTAAAAGATGCTAAAACAGCTTTAAAGAATTTTACAATTGAATATGATGGCAGTGGAGATATTATAAAAAGTCAATCGCCATCAGCTGGAAGCAGAATAGCTAGTGGTTCTACGATTAGATTGTTTTTAGCTAATGCGTAAAGAAGATGTAAACTAATTTTAAGTAATTTTGTGTTTGTAGTAAAATATGATATAATATAAATGGATTAAGGGAGTGAAAAAATGCTTACACTTACAAAATCATTGTTTGCCTTAATGATAGGCTTTTTGTTAACTACTTTTTTTGGACTTATAATGATACCAATATTAAAAAAAATAAAAGCAGGTCAAAGAATAAATGTTTTTGTTGAGGCTCATAAAAGTAAAGCAGGAACACCAACTATGGGAGGAATAATATTTATTATTCCTACAGTCTTAACAACTATTTTTTTGCTAGCTACGGATAAAATGCAATATTCGGTTAATTTAATGATTGTATTATTTGTATTTATTGCTTATGGTCTGATAGGATTTTTAGATGATTATATTAGTTTAAAAAAACATCGAAATAAAGGACTTACAGAATTTCAAAAATTATTATTACAATTTATTGTTGCTTTAGTATTTTATATTTTATTTAGACAGTTTACTGAAGGAGATTCTTATTTAAGAATAACATTATTTAATATAAATCTTAATTTAAATTGGTTTTATGGTGTCTTTATTTTATTCTTACTAGTAGGAAGCTCTAATGCCGTTAATTTAACCGATGGTTTAGATGGTTTAGCTGGAGGATTATCAGCGATTGCCTTTGTTGCTTTTGGATTAATTGCTTGGGGTAGTTATTGGATCGAAGGATATCAAGATATGGGTATTTTCTGTTTCATTTTAGTAGGAGCGATAATGGGATTTTTAGTATTTAATGCCCATCCTGCCAAAGTTTTTATGGGAGATACTGGAAGTCTTACATTAGGAGCAACTTTAGCCACGATTGCTGTATTAACAGCTCATGAATTATCTCTTGCTGTCATCGGAGGAGTTTTTGTCATAGAAACACTAACAGTAATTATTCAAATTACTTCCGTAAAATTATTTAAAAGAAGAGTCTTTTTAATGACTCCCATTCATCATCATTTTGAAAGATTAGGATGGAGTGAAACAGACATAGTTCATTTGTTTTGGATTGTAGGATTTATTTTATCACTCATTGCCTTAATTTATGGTGTATGGTTATAAAAATAGTTATTCGCTTGAATAACTATTTTTCATATTTAGAAATATTTAGAAGAATACCAATTCCTATCATAGTAATTAATAAACTAGATCCACCATATGATAAAAATGGTAAAGTAACGCCCTATGTCCTGCCAGTATAACTTATTTTATCTAGGATACCCTTACAAAATAACTAAAAAAATTGGGTAACATTTCCCAATAACTGTTTTTAAAATTGTTCTTTTAACTCTGGAAATCTTAAATGAACATATATTTTTTTATCTTTATCTATTTCAATTCTATCTATTAATCTTTTAACTTGATTTTTAGTAGGATTTTTTAAAGACATATAGTCTATTACAGATCTTTTACATTTACTAAAACTTGTATTATTTGATGTTTGTTTTTCATTTATTTGTTTTTTATGCTCTAGTTTTTCAAGTTCTAAATTTAGTTTACTAATTTCTGATTTAGTTTTTTCATATATTCTTTTATACATTTCCTCATCAACTAAACCATTTACCTTATCGATATATAAATTATCTATTGTTGTTTTATGAGAGTTTAACATATTATTTAATCGCTTTATTTTTTTATTTATTTCTTTTATATTTTTCATAACAATATCTTCTTTTACATCTTCTAGTTCATTAAAATTATAATACTTACAAAATCTTTCACACATGTCTTGTAAATATCCTAATATATCTTCTTCTAACCAGTCATAATTAACTCTATGAGACGAACATATACCAAATTTCCCTTTTCTCGTATATAAATTACATTGAGTATAATGCCTTATCCCAGATTTTAAAATATCTTCACTTATTCTTATGTTACGACCACATTCATGACAATAAAGCATTCCACCAAGTAAATAATCTAACTGATGATCGGTAACTCGCATCTTTTTTTTATCATTAATAATATCTTGTACTTTATTAAAAGTTTCTTTAGAAATTATACCTTCATGAGTATTTTTAACAATTATAAGCTCTTCTTTAGCAGTTTTTCTTAATTTTTTAGAGTTATAACTTATTTTATTATGAGTATTTTGTACCATATTACCAATATACATTTCAT
>CANRCE010000047.1 GCA_947629035.1 uncultured Bacilli bacterium | reverse complement strand
TTATTTTCAAATTAATTAAAAGAGCAATTCAATATGAATCACTCTTCTTTTTAAGTGTTTAAGTCTGAATAGTTACATATTATAAGTTAATTTGCATAAAAAAGTAAATAAATAGATTGATATGTGCATAAAATTGTGATATAATTAGCATGAATAAAAAATAAGGAGTCTGATTTATGAAAAAAAGATTTTATGTGGGGTTGGTATTCTTAATTTCTATATTTAGTTTACCATTTACTGTTAAAGCTGATAACCCTAACTTTTCACTTGTTTGTTATGATAGTAGTGGAAAAGTTGCCAATAATTTATCAGTAAAAGATGTTATCACTTGTAATGTTAAAGTTGATTCTTTAGAAGAGAATATTAACGTGTTAGAGGGAAAATATTCTTATAGTGATAATTTAGAGTTAGTAGAGGTATTAGAAAATAGTGCTTGGAATTTAGAAAAAAGCAATAATTCATTTAAATATACCTATAAGAATAATGATATTGATAAAATTAATATTGCTGTTTTAAAATTTAGAGTTAAAAAAGATGATGGTAATGCAATTGAAGTAAAACTAAATAATTTACTTGTAAAAAATGATAATAAAGAATATAGTGATTCAGCTAGCTTTTCAACAGAAATTAAATCATGTGTTAATGGTTTAGCTAGTTTAAGTGTTGAAGATGCTACTATATCACCAAAGTTTAGTTCAAATACTTTAAATTATACTGTAAAAGTATCAGAACCTACGATTAAAATTAATGCTACTACTCTTTGTAATACATCTAGTTTAAGTGGTACTGGAGAAAAAGAATTAGAAGAGGGAGAAAACACTATTAAAGTAATAGTAACAGCTGAAGATGGTAGTAAAAAAATTTATAATTTAGTTGTAACTTATGAACCTAAAAAAAGTGATGTTGCTACTTTAGATGAATTAAAAATTAAAGAAAAAGATATTAATTTTAAAAAAGATACTTTTGAATATGATATCGATATTGAAAATCAAACAGATAAACTAACCATTACTTATAAAGCTACTTCTTCCAAAGCTAAAGTTGAAGTAAAAGGAAATGAAGATTTAAAAGAGGGAGAAAATACTATTAAAGTAATAGTAACAGCTGAAGATGGTAGTAAAAAAGAATATGTTATTACTGCTAATATTGCTAAAATTGATAAAAGTATTCTTGAAGATTTAATAATAAAAGATGATAAGGGAAATGATATTAAATTAGCTCCTACTTTTAAAGGAAAAACAAAAAATTATACAATTATGGTAACTAATAAGGTTACAACATTAGATATTGAAGCAACTTGTAAAGATGATGAATGTAAGCTTGATGGTGTAGGTAAAGTTTCTATTAAAGATAAAAATAAAATTGAAATTAAAGTAACTCATGGTGAAAATGAAACCGTTTATACCATAAATATAAGAAGAGAAGTTACTGGTACAAAAGAGAAAAAAAGTAGTAGTTTATGGTTAATTATTTTAATAATTATAATTTTCTTAATATTTACTGGTATTGGTACTTACTTTATTATGAAAAAGAAAAAAAGTCCTAAAATTAAAAAAGTCAAAACACCAGAAGTAGATTTACATGAAGATATTATCGATAATGAACCATATTTAGAAGATCCTGATACAATTATAAAAGAAACTCATAATGAATAATGTAAAATGAGTTCTTTTTTTTAAAATTAATTTTAAAACCGACTTGTTCGTGGTATAATAATAGTTAGAAATGAGGTAGACTATGTGTGGAATTGTCGGTTTTGTAGATAAAACAAAAGATAAAGAAAAAACAATTAAGAAAATGGCAGATTTAATAAGTCATCGTGGACCAGATGCTGAAGGCTATTATACAGATGATGATATTGCACTTGGATTTAGAAGATTATCTATCATCGATCTTAATACTGGAGATCAACCTTTATATAATGAAGATAAAAGCAAAGTTATTATTTTTAATGGTGAAATTTATAACTATGAATATTTAAAAGAAGATTTAATTGCTAAAGGACATGTTTTTAAGACGAAAACAGATACCGAGGTATTACTTCACGGTTATGAAGAATATAAAGAAGAAATACTTTCAATGTTAAGAGGAATGTTTTCTTTTGTCATATATGATATAAAAGAAAAAGAACTTTTTGGTGCAAGAGATTTTTATGGTATAAAGCCTTTATACTATGCTACTTTTGGTAAGAGCTTCATGTTTGGAAGTGAAATAAAAAGCTTTTTAGCTCATCCTAATTTTAAAAAAGAATTAAATAAAGATATGTTAGAGTTATATTTAACATTTCAATATAGTGTAGGAGAAGAAACTTTCTTTAAAAATGTTTTTAAATTATTACCTGGTTGTTATTTTAAATATAAAGATAATAAACTAAAAATTAAAAGATATTATGACATTAGTTTTAATCCAAATAATGAAATTAGTGAGGAAGAACTTGAAAAAAATATTAGAGAATTACTTGATGATAGTATAAAAGCCCATAAAGTAAGTGATGTTGAAGTTGGCTCATTTTTATCTAGTGGAGTTGACTCTTCACTCATTGCTACTTTAAGCAACGTTGATAAGACTTTTACCGTAGGTTATGATGATAAACGTTATAGTGAAATTGATTATGCTAAAGACTTATCTAAAAAAATCAATGTCAAAAACATTAATAAAAAAATAACAAAAGAAGAATATTTTAAAGAATTTCCTAATATTCAATATTTTATGGATGAACCTTTAGCAGATCCATCAGCTATTGCTTTATATTTTGTAGCTAATATTGCTTCAAAACACGTAAAAGTTGCTTTATCTGGTGAGGGAGCAGATGAAATATTTGGAGGATATAATATTTATCATGAGCCATATTCAGTATCTTGGTATTATAAAATACCATATGTAATAAGAAGATTTATTGGTATATGTGTCTATCCTTTAAGACATCATCGTGGCTTTAATTTCTTATATCGAAGAAGTCATAAATTAGAAGATAGATATATTGGTAATGCATATATATTTGAACCAGTTGAAATAAAAAAAATGCTTAACTATAAGCCTAAAAAAGATTTTAAGAGTTTGACAAAACCTTACTATGATAAAATTAAAAAATATGATGATGTAACTAAAATGCAATATATTGATTTTCATTTTTGGTTAATTGGTGACATTTTATTAAAAGCTGATAAGATGAGTATGGCAAATTCATTAGAAGTAAGAGTACCTTATTTAGATCGTATACTTATTGATTATGCTAAAACAATACCAGTTAAATATAAGATAAAAGATGGGAAGACTAAATATGTTTTTAGAAAAGTTGCTTCAGAAGTTTTGGATGATAAATGGGCTTCTAAAAAGAAATTAGGATTTCCAGTTCCAATTAGAGAATGGATAAAAGATAATAAAATTGCTAGTGAAATAAGAAATACCTTTAATGAAGGTAATATGTTCTTTGATACGAAGAAAATTATTTCCCTTTTAGATGAACATCTTGAAGGTAAAAAAGATAATTCTAGAAAAATATGGACTATTTATTCATTCTTAATATGGTATAAGCAATATTTTATCTTAAGATAAAAGATAAAAACACAATAATTTTACAGTAAAAAAGTTAAAATAATTGTTTTTACTTGATTTTCTAGCAAAAATGTGGTATATTCTATGTGAACGAGAAATTGGGGGGTATTTTTTACCTGCTTAAGTTAGAATGGAGGAAAAAATGAAAAAGAAAATTTTAAGCTTATTCGCAATTTTTGGTGTTTTATTTAATTTAGCTTTAAGTACAATAACAATACCTAAAGTATCAGCAGAAGAAACATGTGAAAGATATCGTAATTATTATTTCTTTGTTGAAGCTAATGCTGTACAAACTTTTAAAGATAAGTTCAAAAGCAGTTCTAATAGGTGGTCAACTAGTCGTACTACAACATTTCCAAAAGGAAACTTTGAAGGAACCGTTGGAGAAGCTTCAATAACAGAAGGTGATATTAATTTATCTAGAACTGGTAATGGTGCAGATACTTGGTCACTACAAGAATTTTATACTAAATACTTACAAGCATTAAAAAGTGGAGGTAGGTATGTCGATGGTACAAATTCTTATTTGCTTCACGGAGCTTGGGAAGGAACTGAAGTTACTAGTGGTTATACTGTTGATTTATCAGACTTTGATGCTAGCACTTTAGCAAACGCATCTGTTGTAGTTCCTGTTGCAAATACAACAATTAATGTTGATCATGATTTAGATAGTGAAAGTGTTAGTGCAACCATTGATAGAGATTATTCAAATACTAATGTCTTTACAGATACTAATATGAATACTTTAAATTATCAAATGAAAGCTATTAATGTTCCTCTAAAAAGTGGAGGTCAAGCAACACCAACATTATTATCACCAGCATTATTCTATATTGAATATATGGCATGTACTGGTGAACCAGATGATCCAGACGATCCAGTAGTAAAACCTAGATATAGTTATGTAATTCATTATGTTGATGCAGATACAGGGGAAAAGCTACATCCTAATAAAACAGCTACTAGTGTATCAGATGGTACAGAACGAGATATTGACTCACCTGAAATTAAAGGCTATACTCTTGTAAATTCAAATGATAGGGTTGTTCATGTTAAAATTGAAGGAGCTAATTTTGAGTACACTGTAAAATATAAAAAATCAGAAACATTTGATGCTGTAATTGAGTATCAAGATTCAAAGACAGGAGAAACACTTAATGATCCTTGGACTAGTAATGATCTTCCAAATGGACATAAAGAAAACGTAACTTCACCTGAAATTGAAAATTGTAAAATTGTAAAAACTGGTGATGATGTTGTTGAAGTTGAAATAAAAGATCAAGATTTCCATTATGTTGTAAAATACGAATGTACAGTTCCAGATGTTCCAGAAAATCCAAAAACTGGAGATGCACTAATATTCATTGTTTGGGCAGTTGGAGCAGCAGCTTTGGGATATTCAATTTATTACTTTAATAAATATTATAAAAAGAATAGTATTTAAATAATACATAATATATAAAGATTACTGACAATCTAATCAGTAATCTTTTTTAATTTTTTAAATATCTAATGAATATTCTTTAATAGGGAGGACTTATTTATGTTTTTTAAGAATATTCATAAGCGTATTAAGATTATATTATTGGTAATAATATTTTGTTTTGTTGTAATTATATCTAAAGTTTTTTATATTCAAGTTGTAGATTATGATAAATTAAATACTTTAGCTAATAGTTTATGGAGTCGTAATCTTCCTATTGAGGCTGATCGTGGTCGTATTTATACACAGGATGGAACATTAATAGCTTCTAATCTTACTACTGTTTCTTTAGTGTTTATACCTAATCAGGTAAAAGATAAAGAAAAAGTTGCTTCAGATATTGCCAGTATTTTAGGAGTTGATGTTTCTGTTATAAAAGAACATCTTTATAAAAAATCTTCGATTGAAAGAGTTCATCCAGAGGGAAGAAGATTATCTTATGAAATTGCAGATAAAATTGATGCTTTAGGTTATGATGGCGTTTATTTAGTAAAGGAATCGAAGAGAAATTATCCATATGATAGTTTACTTTCTCATGTACTAGGGTATGTTGGAATTGATAATCAAGGATTAAGTGGATTAGAACTTCAGTATGACGAATACTTAACAGGAGAATATGGAGCAATTCAATATTATTCTGATGCTAAAGGACAAAAACTTGAATTGTCAGAAGTTTATGTTGAACCTCAAGATGGTATGGATATTCATCTAACAATCAATTATGACATACAAGCTGCAGTGGAAAGAGAACTAAATAATGCTATGACAAAATATAATGCTGAAGGAGCTTGGGCTATAGCCATGGATCCAAACACTGGAGAGATTTTAGCTATGGCTTCAAAACCTGATTTTAATCCTAATCATTATCAAGATTATAATACAGAGGCTATTAATCGTAATTTAGCTATTTGGTCAAGTTATGAGCCTGGAAGTACTTTCAAAATAATGACTGTGGCAACAGCTGTTGAAGAAAAGAAGGTAGATTTATTAAATGATACTTTTTATGATGGAGGATCTATTAATGTTGAGGGAGCTCGTATTAAATGTTGGAAAGCTGGAGGACACGGAGCCCAAACATTTTTAGAAGTTGTTCAAAATAGTTGTAACCCTGGATTTGTAGCACTAGGCCAAAAGATTGGTAAAGATACTTTATTTGAATATATCAATAAATTTGGTTTTGGGAAAAAGACAGGTATTGATTTAAATGGTGAAGGAACAGGTATTTTGTTTTCACTATCCCAAGTTGGTCCTGTGGAACTTGCAACCACAGCTTTTGGTCAAGGAGTAAGTGTAACAGCTTTACACCTTACTGTCTAATAAATGATACCCTTACTATTACTAGAGGAATTACTAGTAAATATACGAAAAAGTATGATGTTAGGTTTAATTATAATTTGTTTATAGAAATATAGGTATTGTTATTTTTATAAGTATAATATTTAAATAATACTTAAAAAAAGTAACTTCGAATAACATAATATTCGTAAATTCTAGGAATAAATATATTATGATTTAGAATTTTAGAGTATTAATTGTAATTTAAATACAAAATTAATAAGAATTACCTCAATTGTTCAGACTGTTGACAAAGTAAAATTTGTAAATAGTCTTTTTATTTAAAAAAAAGTATTATAATTAAATTGCGAGTTCACTTATTCTTGACAAATAAGTTATCATAATTCGCTTTTATTATGAAAAAATGATATAATTAATACGAGGTGGTTGTTAAAATGAAAGAAACAATATATAATTATGATTATTTAAAAGATGAAGACATAACTGAAGTTGTTATAAGAACTAAAGCATTAATAATTAATAACAAAAATATAATTTTAGGAAATGAAAATAATGTATATCAATTTCCAGGAGGCCATTTAGAGGAAAAAGAAACTTTTGAAGAATGCTTAAAGCGTGAAGTTTTAGAAGAAACTGGTATAGAAATTGATGATGATGAAATAAAAAGACCTTTTATGAAAGTTACTTATTTAAACAAAGATTGGCCAGAAATTGGGAAAAATAGAAAATCTGAAATATATTATTATTTAATTGAAACTAGTAAAAAGCCAGATATGAGTAAGGTAAAATATACTGAACATGAAAAACAAGGTAATTTTAAAATTGAATCTATTCCTTTGAGTGAATCAATAAATGTTATTGAAAATAACATTTCAAAAAATGAAAAAAATAAAGTTATAGCACCAGATATGATAATGGCCATAGCAGAATATTTACATCAGTGTGAAGATTAAAATGAAGTTTAAAGAAAAAATATATAATACTGACAATTTAGATAATAAAGATATTGATGAAAAAGCAACGCGTGCTAGAGCAATTATTGTTAATTCAAATAAAGAAGTATTGATGTGTTATTCGAATGGTCGCAATCATTATGAGTTTCCAGGAGGTCATTTAGAATTTGGTGAAAACTTAATTGAAGGTTTGAAACGAGAAATATTTGAAGAAACTGGAATAGAAATAGAAGAAGAGAACGCTACTCCTTTTTATTCTATAAAGTATTATTGTAAAAATTACCGTGGTACTGGTAAAAATAGATTAGTTGAAATATATTATTTTTTGGTTTATACGGATTTAATCTATGATGTGTCAAAAATGAAACTAGATGAAAATGAAAAATATGAAAATTATGAATGTAGGTATATTGGTATTGAAAAATTAAAGGACATATTATTTAAAAATAAACAAATCGCTAGAGAAACTAATAGTTCATTGGATGATACAATTTTAGTATATGAAGAGTTCTTATCTAAAAATAATTATAGGTGATAGTCTGAAAACAAAAATAAAATTTAATTTATAAAAATAGGTAAAAAGGGCAGACTTCCCCTTACCCCAAATAAAGTTAAAAATTAAACAAATGAATTGTTGGCATTCTGATTAATTAAATCAATTAATTCATTAGATGTAAGTCCTAAAGATAATAATTGCTTAAGTGATTGATTGAAATTATTTTTAGTATATTTTATTCTATCTTCAACAGGTGTTTCAACTGAAGCTAAATCAATTGGATTCCAAACTTCACCTGTTTCAAACATATGATAGATAGCAACTAAAATTTTTCTAGCAATAGCAATGTAGGCACGTTTTTTACCACGACGTTTAGAAATTTTATCAAACTTTTTTGCGTAGTAAGAATTAGTTTTATCTTTAACTGCACCATGAGCAACTTCAACAAGATAAGGTTTAAGATAAACACCAGCACGAGAAATTTTAACAGATTTCTTCTTGCCAGCAGA
>CANRCE010000046.1 GCA_947629035.1 uncultured Bacilli bacterium | reverse complement strand
GATTAGTGATGATAGTATTTCTTTTGACTATAAAAATGCTGATTCTATGACAATTAGTAATGAAGGAGAATATTATAAATTAAGATTTACTTATTATGAAGACAAATATCCCTATTTAAGAAGTATTAGAATAAGAAATGCTCGTAGTAGATATAAACCTTTCAATGTTCTTATGATGAATTTTTTTAACAACTTACAAAATTACGATCCAGACTATCATCAAATACATATAGAAGAATATTTATACAAACAAGAAAAGCAAAAAAAATTAATAAAATAAAGTTGTCGTACTTCTTCCTTTAGGGCATCAGATAGATAGTAAACTTAACAAAATTTAAGTAAAGATAGAAAACGACTTGTAAAAATATTATTTTTGTGCTATTATGTATTTAGCAAGAAAATTTGCATAAAATAAAAAAGGAAATACCTAATTTGATGAGTTAGGTACTATTCCAAAATTTAGGTTTAGTACCGACCTATACAGTTGGTACTATTTTTATTAATATGATTAAAATCACAATAATAAGGAGTATTATGATAGAGCAAAGATATTTCTCTGATTTTCTCATAATGTCACCTCCTTCCACTTTAAAAAGTAAAGGAGAATAGTACCTAAACTAATTAAGTATTCCTAAAGTAAATTATATCAAACAAATGTTCTTTATGCAAGCTTTTTATACTAAATTATGAAAATTAAAAAAACATACTTGCATATTGGCAATATGTATTTATATTTTGTCATTTCAAAAAATAATTTCTAAAGTAAAACCTTTAGATGATTATTTCAAAAGTGAAACAAAACAATACAAACGTGCACTAATTAAACACTATATAAATTAATTTCATTATACTTTTATAATTGTTTGCAATTTTATAAAGAAGAATAGTTGCTATATTCCTTACTTTAGGATATCATTGACAAATTTAATATAAAGATAGATAACCTTTAATTATTATACTAAAAAGATCATAAAGTTTTAACTTTTGCATATAATAATATAAATACTTGACGTACGCAAAAAAGTACGTTATAATTAAATTGAGGTGAGTTAGTCTGAAAAATAATTATTTTCATGACTATGTGTGCCTTGAACGAAATGAAAGGAATGTGTGGTTAATATGAGCACAATAAATATAACTAATGCAAGAGCTAATTTATTTCAGTTAGTATCAGATGTAAATGTTGGATTTAATCCAATTACAATTGTCAACAATAAAGGAAAAAATGCTGTTTTAATATCAGAAGATGAATGGAAAAACATCGAAGAAACTTTGCTTTTATCAAGCATACCTGGATATATTGAAAGCATAAATGATATAAAGAATAACGAAAATTGGGATAATGCCAAGGAATATAAAAAAGATGAAGAATGGTAATTTTTATACAATTAAATTTTCTAAACAAGCTGAAAAGGATAAAATTAAACTTAAAAGTGCTGATTTAGATAAAAACTGTAAAAATATATTAAATTTAATGATGGAAGATTCATTTTGTTACCCACCTGCTTATGAAAAACTAACAGGAGAGTTATCTGGTTTATATTCTAGAAGAATAAATAGACAGCATAGAATTGTATATGAGGTTGATGAAAATAAAAAAGAAATTCACATTTTAAGAATGTGGACACATTATGAAAAATTATGATTATTAAAAAGTTGCAAATAGTCTTTTAGAGAACTTGGAAAAAGTTCTTTTTTAATGTTATTATGTATTTGTCAAGGATGCCTTGCTACTTTAGAAGTAAAATAATTACAACTAAAAATAGGAGCAATATTATAATAAATTATCTAAAATTATTTTTTTGTCATAAATATCATCATCTTTCTTTTATTATTTGATAAATAGTTATAACGCAATTTGTTTATACTAAATTATGAAAATTAAAAAAACCTACTTGCATATTGTCAAAGACAATAAATGTGTGTTACCATTTTGGAAAATGTTTTTTAAAGTCAAGTATTTTAAAACTACTTGGCTTTTTATATATAAAAAAACTAACATCTCTGTTAGCATTTATTTTTTTAAAATTGTGGTTCCAGTTTCATATTTTAATGGTGCCAGCCAAGGGACTTGAACCCTTACATCATTTCTGACAATAGATTTTGAGTCTATCGTGTCTACCATTCCACCAGGCTGGCATCTGTATTAATTATATCATATTTTTTACTATTTGTTTCATTAAATTTTTGAAAGTTAAATATTTTTAAAAAAAAAGCGAACAGTTTTACTTTTAAACAATTGTTTTGTTTTTTGAAAAAATTATAAAAAAAGAAAATTAAAATATTAACAAATACTTATTTTTTAAGAAAAATAAAAAAGACAAAAAATATAATATTTTTGCTAATTCCTTATATTATAAGGCATTGATAAAATAAAAGAAACAAAAAGAGAAAAAATAAAATTCTAAAAAATCTAATTTTTTAGAAAAAACAATAATTTACTTTACATAAAAAACAAAAAAAATAAAACTTAAAAAAATACGAACAAAAAGTATTGACATAGGGTGAAATAGTGATATAATGAATATAGTTATGATAGAGGAGGAAGTAAGATGACAAATACTGAAGATGCTAAAAAGACACTTTTAGTTGTTAAAAGAAATGGTAAAAAAGTGGATTTTGATGGTTCTAAAATAGCAATGGCTATTAGTAAAGGATTTAATAGTGTCATAAATGATGATGAAAATGAAAAATATAATGAAAAAGATGTTACGAAAGTATATCAGACAGTTTTAAAAAGAATAGAAAAAGAATACGCAAATGAAGAAAAAATAAAAATTGAAGATATTCAAGATATGATTGAAGATGCTCTACAAAAATTTAATTATACTGATGTATATCAAAATTTTTCTGATTATCGTGAAAGAAGAGCTGCATCAAGACAAGCTTTTGCAGGTGAAAAAAAGATGCACAAATTCTTAAAATCACTTGAAGGTTTAGGACTTAAGAATGCTTCGGAGGAAGACACTAAAAGAGAAAATGCTAATATTGATGGTAATTCTGCGATGGGAACAATGTTGCAGTTTGGATCAACAGTATCGAAAGAATTTTATAAATCTTATTTATCTAAACCAAAATTTTCAGAAGCTCACGATAATGGTGATATTCATATTCATGATATGGATTTTGGAGCAATGGGAACGACAACTTGTATGCAAATAGATTTAAAGAAATTATTTAAAAATGGCTTTTCGACTGGACATGGCTATTTAAGAGAACCAAAAGATATTATGTCGTATAGTGCTTTGGCAGCTATTGCTATTCAAGCTAATCAAAATGATCAACATGGAGGACAAAGCATACCTGCTTTTGATTATTATATGGCTCCTGGAGTATTGAAAACTTTTAAAAAACAATTTAAACAAGCTATATATGAACTTTTAGATTACAGTGGTTTTATTGATTTTGTTAGCATGGAAAAAGTTGAAAAAGAAGTTGATAAGTTAGAGAGTATTGTTTTTGATTTAGATTCTTTTGAATGTATTTATAAAAATTCTTCGGAAGTAAGAAGAATAATTGAAAAATCTTATGATACAGCTTATAAAAAGACTAATAGAGCTACTTATCAAGCTATGGAAGCTTTTGTTCATAATTTAAACACTATGCATTCTAGAGCAGGAGCTCAAGTTCCATTTTCTTCAATTAACTTTGGAACAGATACCTCACCAGAGGGAAGAATGGTTATAGAAAATTATTTGTTGTCTGTTGAAGCTGGACTTGGTAAAAATGAAACTCCTATTTTCCCAATTTCTATTTTTAAAGTTAAAGAGGGAGTTAATTATGAGCCTCAAGATGCAAACTATGATTTGTTTAAATTGGCTATAAGAGTATCAGCTAAAAGATTATTTCCTAATTTTTCCTTTATAGATTCTTCATTTAATAAACCATATTATAAAGAGGGAGATTATACAACAGAAGTAGGATATATGGGATGCCGAACGAGAGTTTTAGGTAATGTTGTAGATCCTGATAGAGCTGTTACTCCTGGTAGAGGAAATTTATCATTTACAACAATTAATTTACCAAGACTTGGAATTAAACATGGTATTGTTACTAATGATAAGGCTGATATAAAAGGCTTTTATGAAGAATTGGAAGAAAAAATGGAATTAGTAAAAGACCAATTATTAGAAAGATTTGAAATTCAATGCAACAAAAGATTATATAATTTTCCATTTTTACTTGGACAAGGTATTTGGATGGATAGTGAAAAGCTAAAACCAAATGATCGTTTAAGAAAAGTGTTAAAGCATGGTACCTTATCAATTGGCTTTATTGGCCTTGCTGAATGTTTGGTTGCTTTAATAGGCAAACATCATGGTCAAGATGATGAAGCTCAAAAATTAGGTGTAGAGATAATTAGCTTTATGAGAAAAAAATGTGATGAATACTCTAGTAAATACAATTTAAACTTCACTTTATTAGCAACTCCTGCTGAGGGATTATCTGGTAGATTTGTTGCAATTGATAAAGTTGTATATGGAAAAATAAAAGGAGTAACTGATAGAGAATATTATACTAATTCTTTCCATGTACCAGTATATTACAATATTTCTATTATTGATAAAATTAAAAAAGAGGGAGTATATCACAAACTTACAAATGCTGGACATATAAGTTACATTGAACTAGATGGTGATACTACTAATAATTTAGAGGCTTTTGAAAAAATTATAAGAATTATGAAAGAAAATGATATTGGTTATGGTGCTATAAACCATCCCGTTGATAGAGATCCTGTTTGTGGCTATGTTGGAGTTATAGGTGATATTTGCCCTGGATGTGGAAGACGTGCCTATGAGGGAGTTAGTGTTGAAAAAATAAATGAGTGCAATAAAAATTGTTGTTTATAAAAAGGAAGGAGTATAGAAATGAGAGAAGAAAGAAAAGTAGGAGAGGGTGTTGGTTTTGAAAGGATTAGAAGAATTACCGGTTATTTGGTAGGAACTACAGATCGCTTTAATAACGGTAAAAAAGCTGAAGAAAGAGATCGAGTAAAACACGGAACTAAAGGAATAATTTAGTAATTATTATGCAAATTAGATTAGCCGTTACTGATCTTCAAAGCGACAGTATTGTTGATGGTAAAGGTATTAGAACGGTAATTTGGACTCAAGGTTGTAAACACCATTGCAAGGGTTGCCATAATCCTACAACACACAGTTTTTCTGGAGGATATTTAGTAGATGTTGAACAAGTAAAAGAGCAAATTATGCTTCTACGAGGACAAGATGGTATTACCTTGTCTGGTGGTGATCCTTTTGAACAAACGGAAGCTTGTTTAGAAATAGCGAAATTTTGCCAAGAAAAAGGACTTAATGTTTGGTGTTATACAGGTTATACCTATGAGGATTTAATAAAAAAATCAAAGGAAGATAAAAATATTATTCCTTTGTTAGAAAATATTGATGTTTTAGTAGATGGACCATTTATTTTACAGCAAAAAAGTTATGATGTAAAATTTAGAGGTTCAAAAAATCAGAGATTAATTGCTGCCAAAAAATCGATAAAAGAAAACAAAGTGTGTTTACTTGAAGACTTTGATGAAATTAAACATTATAATAAAAAAAGAGAATATATGTATGTTTAGTACATTATTCTTTTTCTATTTTATTTCTTTTTTAATAAGTTTAGCATGTAAGACAGTTTTATATTCATTATTATAGCAAGTAGATAATGTTAATATAATATCATTGCTATTAACTGTCGCATTAAAGTTATAAATACTTCTTGATTTTAGAATATTTAAAAAATTATCATATGAACTATCGCTAATAAATGAAGTAGTAAGATAATATGTTTCTGTTTTTATCTTATAAACAGAGAAGACTTGCCATAAAGTATTGGAAGTTGGAGTGGATATTTTAATAACATGATTATCTTTATTATTATACCAATTTTCATTCAAAATGTTGCTAAGAGAACCAAACATTGTTCTATTAAGTCTACTATGAGCATAAATTATATTATTTTTATTATTAAGACTAGCATCATTACGATAATCCAAGAAAACCCATCCAGCTTCGTTATAACTATTATCAAAAGAATGAGTAAGGTAATAATCATTATCAGTAGTTTGAACAACTGGATAATTAATATTAGTTCCAGGTACTTGTAACCAAGCTACGGTATCACTATTTTTTTCTAATAATTCATTGAAATTAACATTAATAAGAGGTTCATTGATATAATACCAATAATCATCTTGAACATTAGTATTGGTTGTTGGATTTACTGTTTGAACATTATTATTTTCTTCTTTTACTTCAACAACTTCGGTATTAGTAATAACTTCATCAATTACTACCTTTGTTCCGTTGTTATCTTCCATCCATAACATTGTATAATATACCATGAAAGCAAAAATAAAAATAGATATCAAAAACATTGTAAAATTAAGCAATCTATCTAAAAAATTATTCAACGCAATACAAAATTTTTTCATAATTTCCATCCCCTTGTCGCTATATTATAGCATAAGTTAATAAGTTTGTAAAGTTTATCAAAACTTTTGTTTGTTAGAAAATTGACTTTTATTTTAAAAAAGGTTAAAATCTTATTTAAGAAAAGAAAACGGAGGATAAAATGGAAAGGTTACAGAAAGTTATAGCTAATTTAGGTTATTGTTCAAGAAGAAAAGCTGAACAGTTAATTTTAGAAGGTAAAGTTAAAGTAAATGATGAATTAATAACTGAATTAGGATATAAAGTTAAAAATAGCGATAAAATTATTGTGGAAGATACTATTTTAGA
The DNA here is from genome assembly GCA_947629035.1 of uncultured Bacilli bacterium. Taxonomy (GTDB): domain Bacteria; phylum Bacillota_I; class Bacilli_A; order RF39; family UBA660; genus CANRCE01. The sequence continues at coordinate 2,709 of CANRCE010000046.1, read as the reverse complement.
TAACAATAAATCATATGAATATTATCTATTAAATAAACCAAAAGGAGTAGTAACAACTACCAAAGATGAAAAAGGAAGAAAAACAGTTGTTGATTTAATCGATACCAAAACAAGAATATATCCTATAGGAAGATTAGATTATGATACAACAGGCTTGCTTATACTCACTAATGATGGAAATCTTACTAATTTATTAAATAGTCCTAGTTCAATGGTAGATAAAACTTATATAGCAAAAATAAATGGCATATTGACAAATTTAGAACTAAAAGCTTTAAAATTAGGAATTTTAATTGATAATCGTAAAACATCTAAAGCAAAAGTTAAAGTAAAAAGTGTCAATAGAAAAGAAAAGACAAGTATTGTTGAACTTACTATTCATGAGGGAAGAAATCATCAAGTAAAAAAAATGTTTGAAAAATTGGGATATGAAGTAATAAAATTAAAAAGAGAAAAATATGCTAATCTAACATTACTAGGAGTAAAAACTGGAGATTATCGAAAGTTAACTACGAAAGAAGTAAAAATTTTATATAATATAGGAAAAAATAGTTAATTTGATATGATACGAAATAACTATTTTTTTTGTTAATTTTATAAAAAATTTGCCAAAACTATCAATTTATGATAGAATAATAAATTGGTTGTGGAGGGTAATATGGATTCCAAATATTTAGAGTGTCTATTTTTCCAATTTTGTAGAGCCAAGGGAATAATAGTTAACAACAAAAATAAAAAAATCATGTCTGCTTTTACCAATTGGCTAAACGAATATAAAAATTTAGTTATAGATTATGCTAAATTCGTTACTAATTTAGGCATAGACTTAAAATCTCATGAATTAGCAGAGGTAGGAAAAGGAAGAATTGATAGTATAGTATCTTATCCTGCGAAAGTAATATCACCTCATGCTAATAGTCTTGGTAGAGAATCCTCATCACTTTTAATTATAGGAAATACACCTGCTATCTCAACATCTAGTGGTTTAATAACAATCAGTGATATTAATACATTTATAACTCATAATCCATATAATGAAAAGTTAATCTCTGGTTGGGATGAGTTACATAATGATGGTAATCATGATATTTTGGTTGGTGTTTTCGGTAAAAAAAATGATAAAGATGAACAAGCAAAATTAGATATGCTAAATAGATTATTTAATAAGTTAAATCATGATTCTGAAATAATATCAGATTATGATACATCTTATGATAGTTATTTTGCTGTTGTGAAAAGTGATCGAGTAAAGTTAAGAAATAAAGTAAAATAAAAATAAAGATAATGATAATGATATTTTTTAGGGGGGTATATTTATGAAAGAAAATATTGAAATATTGAATGAATGGCATAATTCAATTTTAAATTTTAAAAAGTTGTCATTTGCCGAAGCTAAACAGCTAATTACTAAAATCGAAGAGGAAAACGATGCTGTTGAGAAAGAAAAATTAAGAGAAAAATTAATAACAGGGACATTATATGTTATAGATGATTTTATAAATAAAAACTTTCTTTGGTATTTTTGTGGAACTAGTTATGATATGAACGATGTTATATCTAGTTGTTGTGAGATATGGATAAATAGGTTAGATGATGGACAATTATTGAAAAAACAGAGTTTTTTTCAAATATTTAATAGTAATTTTTATAAAGAGTTACAATCATATCTAGTAGGAGAAACAAAAGAAACAATAAATTTATATGCTAAAGATATGGGATTAACTAATAAAAATTTAATAGAGAAATTAAGTAAATTTGCAAATTCAATTAAAGGTAATGCTGATGCTGAAGATGATTCTATTATTTTAGACTTTGAAAGTGACGTATTTACATTATTAGATGATCCAGATACTTTAGGGGTAACAAATAATTTTCTAAATGTCAGTAATACCCAACTTTATTGTTTAAGAGATATAATTATATATTTTATTCTTGAGTCATCTAAAGAAAATATTATGAAATTTGCTTACAATGATACTTCTTCGGTTATAGATAAAGTATATGAAGAAGAAATTATTGAAGTAATTGATAAAGATAGCAAAATGACATCAAGAGAAAAGGATATTTTAAAACATCGACTTGAAATTGCTGGTAATGTTAAATTTACCTTACAAGAATTAGGATTAACATATGGAGTAACTAGAGAAACAATAAGACAAAATGAAACTTATGGATTAAGAAGATTAAGACATCCCGTTAATACTAAAAAAATAAAAATTATGGACTAAAAAATAAACTAAAAAGGGAGACTGCTGAAAAAGTAAACAAAGATTACTGTAAAGAAAGACAGTAGTCTTTTATTTTGGTATAATAGATATATAAGGACAATGGTGATAGTATGTTAAAGAGAAGTAACCAGTTAGAATTAAGTTTTAGTAATCATATTGAATTATATGATATCTTAATTGAAAAAGATAATTTTTGGAGACAACTAAATGATATGGTAGATTTTTCATTTGTAGTAGAAATGTTAAAAGATAAATATTCAACAACAATGGGAAGAACAAGTGAAGATGTAATAAGAATGTTTAAATACTTACTTTTAAAAACATACTATAAATTATCAGACAGAGGTTTAGTTGAAAGAACAAAAACAGATATGTTATTTAAATATTTTTTAGGATATGAACCCGAAGAAACAAAGTTAATAGATGCAAGTTTATTGACAGTATTTCGTCGAGAAAGATTAATAGATAATGACACAAATTT
>CANRCE010000045.1 GCA_947629035.1 uncultured Bacilli bacterium | reverse complement strand
ATTCGCAAATAGTAGAAAAAAGTAAAAAATATGATGAAGGTTTAGAAACAGTTTTAATAAACTTAAATCACGATAGTGAAGTAGAGTTAGCAAAAAAGACATATTTAATAACATGTGTAGAAGATAAAAGTATATATACAAATACATTTAAGATAATAAATGTAAATCTTGTTAAGTACAAAAAGCTATGGTATGATGAGTGTATAAAAGGAAACAAAGAACATATACATCTAGTAATGTTAAATGCGAATATGGACGAGATAGAAGAGTTAGGCAAAAAAGATAAAGTGGTAAAGGAGTATGAAGAGAGAATGTTAACATTAACAAAAGATGGAGTAGTAATAAATCATTTAAGTTATGAAGAAGATCAAGAAAAGATAAGAAGATCAGAAATATCTGAAGCCAGAGATGAAGGTATAATAAAAGGTATAACAGAAGAAAAAGACAATATTGCTATTAATATGTTAAAAGACAATATGCCAATAGATGTAATAATGAAATATACATCTTTAGAAGAAAAAGAAATAGAGAAATTAAAGAAAAATATATAAAAATTTATGTTTGTAATTTTAACAAATTGAAGAAATACTATTAAAAAACAAAATAATTGTCGAAGAAAAGAAAAGCTAAAAATTTGAAAGGAGTGAAATATTCTCTTTTTTTGTACTAATTTAGTTGTGCGTTAACCTATTTAATTTGATTTTTAAATTTCATTATTATATAATAAATTAAAGAACTTAGGAAGCAATTTAATTGTAAAGGTGATAAAATGGTAAAATTAAAATTCTCCGAAAAAACTTTTTTAGTAGGATATACAGGATTTGTAGGATCAAATTTATATGAGCAATATAAGTTTGATAAAGTTTTTAATTCCAAGAATATTACTGAGGCTTTTGATGAAAAACCAGATTTATTAGTTTACAGCGGTATTCCTGCCCAAAAATTTATTGCTAACAGTAATCCAGAAGAAGATAAAAAAATAATTGATAATGCTATTTTAAACATTAAAAAAATAGGTCCGAAAAAGATTGTACTTATTTCTACAATTGATGTTTATAGTAAACCATATGATGTTAATGAAGATACACCTATTACAGAAAATGAAGAAGCATATGGCCGCAATAGAAGATTTTTAGAAGAATGGGTACAAAATAATTTTGAAGATTATTTGATTGTTAGATTACCAGGATTATATGGTAAAAATTTAAAGAAAAATTTTATATATGATTTAATTAATTATATACCTAGTTTATTAAAAAGCGAAAAATTTAATGAATTATGTGAAATTAATCCTGATTTAAGTAATTATTATTTAAAACAAGATAATGATTTTTATAAATGCAAAGAATTAAATATTGATGAAAAAAATAAATTAAAAGAGATATTTAAAGATTTAAATTTCTCAGCTTTAAATTTTACTGATAGTCGTGGCTCATTTCAATTTTATAATTTAAAATATTTATGGAATCATATTCAAATTGCTTTACAAAATAATATTAAACTTTTAAATTTAGCAACTGAGCCAATAACAGTAAGTGAATTATATAAATATATTTTTAATCAAACTTTTAAAAACGAATTAAATGGTAATATACCTGATTATAATTATAAAACTAAGTATGCAAAAATTTTTAATGGTAAAAATGATTATATTTTTACCAAAGAATTTATTCTAGAAGATATCAAAGAATTTGTTGAAAGTTATAATAGTTATGATAATAAATTATGCATATCTAATATTGCTTGTGATACAAAAGATACTCAAGAAATATATCAATTTTTAAAAAGTAAAAATATTAAACATTTAGAAATAGCTCCTACTAAATTAGTTGGAGAAAATCCATATGATAAGATTGAAGAAGCCGTTAAGATATCAAAAGACTTAAAAAAAGATTATAATATCAAAATAGATTCAATTCAATCAATGTGGTATGGTAAAACAGAAAATATTTTTACCAGTAAAGAAAATCAAAAATTATTAATTTCTTATACTAAAAAAGCAATAGATTTTGCCAGTGCTATTAATTGTAGAAATATTGTGTTTGGTAATCCTAAAAATAGAAACATGACTGATTATGATAAAAATTATCCTATTGCTGTTGATTTCTTTAAAGAAATAGGTGATTATGCTAAAGAAAAAGATGTTATAATTGCTATTGAACCTAATCCTATTATTTATAGCACTAACTTTTTAAATACTACTGAAGAAGCAGTTAATTTTGTTAAAGAATTAAATTGCTCTCATTTAAAAGTAAATTGTGATTTAGGAACCATTATTGAAAATAAAGAAGAATTAACAATTGTAGCTGATAATATAAAATATATTAATCATATTCATATAAGTGAACCAAATTTGGCTATAATAGAAAATAGAGATTTGCATAAAGAATTATTTGAATTATTGCAAAAGTGTAATTATACTAATTTAGTATCAATAGAAATGAAACAATGTGATATAAAAGATATAAAAAAAACTATTGAATATGTAGAAAATGTTTATTGGAGTGTGTATGGAAAATAAAAAAACAAACAATTTAAAATATGATAAAATTATAATTGGAGCTGGTTTATATGGTTTGTATTCTGCATTATTTTGTGGAAAAAATAATGAAAAGGTTTTAGTCTTAGAAAAAGAAGATGCACCATTTAAAAGAGCTACTTATATAAACCAAGCAAGAGTACATATGGGTTATCATTATCCTAGATCCTATTCAACTGCTATAAAATCTGCTAATTATTTTGAAAGATTTAATAAGGACTATGATTTTTCTATTCTTTCTGATTTTGATCAGATTTATGCAACTAGTTCTAAATTCTCTTGGACTAATGCAGAACAATTTAAAAAATTTTGTAAAAATGCTAATATAAAATGTGATGAATTATCACCAACTAAATATTTTAATGATGGTATGTGTGACGGATGTTTTTTAACAAAAGAATATACATATGATGCTCAAATTTTAAAAGATTATTTTTTAAAAGAATTAAAAAAGTATCCAAATGTAACTTTAAAATTTAATGTTAATATTAAAGATATAGTAAAAAAAGAAAAATTATATGAAATTATTACTGAAGATAATAATTATGATACAAAATTTTTATTAAATGCTACCTATGGTAGTGTAAATCAAATCTTAGATATGCTTCACTTAGAACATTTTAAGATAAAATATGAATTATGTGAAATTATCTTGTGTACTGTTTCGGAAAAATTTAAAAATGTTGGTATTACTGTAATGGATGGCCCTTTCTTTTCTATAATGCCATTTGGAAAAACTGGCTATCATTCTCTAACATCAGTAACATTTACTCCCCATTTAACTTCTTATGAAAGTCTGCCAACATTTCCATGTCAAGAAAAAGCTAATAAAATAAAAAAAGGATATTGTACAAAATATAATTTAGGAAATTGTAATGAGTGTCCAGCTAAACCAGAGAGTGCTTGGCCATATATGTCTAATTTAGCAAGGAAATATTTAAAAGATGAATTTGATTTTAAATATGTTGGTTCGCTATATTCTATGAAACCAATTCTTCTAGCTTCAGAAATAGATGATTCAAGACCTACTGTAATAAGAAAATTTACTGATAATCCAACTTTTATAAGTGTGTTGTCAGGGAAAATAAATACTGTATATGATTTAGATGAGGTGTTAAAAAAATGAAAGAAAAAAATTTTATAAGTGCAGTTGTATATGTTAGAAACAATGAAAATAATATTGATAATTTTATTGATAAATTATATGAAACATTAGATAACAAGTTTTTAAAATATGAAATTATTTTTGTAAATGATAATTCTAATGATAGTACTGTAGAAAAGATAAAAGAACATACGAAAAAAATTAACAATGCTAGTGTCAGTATTATTAATATGAGCTTTTATCAAGGTAAAGAAATATCCATGAATGCTGGTATTGATCTTTCAATTGGCGATTTTGTATATCAATTTGATAGTACAACAATTGATTATGAAAATGATATAATAATTAAAGTATATGAAAAGGCTTTAGAAGGATATGATATCGTTAATGCTGTGGCTGACAAAAAAAGAAGATATTCTTCAGCTTTATTTTATAAAATATTTAATAAATATTCTAATTTTACATATAAAATAGATACAGAATCATTTCAAATCATATCTAGAAGAGCTATTAATCGTATCTACGCAATAAATAAAACTGTTCCTTATCGTAAAGCTATTCAAGCTAATAGTGGTTTAAAAATTGCTAATATTAATTATAAACCAATTAACAATGAAATTAATAAAATTGACAAAAAAGAAAAAAAGGAAAGAAGTAAAAATGCCATTAATTCTTTAGTTCTATTTACTGATATAAGTTATAAAATTACATTTACTTTTTCTATATTAATGTTATTATTTATTATTGCAGTAACAATATATACAATAGTTATATTTTTAACAAAAAATCCAGTTGAAGGTTGGACTCCAACAATGCTATTTATTGCTTCTGGATTCTTTGGTATATTTTTAATTCTTACTATAATAATTAAATATTTGTCAATTACTTTAAATTTAATATTCAAAAAATCAGATTTTTTAGTAGAATCTATCGAAAAAATTAAGTAAATTTATAGTAAATTTGTATAAAAAATTGTCATTTTTTGGTGGTGAGTTTATATGGAAAAAAAGCAAAATAGAAATGGTATGATTGATTTAATGAGATTTACTTTATCAATTATTTTAGTTATCTTTCATGGTGGTGTTGGAATTTATAGACTTTTTAATAAACAAATAGTTTATTTTTATGGTGGATCTATAGCCGTTGAATTTTTCTTTCTTATTTCTGGCTATTTAATGGCAAAAAGTATTAATAAGGCTAGAAATAATAATAATGAATTAAAAAGTTCTTATGAATTTTTCAAGAAAAAAATATTATCATTTTATCCTGCTTATTTTATTTGTTGGCTGGTATCATTTATATTAATTAATATATTTTGTTATAATGGGAAAAAGATTTTACTTATACATTTTTTTGAATCATTATTTGAACTTTTATTAATTAGAAATGCTGGATTCAACGGTTCAAGAGTAATGCCACAAACCTGGTATATATCTGCTATGATATTATCAATGTTAATTATTTTTCCAATATTTAAAAAATATAAAAAATATTTTGAAGGATATCTTGCACCTTTGATTTCTATAATTTTATTAGGCTTTTTATGTTTTAAAGGTGGTTTGACTAGTTCTAATCTACATTTGGAATATTTTTATCTTGGAACAATTAGGGCTTTTTCAGAAATTTGTCTTGGTATTTTTTGCTATTTTTTATGTGAAAAATTAAAAATGATTAATTTCACAAAATTCGGGGGGGGTATTCTTATCAATAATTGAAATATTTGGATATTTACTTTGTATTTTATATATGCAATATTATTTAGAATTTAATAATAATTTTAATTATATAGCGATCATACTTTTTTCTATAAGTATAATAATTAGTTTTAGCAATAAAAGTTCAATTTCTAAATTATTATATGGTAACTTTTGGGCAATTTTAGGGCAATTTAGTCTTTATCTTTATTTGATATATTATCCAATTGTAACGATTGTACCAATATTATTTCCTAATTATAGTCCATTTATAATGTTAGTTATATATATAGGCTTGACTTTTTTTGCAGCTTTTATTATATTCTGTTTAGAAAAATACATTATTAGGTTATTTAAATTATTAAAAAAATTAATTGTAAAGGAGTCAGTATGAAAAAAGATATAGTTTTATATTTGGTTGTACCTTGTTATAATGAAGAAGATGTTTTAGATATAACTTCTAAAGCATTAAGTAATAAAATGCAATCTTTAATTATTAGTAAAAAAATTTCAAAAGAAAGTAAAGTGCTATTTGTTGATGATGGTTCTAAAGATCGTACGTGGAATTTAATTTGTAAAATTCATGAAAGCAATGATTTATTTGTCGGTTTGAAACTTGCTCATAATAAAGGTAATCAAATTGCTCAATATGCAGGTTTTATGTCTGCCAAACAATTTGCAGATGTTGCAATAAGCATTGAAGCAGATTTACAAGATGATATTAATGTCATTGATAAAATGCTAGATGAATTTAAAAAAGGTTCGGAAATTGTTTATGGTGTAAGAAGTAGTAGAAAAAAAGATTCGATTTTTAAAAAAGTTACAGCTTCATTGTATTATAAATTTATGAATTTAATTGGTATTGAAATGATACCAAATCATTCGGAATGTCGTTTGTTAAGTAAAAAAGTGTTAGAAGCTTTGAGTAAATATCAAGAAAATTCAATTTTTTTGCGATGTATTATTCCACAAATTAATTATAAATCATCTATAGTATATTATGATCGCGGTGAAAGGGCTGCTGGAAAAACAAAATTTAACATAAGAAAAATGATTAATTTTGCAATGGAAGGAATATTGGCATTTAGTATTTTACCATTAAAATTGATTTTTTCATTAGGCTCATTAATTTCTGTAATAAGTTTTATTGCATTAATAGTGTCATTAATTTTAAAATTATTAGGTAATGAATTATCAATTTGGATATTTGTAATTATATCAATATGGTTTACTGCTGGATTACAACTTGTGGCTTTAGGAATAGTATCTGAATATATAGGTAAAATAAATACCGAAGTTAAACATCGTCCAAGGTATTTTATTGAAGAGGAGTTATTTAATTAAATATTAATAATAAAAGAAATAAATAAAAAATTATAGAATATTTGAGTGCAATAATTAGGTCATTTTATGAGAGTGTTTGCCTTGAAAAGGTAATAGAATTATGCTACTATTAAAATGCGATATATAATTTTTAACTTGATTAGTATCATAATTTAATAATTCAATAGAAAAGAGGAAGTATGAAAAAATTAAAAAAAATTGTAAAAAGTGATTTTTTTAAAAATATTTTAGTTTATACAGTCATTTTTATAGCTTTGAGTCTACTTATGATTTCAATATTTAGTAAATATGATATCTGGTTTATTTGGACAGTAGATGGTATAAAAATGCATACAATTAATTTAGAACATTTAAGGGAAATAATAATAAAATTTATAAGAACTGGTAATTTATCATTTTTTACTTGGAAATTAGGAAATGGATTGGACTTATTTAGCAATTTTTCTTATTTTATTTTTGGTGATTTTTTTTCATATTTTTCAATTTTAGGAAGAACAAGAGATGTTGCATTAGTTTATAATATTTTAGTATTTTTAAGAATATATTGTGTAGGTATTTCTTTTCTATGTTATACAAAATATCACAAACTTAATAATGTTGCATCGATAATAGGTGCACTATTGTTTACTTTTTCTTCTTATGTTTTATATGCAAGTGCTAAGCATCCATATTTTACTAATGCATTAATTGTATTTCCACTTTTGATGTTAGGAATAGAAAAAATTATAAAAGATGATAAAAAAATTTTTTATACAATTATAATAGCTATTGCTTGTGTGGTCAATTTTTACTTTGCATATCCAATGTTTTTAACTTTAGCTATTTATGGAACTATAATTGCAATAAAATATTATAAAAAGGATGGTATAAAAAAAATAATACAAGTGTTATTTAAGACTTTATTTTATAGCTTATTAGGTATTATGATATCATCATTTGTTTTATTTCCAACAGTTATTTCATTATTTAATTGTCAAAGATTTAGTGGAAACATAATTAGTTCATATTCATTAGCTTATTATCGTAAACTTTTATATAGTGTAATACATTTGAAAAACGCTGGTTATTGGGTAGTTATAGGTACTCAATCATTAATATTTATAAGTTTACCATTAATGATTTATAGAGGAAGAAAAGAAATTGGACAATTATTAATTTTATTATTAATATTATTATTGCCAATTTTATCAGTACATTTTGGGTCAGTGTTTATGTTTTTTGGATATCCAAATAATCGATGGTCATTTATATTTCCCTTTTTATTTTCTGCTATTAGTGCAACATTCTTAAGCAAAGAATATCAACTTAATAAAAAAGACTTGTTTATAGTATTTATTACTTTAGGAATATTTTTATTAGTTAATGTTGTTTTTGAAAATACATTAAGTATATACTTTGTAATACAAATAATATTATTATTTGTATGGATATTAATTTTATATAACCAAAATTATTTAAAGACCAAATTAAAGAAAATAAATTTATACTATATTAGCTTATTACTTTTGACAACTATAGGAATTGGAACTTCTATTAAATTTATATATGATATTAATGGTTCAGGTTATGTTTCTGAATTTGCTAATAAAAGTAATTATAATAAAATAGTAAATACTGCTACTAACACTATCCCAGATTTTATAAATGCTCTTGATTTTATAAAAGAATATGATAATGGATTTTATAAGATTAGTAGATATCCTTATCAAAATCCAAATATTTCATTGATAAAGAATTTTAATTCTACATCATCTTTTATGTCTATATTGCCTACTAATTATTCTGATTTAAACTCTGATTTGAACAATAGCAAGTTTGGTCTCGTTACTGGTTTTAATGAATTCGATTATAGAACTAAAATTAATACTTTGCTTGGTGTCAAATATTTTATTGATTATAAGGGCGCAATAGTTCCATATGGTTATAAAAAAGTTGAAAATTACGATGGAAAATCTGACATTTACGAAAATGAATATTATTTACCTTTTGCTAATTTATATACAAATTACATTACCGAAAAAGAATATAATAATTTATCATCATTAGAAAAAGAAAGTAGTTTATTAAAAACAACTATATTGGAAAATAAAAGTAATTTAAATCATGCAAAAATAGATTATTCAGATATTGTTAAAGAAGTTGAATTTAATATTGTTGATAATAATAATATTTTAAAGGATGATAGTATTGTAATAACAAATTCTAATAAAAATTCAATTAGTTTAGAATTTGAAAATGTAACTAATAGTGAATTATATGTATCATTAAGTAATTTAAAATATATTCCTTTTAATAAAGAAGAAATGATTAATTTACAAATAAATGAAAAATCATCTGAAATTGCAATTGCTCAAGCAAAGCGAAAATATAAATGGTATGAACCAGATGCTTCTTATGTAATTTCAGCTAAGTATAACAGTGCTGTAAGTAAACGTAGTGAAAAAGATTATTTTACAGCAACTTATAGAGAAAATTTATCAGAAACATTATTAAATTTGGGATATTATAATCAAGCTTCAGGAACTATAAAGATTACTTTGTCAAAAATAGGTAATTATACATTTGATGATATAAAAGTTTATGCTTTATCTATGGATGGATATGAAGATGATATAAATAATTTAAGAAAATCTAACTTTGAAGTAAATGATTATGATGATGGATATTTAGATGGTACAGTTAATGCTACAGAGAGTGGAATATTACAATTTCAAACAATGTATAATAATGGTTGGAAAGTATATGTTGACGATAAAGAAGTGGAAACTTTAAAATCAAATAAATATTTTCTAGGAATTAATATAGAAAAAGGAAAACACAAAATACATATGGAATACCATACTCCTTATTTGAAAGAAGGAATGATTTTATCTATTGTTGGAATATGTATTTTTACCACAATTATTGTTTTTGAAAATAAAAAAAGAAAAATAAAGAAGCATTAAACTAATAATTGTTAATATATGGAAGTTAAATTTTATAAAAAATTAAAATTACACTATATTGAAAAAAATTAAAAATAGTGTTTACAAATTCGGGGGGGGTATACTATAATATTCTTATAGGCAAAAAGAATTAAAATG
>CANRCE010000044.1 GCA_947629035.1 uncultured Bacilli bacterium | reverse complement strand
TTTTATTAGAAATTAAAATTTTAAAAAATAAAAGACAAATAAGCAAAATGTTTTACCTATTTGTCAACAGTCTGAAATCCATTATCTTGTTAATGGATTTTTTATGTTACATAATATCTTCAATAATACTTTTATATACTTCATCATCTTCGACATAAAAAACTATTTCATTTACATCTAACATGTCACTTAAAGATAAACTAACAGTATAAATTACTTCTTCTAAAATATTATTAGTATTAATATCATTAAAAATTTGCTCATTAAAATTCAATTTTAAAACATCATCTTCTAGTTCATAGTTAAGAAGTTTAGCATTAACATTAAGATAACTCATAAGATTCGTTTCATAAATTGGTGCTGATGTTAATTCTTCAATAATTACTTTTATTTTATCCTGTGATGAATTGTTTATATATTTTGTAACAGGAACATAATATTTATTATCATTATAACTATTTACGTAATATACTGTAAAACTATCTATATCTTTCATACTAGTTAATTCATAACTTTTATTAATTCCATATTCTTTATCTAAATATGGTGGTAATTTTTTCTTACTATTTGGAAGTTCATTTAATGGTTCTCCCTCAACTTTTATGGCTATCTTATCAATTCCTTTGATATTAGTTAATGTATAAACTAACGCTTCAATCATCTTCTCTTCATATTTTTCATTTATGTCAAGTAATTCTTTAGAAAAGTCAATTGTTAAAATACCATTTTCTAAATTAATATCCAAAATACTAGTACCAGTAGGTATTATTGATCTAAAACCATTAGGAATAATACTACTCTTATTTCCATCAATAATAAGTCCTAAAATTAAATCAGTTGCTTTAGATACTGCATCGCAATCGCAAGAAGTAATCGTAGTTCTAGCTACATAGTCATCACTATCAAGTAAGTAGATAACTGAAGAATTGTTAGCATAAATATATTCTATTCCTCCATCTTTCATTTCTATATTATCTTCTTCATGCACAGGTATTAAGTATAAAACTAAAAGAATAAATAAAGCAAAACTGGCAATCATTATTTTTCTAATAGACATTTTCTTTAGCATACAAATCACCTATTAAATTATATTAGCCATTTTAAAAAAAATACTATAAAAGTATTTGGAAATTAGATATTTTTAGGATATTCTAATATTTTTTTACTAATAACACCAATGAAAATACCTGTAGGTATAGAAAATAGTAAAAGATATGGTAAATAATAAATAATATTTTTGTTATTTAATAAAATTATTCCTATAATAATTTGTCCAAGACTATGAAAAACAGAGCCTATTATCGATACACCAATTATTGATAATATTTTAATTTTTTTAGCAATAATCATTACTAATATGGATAAAATAGCTCCAGCTAAACTAAAGAAAAAAGTAATACTAAATAAGCCTGTTCTAAGTAATCCTACTAAAAGAACTCTAATTAAAGATACATATATAGCAGTTTTACTATCGTACTTATATAAGGTATAAATTATAATAATATTGGCAAATCCTAACTTTAATCCAGGAATAATATTATTAAAAAAAGGAATGTAACTTTCTAATATATTTATAACTACTGATAATGCTATTAGAATAGAAACTCTTGTAATCATTTTTAAATCCATTTAGTATACCACCTCATCAATATCTTCTTTTTGAGAAAATTTTATTACAATTTTATTAGGAAGACAAATTATGGGAGTATAACTATTACTTATAAATGATTGTTTAGAACACAAATGATATGGTGATGTTTCTTCTTTTACTCTTACTTTTTTATCTTTAACTTCAATAACAACATCTCCAAGATAACCCTCTACAGTATAAGTATTATCGATATTAGGGTTAATTCTTTTTATAATTTTATCTTCGTAATAGACTAATATTTCATTATTAGAATTATCCTTAAATAACACCAACATCAAAATAATTACCAATATTAAAATTAAAACAATTAATTTTATATCATTTTTTATCATAGTCAAAACCTTTACTTTTCAATATTTGATTATCATAATCATAAATTATAGCTTCTGTCGCATCAAGATTATTAACAATATCAATGGCTTTATTTTTATCACATAAAAATAAATAAGTTGATAAAAAATCAGCATAAGAAGAATCTTCTGTGACAACAGTTACACTTCTAACATTATTTTCAGGATATTTAGTATTAGGATTTATAATATGGTGATAAATTGTTCCATTATATTCGTAATAGCGCTGATAATCACCTGAGGTTACTACTGATAAATTATTAATTTTAATTTTCGTAAAAATTTCATCTTTTTTTATAGGATTAGTAATACCTACAACAAAATAATCTTTTAATTTAGCCTTACCTGCTTTAACATTACCACCAGCATTAATGATATAACTATTAATATTTAAAGATTCTAAATAATCTCCTACAATTTCTGTTACATAACCTTTAGCTATACTTCCTAAATCTAATTTAACATCATTTTTTTTAGTATAAATATTATCTTTGAGATTTATATCAGCTATATTAATATTTACTTCTAATTCTTCATCTGTTGGTAGACCTGATTGTTTTTCAATATAATTTTTCCAAACAGAAGTTAAATTACCCATAGCAATATTAACTAAACCATCAGATTTATCATAATAATCTAGGCCTAATTTTATTATCTCACTTAATCTTTTATCAATTAAAACTTCTTCATCATTTTTTAATATTTCATTTAGATAATAAACATTGATATAACCATCGTAAAAATTATATCTATCTACTAATTTATGATAAGTATCATATAAATAATCTATCTCTTTAAATACCTTATCTACTTGTTTTTTACTTTTATTAGTATATAATTTGATATTAATATAAGTATCCATATAAAACAAACTATCTTGATATTCATGAATACTAAATTTACAATATAAAGCAAAAATTATAGCTAATACTATTACAAATGAAATTATAATTTTTAATCTCTTCACATCATCACCTATAGCAATTATATAATATTTATTTATTTTAGTAAAGAAAAAAGAACTAATTGTTCTTCTCCTTATTTTTATCATTTAATCTTGAAATTAAATCATTTTCTAATATAGATATGTCATTAGGTGACATAAAAGCAAATACAGCATTATCATATTTACTTAAAATACTTGCATCATCAATTGGGATATGATATGCATTATCTAAACTATCAATAATAATATTAGAAGTAATATCAGGATAGTCTTCTTGTTTTTCTCTTGCTGAATGAATATCTAAAATATATACAGCTTTTAAATCTTTAAAAATAGAAATTAAATCGTCTTTTATTTGTTTTGTTCTAGAAAATGTATGAGGTTGAAAAATTGCAATAATGTCTTTGTCCTTATACTTTTGTTTTATAGCCTCAATTGTAGCTCTTACTTCGTTAGAATGGTGAGCATAATCATCAATAATTACGTTATTACCTAAAACTATTTGACTAAATCTTCTTTTAGCTCCTTTAAAGTTTTCTAAATTAGCTTGAACCAATTTAGCATCAATATTCTCATAATAACAAATAGCTATAACACTAAGTACATCTAATAATTGATGCTTACCAAATAATGGTAGATTAAAACTTCCATATAATTTATTTTCAACTAGTACATCAAAACTAATACCATCTTTAGAATATACAACATTAATAGCTCTTATGTCATTTTTATCGCCTAAACCAAAATACTTGATTACCTTATCTGTTTTTAATTTTAAAACATTAACATCATCGCCATTAGCAATAATCATTTTTTTCGTCTTACTACTAAACTGTTGATAAGCTAAAATAACATCATCAATATCTTTGAAATAATCAACATGATCTAAATCAATATTAGTAATAATGCTATAATAAGGAAAATACGCTAAAAAATGTCTTTTATATTCGCAAGCTTCTAAAGCAAAATATTCATTAGACAAATTAGCATAACCACTACCATCACCAATTAAATAATTAATACCTAAAATAGGATTCAAAGCTTCTTTTAACATCGTAACGGTAGTAGTTTTTCCATGACATCCTGATACGCAAATCGTTTTATATTTTTTACTTAAAATGCCTACCATTTCATTATATTCAATAATTTTCAATCCCCTATTTTTTGCTTCAATAAGTTCAATATGATCATCTTTTATTGAAGCTCCTCTTATGATAGTAAAATTATCTTTAATATTATTTTTATTATAAACTAGCATTTTAATATTTCTTTTTAAAAGCTCACTTTCTGTAAAGAAATGCTTATCAACATCACTTCCCATAACTTCATAACCAATATCATGCATAATACAGGCAAGTGCACTCATTCCAGCACCTTTAATACCAATAAAATAATACATTCTTAATTCACCTTTTTCTTATCTTTATCATTTTATTCTCAATAACTTAAATATATTATAACATTATTTAACTAATAAGCAAATACTTATTTGTAAATACTAAATTTCTTCCTTTAACATATTTTTAATCTCTTTTAAAGTCTTTTTAATTTTTCTTGATACAACAGATTGATCTATATTTAGCATACTAGCTATTTCATTTTGATTATAACTTCTACCATTAAAACCATAATATAATTTTATACACTTATTATCATTATTATCTTCTAAATTATTGATAAAGTTTTTTATAAATAATAATTCTTCTTTATCAAGTATTTTATCTTCAAAATTAAAATTATCTTCAAGATTAAAAGAAGAATCCTCACTTAAACTTACAACATTATTTATTTTACCATTATGCCTTAAATACACAAGTATTTCATTTGTAATACAGTAATAAGCATAAGAAGAAAAACTAAATCCCTTTGTAATGTCAAAAGTATCAACAGCCTTAATAAGGCCTATAATACCTACTTGAAGTAAATCATCATATTCACATCCTGTATCATAAAATTTTTTCATTAATATACTCTTCACCAAAGGAATATTACCATAAATAATTTTTTCTCTAATCAAATCACTATCAACATTTTCTAATAACTTAAAATAGTAATAATTATCTTCTTTCGTAAAACTATAAGTTACTTCTTGTTCATATATATTGTTCATTTTATCCTCATCTCTATAATCAAAAGGTTTAATATAAGTACAATTCTTAAATTTAATTATTTAAAAACTTTTTTATTTTATTTAAAAATGGATGTTCATTTTTTGAAATTTCTTTTAAAGATTCATAAAGTTTTTTCTCTTCTTTAGTTATTCTATCAGGTATTAATACTTCAATAATAACATACATATCACCTTTTTTATGTGATAAAACATTTTCAACACCTTTACTTTTTAACTTTAATTTAGCATTGGCTTTAGTTCCTGCTGGTATTGATAGATCAACTTTCCCATAAAGTGTTGGTATTTCTTTTTTGCATCCTAAAACAGCTTCTGGTATTGTTATTGGAAGATCTAGATAAATATCATCATCTACTCGCTTAAATAAATCGTGATCCCTAACGGTAAATTCAATATATAAATCTCCATTTACTCCACCGTTATTACCTGCTTCTCCTTTACCTTCAAGTCTAAGTCTATTATTCGTATCTACACCTTTGGGAACAGTTACAGTAATCTTTTTTTTCTTTTTTATGCGACCTTTACCTTTACATTTGTCACATATTTTTTCATAAACAGAACCAGTTCCATTACATGTAGGACAAGTCGTTTTTGTCAAAAATGAGCCAAATAAGGTATTTTGTTGTCTAGTGACAGTTCCAGAACCTCGACATTCACTACAAGTCTTGGAGTTAAAACCTCCATCGCCATGACAATATTCACAGGTATCTATAATATCAACATCAATATCTTTTTTAGTACCATAAACGGCTTCATCAAAAGTTAGATCCATATGATATAATACATCACTACCTCTTGATCTCATACTTCCGGCACTGCGACGACTTCCACTAGAAAAGCCAAAACCACGAAGCACTTCATCTAAAATATCGTCCATTCCTCCAAAATTAAAGCCTTCAAAGCCTGAAAATCCTCCTTGAGCATTAGTAAAAGCACTATGGCCAAATTGGTCATATTGGCGTCTTTTAGATTCATCAGATAATACAGCATAAGCTTCTTGAGCTTCTTTAAATTTTTCAGCAGCATTCTCTTCTTTGGAAACATCAGGATGATATTTTTTAGCAAGCTTACGAAATGCCGATTTTATCTCATCTTGACTAGCCGTTTTAGGAACACCTAAAACCTCATAATAATCTTTTTTATTCATTATATCTCTCCAATCAAGAAATAGGTTCTAGTTTCCTAGAACTTATTCCTTTTCCTCATATTCAGCATCGACAACATCATCTTTTTTATTAGTATCTTTATTTTCACTATCAGATGAGTTTTCATTAGCACTTTCATTTGCTTTAGCAGCTTCTTCATAAACTTTTGTAGCTAATTTATTAGCGTGTTCTAATAGTTTATCTTTTGCTTCTTTTATCTTGTCAATATCATTTTTCTCTATTGCTTCATTTACATTCTTTATTAATTTTTCTGCTTCTTCTTTATCAGAATTATCAACTTTATCTCCTAAATCTTTTAAAGCTTTTTCAGTCATAAATACTACTTGTTCAGCATCATTTTTAACATCTGCTTCTTCTTTTTTCTTAGCATCTGCTTCTTTATTGGCTTCAGCTTCTTTCATCATTTTATCAATTTCTTCATCAGTTAAAGTATTAGTTGCTGTGATTGTAATTGATTGTTCTTTATTAGTACCTAAATCTTTAGCTTTAACATTTACAATACCATTAGCATCAATATCAAATGATACTTCAATTTGTGGAACACCACGTGGTGCTGGTGGAATATTCGTAAGTTGGAAATTACCAAGTGTCTTATTATCAGCTGCCATTGGTCTTTCACCTTGTAATACATGAATGTCTACAGCAGGTTGATTATCTGCAGCTGTTGAGAATACTTGTGATTTAGAAGTTGGAATTGTTGTATTTCTTTCAATTAATACAGTCATAACTCCACCTAAAGTTTCTATACCTAAAGATAATGGTGTTACATCAAGTAAAACAATATCATTTACTTCTCCTGTTAATACACCACCTTGAATAGCAGCTCCCATTGCAACAACTTCATCAGGATTTACGCCTTTATGTGGTTCTTTTCCAAGCTCTTTTTTAATTAATTCTTGAACACATGGTATTCTAGTTGAACCTCCAACTAAAATAACTTTATCAAGATCTTTACTTGTAAGTTTAGCATCTTTCATAGCTTTTCTTACAGGTTCTAATGTTGAGTCAACTAAATCACGAATTAAATCTTCAAATTTAGCTCTAGTTAATGAAAGTTCTAAATGTAATGGACCTTCATCACTTTGAGAAATAAATGGAAGAGAAATTTGTGTTGTTGTAACTCCAGATAAATCTTTCTTGGCTTTTTCAGCTGCATCTTTAAGTCTTTGCATTGCCATTTTATCTTTTGATAAATCAACACCATTTTCTTTTTTGAAATTATCTACTAAATAATTAACAATTCTCTCATCAAAATCATCACCACCAAGTTTATTATTACCAGCAGTTGATTTTACTTCAAACACACCATCGCCAAGTTCTAGTATGGATACATCAAATGTACCTCCACCTAAATCATATACTAAGACAGTTTGAGCTTCATCTTGTTTATCTAATCCATACGCAAGTGCTGCTGCAGTTGGTTCATTAATAATTCTTTCAACTTCAAGTCCAGCTATCTTACCAGCATTTTTTGTTGCTTGTCTTTGAGCATCATTAAAGTATGCTGGAACAGTAATAACAGCTTTCGTTACTTTTTCTCCTAAATAACTTTCAGCATAATCTTTTAAATAAGATAAAATCATCGCAGAAATTTCTTCAGGTGTATATTTCTTACCAGCTGCTTCAACTTTCTTATCACTACCCATTAATCTTTTTATAGAACTTATTGTATCTTTATTTGTTACCATTTGTCTTTTCGCAGCATCTCCAACAATTCTCTCACCATTTTTAAATGCTACTACAGATGGAGTAGTTCTTCCTCCTTCTGGATTTGGGATTACTTTAGCTTCCCCTGCTTCTAATACAGAAACGCAACTATTTGTCGTTCCTAAATCAATACCAATTATTTTACTCATATAAATCTTCCTTTCTTAATTTATTTTTTATTTACTCTGACCATCGCTGGTCTAATAACTTTATCTTTATATGTATATCCTTTTAATAATACTTCTAAAATTATATCATCCTCTTTATCCTCATCACATGCTGTAACGACAGCTTGATGATAAGTAGGATCAAAAACCTTATCTAAACATTCAATTTCTTTTACTTCAAAACTATTAAGTAAATTAATAGTTTGGGTATATACCATTTTAATTCCCTCTAAAAACTTAGAAACTTCATCATCTAAATTATCATCGTCCATATTCATTGCTCTTTCAAAATTATCTAAAATAGGTAAAAAGCCTAATATAATATCTTCATTAGCATATTTCATTAAACGTGATACTTCTTCATCTTTTCTTCTTTTATAATTGATTACCTCTGCTTGGCTTCTAAGTAGTGAATCTTGTAAATTTTTTATTTGCTCTTCTAAATCAAGTTTTGTTTGTTTTTCTTTGGTTAGATTATCATTTTCTTTTGTTACTTTTTCATTATTGTTTTGTTCTTTAGTTTCTTGTTTAGTTTTTTTACTCATCTTCTAGCCTCCAATATTATTTTTAATATAATCAAGTAGACTTACAACTCTACCATATTCCATTCTTTTAGGACCAATAATAGCAATTGTACCTTGTTGACCATTATAATTGTAATGAGTCTTAATAACTGATACATCATCGCTTAATTCATTATCACTTCCTATATAAATGTTAATTCCACTATCTTCTTCTTCCATATCACTAATACTATTAATATCTTCAAATTTATTAAGTATTTCCTTTACTTTTTCAATATTAGAAAACTCAGGTTGTTTTAAGAAATTATTTTTTCCCTCAAAATGAACATCTTGAGCTTTATTCGTAATTTCATTAAAGGCCTCATAAAAAGTATTATATAGTATTTCATGCTGGGATACATATTGTGAAATAATAGGTTTTACTTCGTATTCAAGTTTCTCACTTATTTCATTAATCGGTGTACCAACCAACAACTTATTAATTAAATCAACTGTTTTCTTTACATCTTCTGGCATAATGTTATCAGATAAATATAAATTTTTATGCTGAACAATACCTTTATCAGTAATAACCATAGATAATATATTATTATCTTCTAAAGGAACTATCTCAACTTTTTTAAGCCTATTTTGACATGATTTACTACCTAATACAACGGCTGTATAATTAGTTATTTCACTAATTATCTCTATACTTCTTCTGATTGTATCATTCAAATCAAGTGACTGATTATGAAAAATAGTCTGTAACTTTAACATATCTTCACCAGTCATATTTTTAGGTTCCATCAAATTTTCCACATAATAACGATAGCCCTCTTCGCTTGGAATTCTTCCTGAAGCAAAATGGTTTTTTTCTAATAGTTTTAACTCTTCAAGATATACCATTTCATTTCTTATTGTCGCACTAGAACATTTTAATTTTCTACATATGTGATTTGAACTTACAGGTTTAGCTGTTTTAATATACTCTTCGACAATTTCTTTTAATATATCCTTTTGTCTATTAGTTATCATTACCATTATCACCCTCTTTAGCAATCATTTTTTCTCATTGCTAACATCATTATATGCTTATTTTTTAGCAATGTCAACTCTTTTTTGCTATTTTTTTATTTTTTTTATTTTTTTTAAAAAATATTATTGCTATTATCAAAATAATGTGTTATTATATAAAAGCAAAGGGACCCTTAGCTCAGTTGGTTAGAGCATCCGGCTCATAACCGGGCGGTCATAGGTTCGAGTCCTATAGGGTCCACCATTAAAGCGGGTGTGGCGGAATTGGCAGACGCACTAGACTTAGGATCTAGCGGTTTATCCGTGGGGGTTCAAGTCCCTTCACCCGCACCAGTGACGTTTTTGTTCGAACTTTTATAGTTTGAACTTAACATATAATCAATCCATTCGGATTGATTCAGACTGTTGACAAATAGGTAAAACATTTTGCTTATTTGTCTTTTATTTTTTAAAATTTTAATTTCTAATAAAAA
>CANRCE010000043.1 GCA_947629035.1 uncultured Bacilli bacterium | reverse complement strand
TTGTCCTTAATGCCTATCTACCCAGTAGAAAATTAATTATTTTCTATTTAGGGGTCACGATGTCTTGACAAAACTTAAAGATTAAATAAAAAAAAAACAATTATACATAACATATAACTATTTTTTCAACCATAAATATAAAAATTTACAAAAACAAATTAGCATAATAATAAAATATCCAACATCTAAAATACTAAAATTATTATAAATTTCTATTCCTACCAATGTTAAAACTCCTAAAAATAACAATGTAATAACCTTCTCAACACTATTAATCTTAAGCATTGCCAACCAACCTTTCATTATGATTATACTGCAATACTACTATACATTAAAGATAATAACAAATAATTTAATTATTGTAAATATTTTAATTTATTTTTTTTAAATTTGACATTAAATTTGATTACTCCTTTTCAATTCTCATAAATAATGGAATAGGATCGTTCACCATGCTACCTGAAACATAATATCCAAATTTATCTAATGTATCATATGTCACTTCTTTTGTATTTAATTGTTTAAATATATTTTGTGCTGTATTTGGCATAAAAGCCTGAAGTAATACAGTAGTATATCTAATAGATTCAATTAAATTATATAATACAGTAGCTAGTCTATCTTTTTTCAATTCATCTTTTGCTAATAACCATGGCGTTGTTTCATCAATATATTTATTGCACCTGCGATATATTTCAAAAATATCATCTAAAGCATCTGATATTCGTAAACTATCCATTTTATTTTTTACTTTATCTCTGGTAGATAATACAATACTAATTAAATCATTATCAATATTTTCAGTAACATTTTTATTTTCCACGATACCATTAAAATATTTTTTACACATATTTACTGTTCTATTAACTAAATTACCTAGAACATTAGCTAAATTAGAATTAATTGACTCTATTAATAATTTTCTTGTAAATACACCATCACTTGAAAATGGAATTTCATGTAACATATAATATCTAACGGCATCAACACCGAATTCTTCTACCAAATCATCAGCATAAACTATATTGCCTTTTGATTTACTCATTTTCTCATTACCAAATAACAACCATGGATGACCAAAAATCTTCTTAGGTAATTCAATATCTAGTAAATGTAATATAATGGGCCAGTAAATCGTATGAAATCTTAAAATATCTTTACCTATTAAATGAATATCACAAGGCCAATATTTTTTAAATTCATCAGTATGATTACCATTTACATCATAACCCAAAAATGTTATATAATTACTTAAAGCATCAATCCAAACATAAATAACATGTTGATTATCAAAAGTAACAGGTATTCCCCATTTAAATGAGCTTCGAGAAACGCATAAATCTTGTAATCCTGGTTTTATAAAGTTATTCATAATTTCGTTTTTTCTTGACTCTGGTTCAATAAAAGATGGATGCTTATTAATATAATCTTCTAACCATTTAGAATACTTACTAGTTGCTAAAAAATATGCCTCTTCAGAAGCTTTTTTAACCTCTCTACCACAATCAGGACATTTTCCATCAATAAGCTGACTTTCTGTCCAAAAAGATTCACAAGGAGTACAATATAATCCCTCATATGTACCTTTATAAATATCTCCTTGCTTATATAATTTTTCAAATATAGCTTGAACCTTTTGTTCGTGCACTTTATCTGTTGTTCTTACAAATTTATCATAACTAGTATCCATAACATCCCAAATTTTTTTTATATCATTTACAATGTTATCAACATATTCTTGAGGATTCATACCACACTCATTAGCCTTTTGCTCTATCTTCTCTCCATGCTCATCAGTTCCTGTTTGAAAATACACATCATATCCTTGCAATCTTTTATATCTGGCTATTGCATCTGCTAAAACGATTTCATAAGTATTTCCAATATGAGGCTTTGAAGAGGTATATGCAATTGCTGTCGAAATATAAAATTTTTCTTTCATTTTAAATTATCCTCCTAGTAAATTTATACAATTGTACTTTATTTTTTGCAACTCAATTAACTGGATAAAATTATAGCATAATTTTTTAAATATTTCAAGAAAAAAGCACTTTCTATTGAACTAGTCAATCAATAAAGTGCTTACTTAATATTTTGGCTAATATTACAGCCATTTTTTCTTCTGATTCTGTTATAGGAACATCAGTAGATAATATAATAACTGCCCCAATTGCATCACCATTATTAACAATTGATGAAAAAGAATAATATCCAAATTCCTCTTCATTATCAATTATTTCAAAAATCTTTTTTTGCCTTTCGACAAAACTATCTCTTCTATCGATAGATCTTTCAGTAAAATTACTTATATTTTTTCCAAAATATTTTTTCTTAAGTGAACCAGCAACAGCGATAACCTTATCCCTATCTGTTACTATAATATTATGCTTTAGAACTTGATTAAATGTTTCTACATATTTTTCAGCTACAGTTTCCAAACTTTCCATAGGAGAATATTTTTTTAAAACTATGCTATCTTCATCAACAAAAATTTCTAAACTTTCTCCATTTTTAATTCGCATATTTTTTCTTATTTCTTTTGGAATAACGATTCTTCCTAATTCATCTATTCTTCTTATAATACCAGTAGTTTTCATTATTTCAACTCCATTTCTCTAATTATTATTTTCTAATATATAACTTTTATACAAAAAAGATAGTTTTATTTTTAATTGTTAAAACTATCTTTTATTTTCGTTAATAATTCAATTATGTAAATTAAAAAATGTTTTTCTAATTTTGCAAAATCTAATCTAATATATATTTTTTTATTTTTGTATGAAAATTTAAACCTAGGACATATCTGATAAGCATATATAAATAATTTTTCACCATCAATCTTATTACTCATATTTTCAGATAATTCTAATTCAATCATAATATCATTCTGCTTTACATTGACAATTTCAAATTCACAAGCTAATTTTTCAAACCACTCTTCATACATGTAAATTTCTAATTCATGACTTATTTTTCCAAATCTATTTTCTAATTCTTTTTTTATTTCAAGTAATTTTTCTAAATTATTAATTTCATTTATTTTTTTATGTATTTCAATTTTTAAGTTCTCATCATCAACATAATCTGATGATATATGAGTATCAACTTCAATTAAAGGTTTATTATTTTTATTTTGCTCTAGATTAACTTCATTACCTTTTAATTTATCTACAGCTTCCTTTAATAATTTTAAATATAATTCTATTCCTATTGTATCTATAAAACCAGATTGTTCACTACCTAATATATCTCCAGCACCTCTAATAGCTAAATCCCTCATTGCTATTTTAAATCCACTTCCTAATTCTGTAAATTCTTTTATTGTATTTAGTCGTTTTACAGCAATTTCATTTAACATCTTACGATTATCATACATTAAATAAGCATATCCGATTTTATCACTTCTACCAATTCTACCCCTTATTTGATAAAGTTGTGCTAGGCCAAATCTATCTGCATCGAAGATAATTAAAGTATTAACATTTGAAATATCAATCCCAGTTTCAATTATAGTTGTACAAACTAATACATCAAACTGATATTGTGTAAATGCTATCATCTTATCCTCTAATTCTGTTTTTTCCATTTGTCCATGAGCATAATCAATCCTAGCTTCAGGTACTAAATTTTTAATTTCACTTACTTTATCTTGAATTTTATCTATATTATTAAACAAAATATACACTTGCCCGTGACGTGTTAGCTCCTTATAAATAGCATCTTTTATTACATTTTTATTTTCAGCAAGCACATAAGTTTGGATAGGATGTCGTGCCTCTGGAGGTGTTTCTATTAAAGCCAGTGATCTTATTCCAGACATAGACATTTGTAAAGTTCGAGGGATTGGTGTTGCTGATAGCGTTAATACATCAATATTATTTTTATATTTTTTAATTTTTTCTTTGTGCTTTACTCCAAAACGTTGCTCTTCATCAATAACTAACAATCCTAAATTCTTATATTCAATATCATCACTTAAAATACGATGAGTACCAAATAATATATCAATTTTCCCTTGTTTTAAATTTTCAATTATTTCTTTTTGTTTTTTATTGTCAATAAATCTATTCATAAGCGCTATATTTATAGAAAAATTAGAAAATCTTTCAATCGCAGATTTATATTGTTGTTGAGATAAAATCGTTGTAGGACATAAATAAGCCACCTGTTTTCCATCATTTACAGCTTTAAAAATTGCCCGAAAAGCAACTTCAGTTTTACCATAACCAACATCCCCACAAAGAAGCATATCCATTGGTTTCTTTTTTTGCATTTCAGCCTTTATTTCAGCAATAGCATTTAATTGATCTTTGGTAGGTTCATAAGCAAATTCTTTTTCAAACATGATTTGATTTTCATCATCTAGACTAAAAGCAAAACCATCCATTGCCTCTCTTGTAGCAGATAATTTAAGCAAATCTTCAGCAATATTTTCTAATCTACTGCGAACTCTATCTTTTTTACGCTGCCATGCATCAGTACCTAATTTATTAAGTTTTAAACCTAAAGTCTCCTTCCCAGAATATTTCGATATTCTATCTATATTCTCCACAGGAATATATAATACATCTTTATCTGCATAAATCAATCTTATATAATCTTTTTTTATTCCATTTTTTTTAAGTGTACATAATTCATCATATATACCTATTCCAAATTCTTCATGAACAATATAGTCACCACGACTAATGGTATCAATATTACTTATTTTAGTTCCCATTTTAAACTTATTTTTATATTTCTTCTTTACCGTTTTTGTACCAAACAAATCATTATTAGAAATAAATATTAAATCATTAAATATAAATCCAGAAGTAAGTGAAAAATTAACTAAATTTATTTTATTTGGAATAACATTATTAATATCAGTTAAAATTACATTATCAATTTCTAAATAATTTATTATTCTTTTTGCCACAGACTTATTGTCAATACAAAATATAATTGTCTTACCATTATTTAAATATTTTTCTATATCTTTTTTTACATTTTCGAAATGACCCTCATAATTATCAATATTATATGACAAATATCTTTTTATTGTTTTTAATTTTATATCTAATAAATTATCAATATCCATGATAAATATTATATTTTTAGGATTAATTTGATCTAAATCAAACATATATTCAGTTTTAAATAGCTCATTACTATCTTTAGCATAATCCATTATATTTTCTCTTAATAATTTATAACTTGTTGTTATTTGTGTATAATCATAATAAAAACATATCCCATCATCTATATAATCATATAAACTAGAAATATTATTAGCATAGTGCTTTAAATATTTTTGATGTCTATCAACATTTTCATCATAACTTTCTAATAAAAATTCTGTATATGGATAAATTGTAATCTTATCTTGTTTTTCACTAGAAATTTGCGTATCAACATCAAAATATTTTATACTGTCTATTGTATCACCCCAAAATTCAATTCTAATGGGTCTATCATATCCTACAGGAAATAAATCTAAAACATATCCTCTAATTCCTATTTTTCCCGTTTCACTAACAATACTTTCTCTTTCATATCCTAAATTATTAAGTTTATTAATTAATTCTTCTCTATTTATTTCCATTCCAATTTCTAAATTAATTATTGAATTTTTATATACCTCTTTTGTAGGTAAATATCTTAAATATCCCATTAAATTAGTGACAACAATATAATTTTCATCATTAATTAGCTTATTTAAAGTATTAATTCTTTCTGCCTTAAATTCAGGACTAATAGCCAATGCTTCACTAGTTATGAAATCATCCATTGGAAAAAATAATACATTTTCTGTATAATTTAGTAATCTATTATACAAATCATTAGCTTCATATAAAGAATTAATTAATACTAAAATATTCTTTTTTTTATTAATAAAAACGTTATAAATATATAGACAATTTAATTCTTTAGTAAGTCCTGATACACCATAGAAATTACTATTTACATTTTCAAATAAATCTAATGCTTTCAAAAAATCACCTCCTAAATGGGTAAAATACACCTAAATACTTAATTGATATAAATTTAAATTTTAAATTATTTAATCACATTCATATTTTTTGAAGAATATTCTTGTTTTAATTCATTTGTTGACATTGTAATAAAATCATAAATAATATTTGTCAATTTTTTATATACATTTTCTAATACAAATAATTCAGTTTTAGAAAACTTCCCCAATACATAATCTTTAATATTAACATTTTCATTACTAGAAATACCTATTTTTAATCGCGTGTATTCTCTTGATCCTAAATTATTTTCTATATTTTTAATTCCATTATGACCACCACTTGAACTATTATAACTTATTCTTATCTTTCCTAATACCATGGCAATATCATCTTGAATAACTAAAATATCATTATTATTTAATTTATAAAAATCTTTATATTTTTTTACAACCTCACCTGATAAATTCATAAAAAGAAGAGGCTTAATTAACATAACTTTTTCACCCAATACTGTAGTTTCAGCATACATGGCATCAAATTTTTTACATGTAAATTTAATATTATTTTCCATTGCAATATAATCCAATAACTCAAATCCAACATTATGCCTTGTATGATAATATTCATCGGTTGGATTACCTAAACCAACAATTAATTTCATATTTTAATCATTCCTCCTATGATATTGCTTATATATTTCAGTTTTCGCAACCTTTTGTTCTTTTGCAACCTTTTTAATTGCTTCCATTGTCTCTAGCCCATCTTTTATATAATTATCCACTTGTTTAATTATATCGATACTATCATCTTCATTTTTATATCCATCTATTACTATAACAAATTCTCCTTTTAAATTATCATCTTCAAGAATTATATCTGCTGCACATCCACGATATATACTTTCAAATTTTTTAGATATTTCACGTGCCACACATATATTTCGATTTCCTAATACTTTGACAATACTATTAATTGTATCTACTATTCGATGACATGCTTCATATATAATAATCGTATATTCTAGTTTTTTTAATTTTTCAAGTTCACTTTCTCTTTTACTTTTTTTGCTGTTTAAAAAGCCATAAAATAAAAAATTGTTTGGACTTAAACCAGATACAATTAACGCTGGAATAAATGCACATGCACCAGGAAGAGCTACTACATTATAACCATTTTCAATTACGTATTTTACGCTTTTATAACCAGGATCACTAATAATTGGTGTCCCCCTATCAGTAACAAGTGCAACAGATTTATTATCATTTAAATACTCAAGTACAACTTTCTTTTTTATATCTTCATTATGTTCATGAAGTGATATTAATTTTTTCTTTATATTAAAATGATTTAACAACATTCCTGTAACTCTTGTATCTTCACTAAACACTGCATCTACCTTTTTTAATGTGTTTAATGCCCTAAAAGTTATGTCATCCATATTACCAATTGGTGTTGGAATTAAATATAAAGTTGCACTATCATCATAACTTTTTTGCCACATTTTAATCACTCTCCAAACATTTTTTTTACTTCATCTGTATAATTATTATTATCGTCATATATAATAAGTGGCTGCATTATTTTTATACCACTTTGACCGTTTTTAATACCTTCAACTAACATAATATTACTATCTTTTCCTAATTTAGGATATACAAATCTAATTTTTTTTGGTTCTATGTTATAATACCTAAATTTTTCTAATATTTCAGTTAATCGTTCAGGTCTATGTACTATTGCTAATTTTCCTCCAGTCTTTAATAGTTTTTTTGAAATTTTAAGTATACTATCTAAATCTAATTCTATCTCATGTCTAGCAATAGTTTTAACTTTATTTTTATTTAAATTACTATTAGTATTAACTTTAAAATATGGAGGATTACAAGTTATAATATCAAAAAAATCAGATTTAAAAATTGAATCAACATTCTTAACATTTTCAAGTAATAAAGTTATCTGATCATCTAATTTATTTTCTTTTACTGATTTTTTAGCTAAATTGTAAATTTCTTCTTGTATTTCTATTCCATAAATTTTAGCTTTTGTTCGCTTTGATAGTAATAACGGAATTGGCGCATTACCTGTTGCTAAATCAATAATCATTTTGTCACGCAAATTTATAGTAACAAAATTAGCCAATAACAAAGAATCAAGAGACATTGTAAAATAATCAGTATTTTGATATATAACCATATTTTTAAAATTTAAAAGATGATGTTTTACTTCCATAAATTAATTTTCTACCTCAACAATTTCATTATCTACTATAGCTTTATATTTTCTAGAAAGTAAATTTACAGATATTACTTTTCCAGTTCCTTTATCGGTATTAACAATATCTCCAACTTCTGGCATGCCTTTTCTATATTCAGTATAATTATCATTTTCATAATTTAAACAACATAATAATCTTCCACATACACCGTTAATTTTAGTAGGATTTAAAGCTAATGATTGATTTTTAGCCATGTTTATAGATACACTATTAAATTCAGATAAAAAACTACTACAACAAAGTTTTCTACCACAAGGACCAATTCCACCTATTTCACGAGCTTTATCTCTAATTCCAACCTGTCTTAATTCAATTCTTGTTTTAAAATGAGCACCCAATTCTTTTGCTAATTGTCTAAAATCAACTCTATCATCTGCTATAAATTTAAATATTAATTGTGATCTATCAAAAGTATAACATGAATCAATAATCTTCATATCAAGTTTATTTTTTTTTATTAATTCCTGACATTTTTTTACAGCCTCATTAGCATCTTTGACATTATTTAAATATTGTAAATAATCTTTTTTAGTTGAAATTCTAACTACTTTTCTATATTCCACATCATTATCTAGTTCACTTTCATTTATATAATCTATAACGCGACCAAATTGTAATCCTTTTTCTGTTTCAACAATAACTGTTAAATTTTTTTTCAAATTCAAATTATTATCATCAAAATAATAAATTTTTCCTTTTTCCGATAATTGTACACCAACAATTTTCATAACTTATACACCTCCTAACTCAATTATCATACTATCAATAACTAAATTTGTATTTAAATTATATTTAATTGTCTCTTTTATTGAAATCAATTTTTCTATTTTATTTATCAGTTTATTTTCATCTTGTAAGCTTATTTTTTTTATTAAATCTTCATTATTTTTGAACATTAATAATTCCATACCGTTTTTATATTTTAAAACTTCATAATAAAAATTTATTATAACATTAATAGCAATAATATTATCTTGACGATTTAGAAAATTATTATGCCATAACTTTTTAGTCCAAATTATTGTATCTAAACCGTTACTTTCAAAGAAATTTATAAATTCTATTATACTATTTAATTTATTTTCTAAAACTTCTAAATTATCTTTAACTTCTTCTTGTGATAATTGAAAAAGATTACAATATAAATTATCATTCGTATTATCATTATTTTCTTTATTTAAAGATATAATTTGACACCTAGAAACTATCGTTTTTAAAACTTGATTTATATTATTAGTCATTAATATAGCTATGATATTATCAGTTGGCTCTTCTAAAAATTTCAATATTGAATTAGCAGTCTCTGCATTCATTTTATCACAATCATCTATAACATATATTCTTTTACTTCCCTCAAGTGGTTTCATCGTAAATTCTTCTTGTAACTGCATCATTTGTGTTTTTTTTATCCATAGACCATCTGCTTTTATAAATCTGATTTCTGGATAATTACCATTTTCTATTCTATTACATATGTTACAAAGGTTACATTTGCTATTATTAAAATAATGGCTTGGACAAATTATACTTTTTATAAAAGATAAAACAATTTTATTACTTTCAGCATTATTATTTTTTTCAATTAAATAAGCATGAGAAAGCTTATCTTTTACTATTGCATTAGTCACAATATTATAAAAGATATCTTGCTTATATTTATAATCTTCTAACATATTACCACCCAACCTATTAAAAAAATACTAATGAAAAAATTATTAAAGCTAACATTGATGGTATACCCAAAATTGCTACTATTAAAACTGTAATAATATTAATAGGAAGAACAACATTTAATGGACTAGCAATCACATTATAAGCATAAATCAACAATACAGACATAATTATTTTTTTTATGATAATAAATAGTTTTTTTATCATTTTATCACGTATAATCTAATTATGTGATTTTTTAATCACTATATTAGATTCTCCTTTCTATAATATTTTTTATTAC
>CANRCE010000042.1 GCA_947629035.1 uncultured Bacilli bacterium | reverse complement strand
TGGCTCCATAGCTCAGTCGGTAGAGCAGAGGACTGAAAATCCTTGTGTCACTGGTTCAATTCCCGTTGGAGCCACCAAATTTGAATTTATCCCTTTATTTAAAGGGTTTTTGTTTGCATTAAAATTTTCAAACACACTTCTAAACACACTTTTTATAAATTATTTAAGATATTTGTTACATTTTCTAACTCACTTTTGTACATATGCGTATATGTATTTAAAGTGATGGATATATTTGAATGACCCAAATATTTTGATACTAATGCAATTGTTGCTCCTTGATTAATTAAAAGTGAAGCACAACTATGTCTAAAATCATGGACCCGTATTCTTTTTCCTACTCCTTGGTCACAGTATTTATTTTTTTTATTTTGAATAGTTGTTTCTTTAAATGGACTTGTATTTCCAAAAACAAACCAGTTATTTGAAAAATCTTTATATTTGCTTGCTTTGTTAAACATTGTTTTTAAGTCATTTTGAATATTTTTGGTCATTGGTAGAGTTCTTATGCTAGATTTTGTTTTAGGAGCTGATATAGTCCAATTTTCACCCTTTATTTTTGTAGTTAGGGTCTTATTTATAGATATTTCGTTTTTTGAAAAATTAATGTCTTTCCAAGTTAACGCTTGTGCTTCACCTTGTCTTAATCCTAAAAAATATAATACTTCAAAAAATACATGAAAATCAAAATCATTAATTACCGAATCAAACTTTTGATATTCTTCATATGTAAAAAAATCCATTTCTTTTTTTGAAAAATTAACATCTTCAAAATTTTCAATAAATTTTAATATTGTTTCGCTGGTATTGTAATATTTTGAAGATAATTTTATTAGTGCTTTTAATAATCCTAAAATCTTATTAGACCATCTTACACTAAAATTTAATGATTCAATGTAATTTCTTAATTGTTTGTATTTTTGTAAATTAAAATCATTTATTCTTAAATCATCAATGCTTTTTAGATGTTTATATAAATTTTCTATTTTTATCATAGTTTGTTTTTTTATTTTTTTTGAAATGTTTTCTTTATATTCTAAGAAAATTTGATGAAATGTCACATTATTTGTACAAATTTCTTGATTTGATATTTTAATTCTATATTTTGCTTCTTCATTAACAGCATCTATTCTTTTTTTGAATTTTGGAGAAGAGTAATCATGTATAACTCCAAATATATCTTTATATTTAATTCTAAAGTAATATTTTCTACCATCTTTAGTAGGTTTTTTTGTTTCATAAACTGCCATACATATCATTCCTTTCTTGCAAAGGAACTTTTGCTATGGTACAATTAATACATAGAAAAATTCCTTATTAGCGTATGTGAGTTTTTCTTAGGAGTATAACTCCGACCCTTACTTGTTCCAGCAAGTAGGGGATTTTTTTATAAATAAAAATAGATATCATAAAATATGATATCTATAGGTGCTCGTAAAGAGCTAAGTACAGTTTATTTCTAAACTGAGATGTCTGTAAAAGACTAAATATGTAATCAATTAAATTACAATATACTTATATCATATTTTATTCAATTTTGCATATACTAATTTGACAAATGTTATTTTTCATGATAACATTTAGTTAGTGAGTGAGTAGTTCGCTGAATTGCTGAAGGGTTAAGTAATTTATACCAGCAAGCGTGCCTTGTGGGAACCTTCAGGCAGGGGAAAGCTCACTAAACTGTGTTCTTATCGAACGTATCGGCTTTTAGCCGAATGACTGTGGTCTTATCGACCGTATGGCTATTACTATTGTAATAGCTATTTTTGTGTCAAAAATTTTATTATTTCTTTATCTATCATTTTTAATTCATTGCTATTACAAAAGCATTTAATAGAATCTTTGAAAATTTTCTTTTTACTTATTGTAGTTATTTGAGTAATCAAAGCATAAGTCTTTTTTTCATTACCAAATGATTTTAATAAATTGCCTAAATATAAACGTTTATAGCCTTTTTTAGAAGTTATTGGTAAAACAGTTATATTATCTACACTATTATTGTCATCACTATTTAAAACAATAGCATAATGAACATTAGAAAGTTCAGAACCAATATTAACACCAAAATCTACTTTGATTATTTCTCCTCTTTTAAAATTTGACTTATTAGATATTTTGTTATATGCTTCGCTTTTAAAAATAGAGCTTTCTTTTTCCAACCAATTTCCTAATTTTAAAAATTTAATATGCTTGGAATTATGTGCTTTAATATAGTTTGTACAACTATTTTCAATTTTTTCAATTTGGCTTTTTTCTTTTGTGTCATTCATTTTCATCACTTCCTTTCAATAATTCTTTTATATAATCATCTGCCTCATCTTCATAGTCTTGAATGAAAAAAGCAAATAAATCACACAATATGTGTTTCTTAAAATCAATTATATTATAATTTAAAAATTTGTCAATATTAAATAAATACTTTAAAATTAGTAGGGGTGTTTGTTTGAAAAATTTTGAAAAGTTCTATAGATATCTGAAAAGAAGAAAGTTATTACATAATTTTGTATTATTTATGGGACAAACTAAAAAGCACTAGTTTTTAGTGCTTTTAAATATATCCATTAGTTTTTAAAAAATTAATATATTGTTCTTCTGAAAAAGTGCAGTCCATATATTGATTAAATTCTTTTTTAGGCAATTTCATTTGTTTTCTCATTTGAATTAACAATCCATCAGAAATATCTTTATGAGAACCGTGACTTACTTTTGTATTAATTCTTGTTTTTTTACCATCTAAATATAAATAATAATAGTTATGGTCACGACCTTTTAGTAATGTAAATCCTTTATTTTGAAGTGCTCTTTCTACATCTCTTGTTGCTCTACTCATAATATTTCTCCATATATAGATAATAAATCTCTTTTTAATACTTGTGCATTATGGTCTAACATTTCATCTTTTTCAAGTGCATAAGCATTATATTGGATCAAAAATTCATCTAATAAATTATTTTCTGCATCTTCTTGACTTATGCCGAAAGCATATATATTATATTTTTCATTAGAATAGTAAAAGCCTTCTGGTTCAATTTCTATTTTAAACGTAATTTGATTAGTTAATGTTAACGTTTTTCCTGTGATAGTATTATGAAGCTTATTAAATTTTTTTAATATATATTCATTTTTTTCCATAACATAACTTTCTCTCCTAATACTATTATACTTAAAATAGTCAATTTTAGAAGTAAAAAAATTTTTTATGTTATCTATAATTTTGTTTTCCATATAATAATTTTCTATATTCATATTTATCATCTCACTTTTTTTTTATTTAAATTGATGTTTATCTTTGTAATTTTTAATTTTAGCAAATAAATCCTCTATAATTTCATAAGAAATTTCTTTATAGCTTTTTCTATGTAGATTAAATTCAAAATGAGAAATAAAAGAACTATTAATTGTTGAATATCCTTCCAAGTATTTAATATCCTTATTATCTATTTTAATATTATTCATAAAAGACAAATGAAATTTATCGTTACATATTTTAGTTGTATTGAAATATTGTTTTTTAAAACTGCTTATTTTTTCGTTACTTAATTCTTCTTGAAAAGTAAAAGCACAAGCATAAAATTTTGCATTTTCATTAAAAGAATCAAATACTTTTTTCATTATTTCGTTAATTTTAGCTTGATATTCATCGTATAGTGTAATAACAACTGCAAAAAAATTTCCCCATATATTAAATTTTGGATTTTGTTGAAATACAAAGAATGGAATATTATCACTACTTTCGCTACTAGAATCTATAGGTAAAATTAATTCATTACCCAATTCTGGTAGTTGTTCCTTTAATTTATTTGTAATATATGATGGATTATAAAAAGTATTTTCTTGAAATTCTAATGTTACTTGAATAAAATTGTTTAAATTGTTCATATTTATTTACACTCCTTTATATATTTTTTATTTGTTTTTACAAATTCCATAAGATTTTTTAGTTCTTCATCACTCAAATCTTCTCCATTTTTCATATAACCATTTTCGATTAATACATTTTTAAGTGCTTCTTTGTTTTTTGATTCATTTTTAATATTAGAGTTTTCATTATCTAATAAATAATCTGTAGACACACCAAAATAATTAGCAATTTTTTTTAAAGTGTTATTATCAGGCTCTCTTCGGTTTTGCTCATACATTCCTATTGTGCTAGTTGAAACACCAACCGAAACAGCAAGT
This sequence comes from uncultured Bacilli bacterium, assembly GCA_947629035.1. Classification (GTDB taxonomy): domain Bacteria; phylum Bacillota_I; class Bacilli_A; order RF39; family UBA660; genus CANRCE01. The sequence continues at coordinate 6,344 of CANRCE010000042.1, read as the reverse complement.
TGTTTTTGTAAAATGCCATGATTTTCTCGTAATTCTCGTAATTTATTTCCATTCATAGTGTTTCTCCTTTCTTTACAATAAAATAACACAAAATGTGTAAAAAAAAAATATTTCACACAAATTGTGTAAAAAAATATTGACACAACACATAACGTGTGATACGATGTAAATGCAATAGGGAAGGAGGTATAAAAATGAACACATTTGAAGATTTTAGAAAAGCAATTGGCATGACACAAGAAGCAATGGCAAAAGAACTTGAAATTTCAAAATCTTTTTATGAAAAAATTGAAAGTGGAGAAAGAAAACCTGGTCGAGAATTAATTGAAAAGATTAAGAAAAAGTATCCATTATTAGATGTTAATATTTTTTTAAACTTAAATCACACGGAACGTGTAGTAAATATTGATAAATCACACAGTAATTCGACATCATCACCAAATGATAGTTAGAAAGGAGAGAGAATATGGAAAAGAAAATAATTAGTCCAGAAGAATTAATTAGAAAAAATATTGATAAAACTCAAACAGAAAAAAATGAATCATTAAATGATTTACGACAGAAATTAATTAATTACTTATATGAGTTACAAAGTTATGATGATAGAGATATTGAACTATTAAAGATATTATTTAGTGACTTTAAATAAAAAGATTAGATACTGCGAATATCTAATCCTAATAAATTACTTACTATGTCTTGTATCAATTGCTTTAAAAATTTCTCTAATGGCATTTTTAACATCTTCTACTGAAGTTAGTCTGCCATTATTTATCATAGCAACAATTATATCTTTAGTAGCCTCAATCATTATTTAAAACACTCCTTTCCAGTTAAATATTCTAAAGGAGTAGAAAATGATAGTCAATTAAAAGTAGTTATTGAAATTAAATTATAGGAGGCTAACTATGAATTTATTAGAATTATTTAACAATTTAACTGAAGAAGAAAGAAAAGAATTTATTAACTTAATTATTAAAGAAATTAACAAAAAGAATGCCAATAATGGCAATCTTAATCTTGTTTCTTAGGTAAAGTTACTAATCCAAATTGTTCTAAAATCTCTAAAGTAGCACAAACGGCAATTTGAGCAGTTAAAGAAGAAATTATTGCAGTTTCATTTGCTTCTTGATTTTTAGAACATAGTTCATTAACTTTATCACAAATAAGTTTAATCAATTCTTGATTGGTAATGTTTATATTTATCAATTTAATTCACCTCACTTTCTATGGATTTTATTTTAAGTCAAGAAAGAGAGAAAAGAAACTCACATACGCGAAAAATAAAAAAAAGAAAGGAGAAGATTTATGAAAAATTCAGAAGAGATTTTGAAACAAAAATATTTAAGTGCTAATGACATAATGGTAATTATTCCTATATGTAAATCTGGAGCTTTAAGAATAATTACAGAAGCACAAGCTGATATGAAATCAAAAGGTTATTATATTCCAGAAACTAAAACTAAACTTGCCCTAACAAAAATAGTTATAAAAAAATTAGGATTATAAAGAAAGGAGCAAAAGGGAAATGAAAAAGAAGCTTAAGCTAAAAAAATCAGTTAAAGAAAAATTATTTAATATAACTATACTAGCAATGTTTTATGTAACAATTATATGTGGAATTTTAATGATAAGTTATCAAAATAATAATCAAAAAATAACTGATTCAATAGCAGTGAATCAGTTAGAAAATTAAAAAATAAATCAAATTTTCATTAGGATTATAGCAAATTCTAGTGAAAAAGTCAAAGTAGGAGGGAGTGATAGGAAATGGTGGCTTATGAATAGTTTTACATTTTTTAAGGAATATTATGAATTAATTACTTTATTAAATGAAAAAGAACAAGGAGAATTACTATTAGCCATAAATAAATATATGTTTGAAGGACTTGAACCAACAAAATTAAATGAAAAACAAATGAAGATTTTTGTAAACTTAAAGCGACCATTAGATTCTAGCAAAAACCAATCCAAAAGAAGAACCAAAAAAGAACCGGAAAAGAACCGGAAAGAAACCGAAAAAGAACCCGAAGAAAACACATCAAGAATGTCTTTGTCTTTGTCTATGTCTAATAAGTCTATGTCTAATTTTAAAAAAAGTAATAATTTAGAAAATATTATAGACTATATGGAAAACAATGGATTTAATTTACACCCAATAGATTATGAAATTATAAGTAATTGGAAAGATAATGAACTAACAAGATACGCAATTAAACAAGCAGTTTTAAATCAAAAATTTAGTACAAAGTATGTTGATAGAATTTTATCGTCCTATAAGTCAAAAGGAATAACCAGTATTAGTTTAGCAATGAAAGATGATGAAGACTTTAAAAAATCAAAAGGCCAAAAATATTATTATAAAAAAACTGCTAAACAAATTTTGGAAGAGTATCGAAAAAAAGAGCAAGAGGAAATGCTAAATGACAAAACTTGAGGTTGATGAATTAGTGAATTTAATTGATATGAATTACAGAGGATTTATTAAAGAGCCAATACTATTTTCTAAAAAATGGTATGAATATTTATATCAGTACAGTTTTGAAGAAGTAGAAAATAAATTGCATGAATGTATGTCAATGGAACAGTTTCAATATCAACCACCTACACTTGATTACTTAATAAAAGATTTAACTAAAATTCAAGATAGGGTAGATTTAAGCAAAATGATTGTTTATTGCCAATTTTGCAAAAGAATTTTCAATAGCATAAATGAATTACATATTCATGAAAATAGGTGTCGTTCGGTTAGATACATTGCTAGGCAGTATCAAAAATATTTTAATCGGGAAGTAAACAAAAGAGAACTTTATGAAATGGATAATGAAGAATTTAATGAAAAATACGATATATTGCTTAAATATGTCGAAAAACATATATCTGATGAAAAAGAAAAAAAGATAATTAATTTTATATTTAATTTACCAGGAAAAGAAACAGCAAAAAAATTTATAAATAGTTAGGAGTCAAGTATGTTAAATTTTAAGAACAAAAAATATAGAGAGTTAGAGAAAGCTTATAACACATTAGAAAACAAAGTTATGACTTTAGAGGATATTTTAGCAAATGAATTATTAAAAACATTAGAAAATAATGATGCCAAAACACTAGCAAAGTATAAAAAAGAAAATGCGTCATTAAGAAAAAAAATTAAGATTTTAAAGGAGATGATTAGTGATGGAGAATGCGGTGGAAGAACTAGAAAAAACAAAAGCAGCGCTTCAAGAAAAAAATAGTAATTATTTGTTATTATGCGATAAATATAAAGCTTTAAAAAAAGAAATGAAAAAGAAAGATGAAATAATTATTAATCAAGATAAAGTAATTAATGAATTAAATAGGAAGTTAAGTACACATGAAATCAAACTTAATATATGAATTTGTTAAAGAATATAGTTATTTCAAACTTTGGAATGTATTCGTAAATAGGCCAGTAAATGGAAATATGAGAAAAGTTTATTTATATCAAACAACGACTCATAAAGCAGAAGATAACATTAATTACAAAAAATACAATAATATATTGAACAAAAAAAGAAAAGAGGAGTTAAAAAGTGAAAAATACTGTTAAAGATATTAAAAAATATGAATATTATTGCCCAATATGCAAGCATCCAAATGCTTTCATAAATGGGCAAGAAGAAAGAATATGCAGTTATTGTGGATATAAAGTAAAAAAGGGAAAGTACAGTGTACAGGAATTAGCTGTAATATCAAGACTAAAAAGATATTATAAAAAAAATTATGAAAAAACAGCAGTTTAAAGAAAGGAAAAAATAAAAATGGATTATTCGAATATGAGTATTTGGAAAAAGATACAAATAGTAAAACAAAAAATATTAGAAGCAAATTTAAAAAAAACAGGAGAAAATAAATTTTCAGGATTTAAGTATTATGAATTAGCAGATTTTACACCGACAATTATTAATTTATGTAATGAAGTAGGATTATTTACTAAATTTACATTTGATAACGAAATGGCAACATTAGAAATTATTAATAGTGATAAATCGGACCAAAAAGAAATTTATACGAGCCCTATGAGAGAATTACAACTAAAGGGTTGTAATGATATACAAGCTTTAGGTGGTGTAGAGACTTATTCAAGAAGATATTTATACATGAGTGCGTTTGACATAATTGAAAATGATATGTTTGATTCAGTAGCTGGTAAAGAAGAAAAAACGTATGAAAAAAATACAGCCAAAAAAATTGTCAAGGCAACATCGACACAAATTCTTAAATTAAAACAACTTTATAGTGTAGAAGAAGTTGCTAAAGCACTAGAAATGGTTAAAAAAACAAAGCTAGAAGATTTAACAGTTCAAGAAGCTAGCAGTTTAATATCAAAAAGAATGAAGAAAGATGAGGAAAAGTAAAAAATGAATGAATTAGTTAAAATAGAAAATAATGAAATAGTTGTTACAGAACAAAATTTTATTGATGAATATGCAAATTATTTAAAATGGAAAAAAGAAACAGAATTAAAAGATAAAGAATTTAAACAAGCTTTAGCCGATAAAATGGAACAATTAGGTAAAAAAAATATAACAATAGGTAAATTAGTGATTACCTTGAAAAAAGCTACTACAAGAACTTCTATCGATACAAAAAAGTTAAAAGAAGAATTACCTGATATTTATCAAGACTATATCAAAACAACACCAGTAGCTAGTTCGGTAATAATAAGTATTTTAGATTAATATGATTGAATTTATTGAAAATGGCCATATTTATTTGAAAGATGGAGTGATTATTCCTAGTGTTAGTGAAATACTTCACTTTATCTTTCCAAATAAGTATAAAGACGTAGATACAATAATTCTTCAAAAAAAGGCTGAATATGGCTCAACAGTACATGAAGCAATAGAATGTTTTGAACAGAAAAAAGATATTCCAGAGTTAGATAATTATCAAAGATTTAGTTTTACTCAATACATTCGATTAAAAGCTATAAATAAAATTCAAGTTATTAGCCAAGAACAAATAATAAACTACTACAATGATTATGCAGGAAGATTTGACATGGTAGCGAGTGTAAATGGGTTCTTTAGTTTATGTGATATTAAAACAACAGCAGTTTTAGATAAAGAATATTTATCTTGGCAATTAAGTTTTTATGAATTAGCTCATAGAAGTATGTATCATACACCAGCATTTGAAAAATTATATGCAATATGGCTTCCAAAAGGTAATTATGGAAAACTAATAGAAATAGAAAGAAAATCAACAACTGAATTATTAAAAGTTTTAAAAGAATTTAAAGAAAGTAGAAAAGAGGTATAAAAATGAATGTAGATAAATATGGCGAGGTTGTAAATGGAGAAAAAACTTATAAAAAAATAGCTGATTTTTTGAAGAAAGATGGTTCATTTTTAATTGGGTGGACTGATGAAAAATTTACACATTATGATATTTTATTTAGCTATAACTGTGATGGTATGGGAGTTTTTCAAAGAGGTATAAAGATAAGTGATTTATTTGTAAGTATAATTTCAGTAGGAAGTTTTGGATTTAAAGTAGATACTGAAAAAAGTATAGGATACGTTGGAGAAAAATTATTTTATGGAAAAACTGATATATCAGTAGAAAAAATAACACAATTAATTAATGGAATTATAAAAAATTTAAATAGGGAATAATATGGAGAAAAAAACATTTGTTGGAACTGTTTCTGAAATAAAACAATATTTGTTTAAGTTTGATAAAAACATTAAATACGATATTACTATTGATAAACACAGAAATAAAAGAAGCCTGAATGCTAATAATTATGCTTGGGAATTAATTACTAATATTGCAAATCAGTTAAGATTATCAAAAGAAGAAGTATACTTGCAAATATTAAAGGATTATGGTCAACGAGAATATATATGTATGTTATCAAATGTAAATCCAAGTAGAATATCAAAATATTATGAAGAATTAGGTATTATAAAACAAAATGGGAAAACTTTTAAAAGCTATATGTTTTATGTAGGAACTAGTCATTATAATTCAAAAGAAATGTCTATATTTATTGATGGATTAGTCCAGGAAGCTAAAAATTTAGGAATTGAAACTTTAGAAGATAAAAAAATAAAAGAATTAATAAAGGAGATGGAAAATTATGAATAAGGTAGTATTAATTGGAAGATTAGCAAGAGACCCTGAACTTAGAACAACACCAAGTGGAATAAGTATGACAAGATTTACAGTTGCAGTATCAAGACCTAATACAGGTAATGGACAACCCAAAACAGATTTTATAGGTTGCATAGCATGGCATAGACAAGCAGAAAACATTGCTAAATATTGCCGTAAAGGAAGTCAAGTAGCAGTAGATGGTCGTATTCAAACAGGAA
>CANRCE010000041.1 GCA_947629035.1 uncultured Bacilli bacterium | reverse complement strand
TATGACAGATTTTATCTGGCAATACATCCTAATGGATATAAAGAATGTTTTCAAAAGTATAAATATAAACCTGACAAAGATGGATACATAATAAAAGAAACATACGAATATTCTGGTGGACAGGCATTACCACCAGAAAAAGTAAATACAAGTTTTAATTTAAAATAGTAGAAGGTGAAGTTTGATGTCAAGAATATTTAGAAATAATTTTGGAAGAAAAACTGTCAAACCATTTAAAAAGGAAGATATAAATAGCATGATTGTAATTTGTAAAAAAAATAAACAGGCTTCAGAAGAAAAGAAAGATAAGGAACAGACGTACTTATGGGATCGTAACTATATGATGTTACACATTGGTAGAAACTTGGCTTTTCGAATAGAAGATTTAGTACAATTGAAGACTAATAATTTTAATAATGGTGGTATCTATTGGCGTGAATTTAAAACCGGAAAAGAACAATCTTTTGAATTACATCCAACGCTTAGAAAAGAAATTGATGATTATATAAATCGTAATAAATTAGTTGACGGTGAATATTTATTTAAAAGTCGTAAAGGTTCTAATAAACCTATTACAAGGCAAAGAGCTTGGCAAATTATAAAACAATTAGCTGAAGAGGTAAAAATTTCATATCCTGTTGCTACTCATTCATTACGTAAGTATTTTGCAAGACAATATTATGAGCAAACAGGAGATTTAATAGGTTTAAAAGAAATGTTAAATCATTCTAGTGAAGTTATTACTTTACGTTATATCTGTTGGGATGAAGATATTAAAAATAATAAAAGAAAAGGCTTCTATTTAGGTGGTTAAAACATCGACTTTCTTAAAAAAATAATATGGATCTAAGGAGGTAACGCATGAAAGAAAAATTTATTCAATATGAGTTAATAGATAAAGAATATTGTGTAATAAGAGAAAAAAGAAAAAAATTAAAAATTAAAATCGATAAAGAAATGAGAAAAGCGTATCATCATGCAAGAGATTATTTTAATATGTATTTAGAATTAGGAACCACAGGTATTTTAGGAGCTCGATATATTTCTACTTTATTAAAAAGATATGAAAATGGAGAAAAAAGTTACAGGTTATATAAAGAAATGATGAGTATAGAATAATTTTAAAAAACAAATAGCAATTTTACATAATGAAAATATGTAAATTGATAAATAAAAAATCAGTTTCCTAACAATAGGAAAAAGGTTATTAAATCTAGGGAAAACTACTCTTTTAGAGTATGGCTTATGAATTTAACAGAATTAAGTCATTATGTAAAATTCAAATATGTAAGAAAGGTGTGTAAAAATGGAATACAATAGGGATCATTTATTAAATTTTTATCAAGAAATTGAAGATTTGAGAAAAGAACGAGATGAATACATTAAATCTGTTCAAGAATTAGATAGGAATATTACAGTAAAAGTATTAGCATATAGAAAAAATAGTGTTTATAGAATATTAGATTTCATACATAGTAATCAAAATTATATACTTGAAAATCCTAGCGAATTAGATACTTTAATTACTCATTGTTGTAACAAATTAAATGGCAATATTGATGGAATAGAAATAGAACTTAAAATAGATAAATCTAAAAAATAAAATGTTAATTAAATATACTAAGATTAATTTTTAAGGGTATTGGTTGAATTAGAAAGGAATATAATGGTTGTATTTAGAAGTTATAATGATACTTATCATGAGTACAAAATTGAACTATTGAACTTAGAAAGATTAGAAAATCAAAAAAATATAATTAGAAATAAATATTTTAAGATAATCTCATCAAACAATATTAATGATTCAGTCATAACAAATGAATATGAAGATAATTATGCAAAATATATGATTGAATTAGAAAAAACTGGAATTAATATCAAAATTGAAAATCAAAGGAATATTGTTAACAGGTTAAAATATTATTTAAATTGTATGGAATATCATTTGTCTAAGTTACAGGGGATAGAATATCAAATATTTTATGAAGTAGTATATAATAATAAAAATATAAGTAAAGCTATTGAATATGTAGCAGAAGTTAATAATAAAGAACCTAATACTCTATGGGTTAATTATTATCCAAATATAAAAAAAGAATTAAAAAAATTTGAATATACAAAAGAAATCAAGTGAAAGTAAAGTAAATAGTATAGTAAAATGGTATTGTTAAAAAAGACAAATCAATATAGGGAGATAGAAATATCTCTTTTATTATGTGGTGAAAAGATGAAAAAGAGAAGAAAACGAAGAGTATACCATAATTGGATATATGAAATATCTAAAGGTAATACAAACTTATTTTATAATTCAACAGATTTTGATATTGCTAGAGAAAAGGTACTAGAACGAGATCATTATACTTGTCAATTCTTTTTAGGAAAATGGAATGATGGTATTCATAAACCAGATAAAATAAAAATAGTTAAGGCGAATACTGTTCATCACATAATCTCTATAAAAGAAAGACCAGATTTAGCATTAGACCTTAATAACCTAGTTAGTTTATCATTTGAAGCGCATGAAATAATAGAAGATAGATTAAAAAAACATAAAAAATATAAAAAAATAACAGAAGAACGTTGGTAATACCCCCGGTCAAAAACTAAACAAAATGTTGAACTTATGGAGAGCGGGTGTGTGGTACCAACTAAATCACTCTCTACGCGTACGCGCGCATGATAGGGGTGGTATGTAATCTGAGTTTGATTATTGAACATAAATTATTTGTAATGTTAGGGTGATAGTGTGAAAAAGAAAGATTTAAACAATATTGAAAATGACCTAAAAGAACAATTAGAATCATTATCTAAATATGGTAAATTTTATGATGATTTAGTAAACGATTATTTATATCTTTTAGACTTAAGAGAAAAACTAAAAAAGGATATCAAAGATAAAGGTATAAGATATAAGTTCACAAATGGAAACGGTAAGGAACAGGAAAAACCAAATGAATCCGTAGCACATCTAATTAAGGTCGAACAATTACTACTAAAAATTATAAATGATTTAGAAATTAATCAAGCATACAAATCACCTGCAGATGAAGCTGAAAAAACAATTGATTATTCCGAAAATGATTTGTTGTAATGAAATAAATGAATATTTAGAATATTATGAAAGCCACCCTGAGGAGTTTAATGAAAAAAGAAAATTATTAATTGAAAACATTGTTAAGCCGACATTGAAAAGAAACGATGTTTTTTTTGATAGTGAAATGTATTATAAATGTCTAAGATTTTGTGAAAAGTGGTACTATCCACTTTTTCCATATCAAAAATTTATTTATGCATTTGCGTTCATGTACAATGATAATATACCAATATTTAGAATTTTTGTAATTGAAGAGGGACGTGGAAATGGTAAAGACGGTTGCATTGTACCTCTACTTCATTTTTTCACAACTCAATTTTATGGTATTCAAAATTATAACATAGATATAGTTGCTACTTCTGAGGTTCAAGCAAATGATACCTATGATGTAGCATATCAAGTTTTAGAAAACAATAAGAATATTTTCAAAAAATATTTTTACTGGAATAAAGAATATTTTATAAATAAAAAAACAAATTCAAAGTTTAGATATAATACCTCAAATGCAGCAACTAAGGATGGTAAGAAAACTGGAGCAATTTTGTTTAATGAATATCATGCATACTTAACAGATGATAATATTAAAGTTTTTCAAAGTGCTTTAGGTAAAGTACCACACAGTCGCATATTTATTATTACTTCAAATGGATACGTTAGAGGTGGTCCACTTGATGAATTATTATCATTGTGCAAAATCATCCTAGAAACGGGTAATAATAAGTTAAAATATTTTCCATTTTTATGTGAGTTAGATGATATAAAAGAAGTTGATAATCCTAAAATGTGGATAAAAGCAAATCCATCGTTACCTTATTTGAAAGAATTGAAACAAGCTATTCAAGATGATTATTTGGAACAAAAAATCTTTTCGACAAAACGAAGTGAATTCTTATGTAAAAGAATGAATTTGCCTGCTGAACGTGATGACATGGTATTAACATCATGGGAAAATATTCTAAAAGCATCTTATAAAGATATAAATAAAGAAATTCCTAGAGATTATAATGTTAAAGAAAAACAATTTGCAATTATTGGCATAGATTTCGCATCACTTCATGATTTTGCATCAATTGGAATTTTGACAAAAATCGATAATGAATATCAATGGAGACAAAAAACAATAATTTGTTCATCAAGTCAATTTTTTAAAGATATTAAATTTCCATTTGATAATGCTGGTCAAAAAGGATTTGAAGATTTTATTGTTGTAAACACACCAACTATTGATGAATATCTAATAATAGATTTTGCAATGGAATATATTGAAAAATATGATGTTCAAAAAATAATTATGGATACATATCGTTTTAAATTATTGAAAAAAGCATTTGAAGAAAAGGGAATACTAGCTGAAGATAAAATGCATCCAAATGGTCTTGTTAGAATGATAAGATACCCGGCATCAATAGCTTCGATTGTCGCACCAAAATTAGAGATACTTTTTGAAAAAGGTAATTTAAACATTGGTGATAGCGCAATTATGCGTTGGTCAATTAATAATACTTGCGTTATAACTAAAAAAGATGGAAATATGATTTACGAAAAAGTAGAACCAAAATTGAGAAAGAATGATCCATTTATGGCTATGGTTTGTGCTTTTAGTGCTATTGAATTATTAGAAGAAAGAATTGAATATGTGTATATATAGGAGGTAATAACAAATGAAGTTGTTTCAAAAAAACAAGAATATAGATAATTTTATAGATGTAATATTAGGAATGAAATCAAAACAATTGCAAACTAAATATCATGCAATAGAACACGCAATTGATTTAATTGCAAAAACCATATCTAAATCCGAAATACAAGTTTATCAAAAAAATAAACAAGGAAAAATTGTTTCACAGAAAAATAACATTTATTATGCTTTGAATGTCGCACCAAATAATAACGAGTTTGGAACGTCATTTTTTTATAAAGTATTAAGCAAATATTTACATGAAGAAGAAGCTTTAATAGTTTATTTTCAGGGTAAACTTTATTTAGCTGATAATTTTACAGTATCATCAAGTATATTACTTCCAAAGATATATTCAAATGTACAAATTTCAGACAGTAAAGGCAATTGTTTGACATTTGAGAAAACTTTTAACGCTGATGAAGTTATTTATTTAGATTTAAAAGCTTCTAATATAAAAGAAACTTTAGACAATTATTATAGTGAACTAGGAAATTTTATAGGACTTGCGAGTCAAAAATATAAACTAGCTAATTTTCAAAAATTCAGATTAAAATATCCAGGTGGACCAGTAGCATTAAAAGATCCAGAAACAGGAAATGCAATAACTTATGAAGAATATAAAGAAAAGTTAATAAGTGGATTATTTGAAGAAAAGGATAGTGTAATATTATTATCAGATGCGTTTGGTTTAGAGAAAATTGAAATGGGACAAGCTACAAATTCCGATGAATGGTCAAAATTAGAAAAAAATTGGTCAGATACAGTAGCTATGTCTTTTAATATTCCATTAGATATTTTTTATGGAAATAAAACTGACAAGTCAACATCTACGAATGATTTTATTACATTTGGAGTAATACCACATTTACAGGTCTTAGAAGATGGACTAAATGCAAGAATTATACAAAAAGATAGATTTTTAGAAGGTGAGTGTATTAAAATTAACCGTTTAAATATGAAACATTACGATATTTTAGAAAGTGCAACTAATTTGGATAAATTATTTGCCGATGGATTTAGCCATAATGAGTTACGTGAAATGATGGGAATTGCAAAACTTGATGAAAAATGGGCAGATGAACATTATATCACTAAAAACTATTTAAATGTAGATATAAATCCAACTGAAGGAGGTGATGAAAAATGAATGATAGATACTTCCAATTTGAAAAATTAGACGATAATACAACAGAACTCTTTATTTATGGTGATATTGCTAAACCGGATTTGATTGATCGATGGTTTGGAATCGAAGATCCATCACAGGTTGATGCATTTACTTTTAAAGATGCAATTGATAATGTTGACACACCAAATTTGGTTGTAAGAATTAACTCATATGGTGGCGAGGTAGCAGAAGGATTAGCAATTTACAGTTTACTTTCTGATTTCAAAGGTCATTTAATTACTAAAGTTGATGGTATGGCTTGTAGTGCAGCAGCAGTTGTTTTTATGGCTGGACAAGAACGTATTGTTCCAGAAAGTGGATTATTAATGATTCACAATGCTTGGACTAGCGGTGTAAGCGGTAATGCTAATGAACTTAGAAAAACAGCAGAAGATTTAGATAATATTACTAAGCCAAGTATAAATATTTTTACTTCTAAAACAGGTCAAGAAGAAAAAATTATTAAAGAACTAATGGATAACGAAACGTGGCTAGATTGTAACGAAGCTTTACAATATGGTTTTGCAACATCTATTTCAAAGGATGAACTTATGCAATCAATAGGAGATGCAAATTTATATATTAAAAAATTGGTGTTAAAAGTTAAAGAACTAACAAAAAATCAAAATTCTCAAATTAATGAAAAAGATGCATTGTCATCTTTTTTAAATTTAAAAAAATGAAAGGTAGGATGATAATATGAAATTTAATGAGAATGAAAATTTAAAACAAAAAGCTATTGAAATTTTAAATGAAAGAGAAGATAAGGCAGCAGCTATTCAAGAAGTTATTGATTTAGCGTTAAATGAGAAATATGGAGAATTAATTGAAGAAATTCAAAGTGCTGCTAAAAAAGCAGAAACTGATAAAGAGTATGCTAAAACCTTAGGATTACGTAATTTATCAGAAAAAGAAACTAAATTTTATGAAAAGGTTATAGTTAATCAAGCTTTAACAGCTAATCAAGAAGATATAATTCCAACATCAATAATTGATTTAACACTAGAAAATGTAAGAACAGAATCACCAATTTTAAATTTAATTAATTTTGCACCTGCTGATGTTAAAAGATGGATTGTTGCAGATAAAACAGGTAATCACGTTTGGGGAAGTTTAACTGGAAATATTGATGGGGAATTATCTCCAAAAATAGAAAGCTTAGTAGTTGAATTAAGTAAATTAACAGTTTATCTAGTTATTCCAAAAGCCATAAGAGATTTATCACTTCCATTTGTTGATAAATATTTCAGAGCTGTATTAGAAGAAGAATTAAGAAATGGTGTTGCTGATGGATACCTAAATGGTGAAGGTAAGGATCAACCAATTGGTATTTATAATAAAATTAAAGAAGTTGATGGTTCTAGCCAAAAGAATAAACCAAAAGATACTATTGAAGTTAAAGGTTTTAGCCCAAAACAATTAGCTCCAGTTAAAAAGGCATTAACTAATGATGGTAAGAGAACTATTGATAAAATATATTTAATCTGTAACCCAGCAGACGAAGCTGATTATGTGGCACCTGCTTTATATGATAGACTTGGAAATATGATTTCTTCATACAAGAATCTTGAAGTAATTTCTGAACCTATGAATAAACAAGGAAAAGCTATATTTACTATTGCTGGTAAATATACTATGGGATTTAGCGGATTCAATGTAAAAGAATATGACCAAACTAAAGCTATGGAAGATGCTGATGTTTTAATTGGTAAAGCTTATGCTAATGGTAGAGCAGTTGATGATAATGTTGCCATAGCAATTGATGTTACTAAACTTGAAGAATTTATACCAGAAATTAAAACAATTACACCCTAGCGAGCCCGAAAAGGGCGAAATTAACTCTGTAACAGTTAATATCACTTCTAATACTTTAAAAGTATCAGAAGCAGTAGCCGATAAAGAAGTAGGTTCTATTTCTGTTGATGGTGGAACAGAACCTTACTCTTATGAATTAACTGGCACAGATGCTGATAAGTTTAAAATAGAAGAAGATAAAATAAAAATAAAAGAAACTTTAACAGAAGCAAAAACTTATACAGCAAAAGTAAAGGTTACTGATAAAAATAGCAAAGAGAAAGAGTCTGATGAATTTACAATTATTGTAAATCAGGATGAAATCAAAGTAAGTATTCCAACTGGCGAAACTTCTTTAAATTTAGGAGAAAAAACAGTTCAAGAATTATGTGAAAATTTAAGTATTGATGGTACCGGAAAAGTAACTGGTGCATTAAAGCATATTACAAATTGGACTGAATTTTCAAAAGATAGTGATGAAAATACTGGTAATTTTATACCACTATATTTTGAAGAAGCAAAAGGTCAACCAAAAGGAACAATTAAATGCGAACTTAAAGGAACAGGTGCAAAACTTAAAAAGCCTGTTGCAGTTGATTCTAAAGATGGTTTAATTGTATTTCAAGTTCACAATGTTGACAATACTATTGAAATTACCAGTGAAGGTAAAGAAACTAGAACGCTTAATTTGAGTCAATTAGACTTAAAAACTGATTAAGAGGTGAATTTATGTATAGAATAATTACTCCAAAATTTACTGATTTAAAAGATAAAAAGCGAAAATATAAATTTGGTGATATTTATCCAGCAAAAGGTATAAAAGTAAGCAAAGAAAGATTGGAAGAATTATCTAGCACAAATAATAAAGCAAAGATGATAATTATAGAAGAAATACCTGATAAAGAATTCAAAAATCAAGAAGACATAGAAGAAACACAAGTTAAAGTTGATGATAATGAATGAAGAACAGATAAATAGATTAGTATCTGAGATTAGAAAAGAACAACAAGTATCACCTAGTCTACCAGATACTAATTTTGTATCTTATGTAAAACAAGGCGAATTTGATATTAATGAAATTGCTGGGTGCAAAATTAATTATGAAAAAGATTTAAAAGCCAGAGAACTATTAAAAAATTACGTATTATACGCTAATCATAAAAGATTAGCAGAGTTTAAGGAATTATATTTAGCTGAATATGTCACACTTCAACTTAGGTATAACAGAGATACCAACGTATCTTGATGGAAAATTTAAACTTTATGAAATTATACAATCTGAAAAAGGTTATCCATATGAGAAACTAAAAAAAATAAATGATAATGATTATTTTTATAATCAATTATCACTTTCAGATTCTATTGTTTTTGAAAATAAAAAGCGTGATAAAAAAATAGTTCTAAAAATTAGAATTGCACAAGATCGAAGTATCAATTCCCAAAATGTATTAGAAATACAAGGAAATTTTTATAAGGTATTCAATATTTATCATTTTAAAAATTCAGATGGATATTTTGAAAGTGATATAACTTTAGAAGAATATAACAATCCTGAGGTGATAAAAAATGACTAAAGAAGAATTAGTTGAAATGTTAGAAAGTCTAGGCATTCCTTGTGCTGAAGGTATTCAACATATGAAAGATTCACAAAAACTTCCTAGAATTGTATATTTTGAGTATATTTGGGAGCCAATTGGAGCAAGTGGTAAAGAATATGATACTTTAGTACGTTATCAAATATCATTCTTTTCACTTATTCCACGTGATCCAAAATTGTTGTTACTAAAAAAAATGTTAAACGATAAAAATATTATGACATATATATCTCATGAATATATAGAAAATACAAGAGAATTTCATTCATATTTTGCGTTAGAAGTAGTAGAGAATGTCAGTTAATGAATTCAAAGGATTTGAAGAATTAGAAAACGAACTTTCAAATCTACTAAAAAATATTGAGAATCCAATTGAAATATTAGAAGTAGGTGCTAAAGAATTTGTTCATGACTTATTAAAACTTACAAAACCCTATTCTAAAATTAGAACAAGTGGATATACACATTTAGTTGATTCTTTTGCTTACGAAATAAGAGATGATGAAATTGAAGTTGGCTGGGGTAAATATTACGGTTCAATGGTCGAAGATGGTACAAGAATGACACCAAGTCAACCACATTTACAACCAATGTTTGAAAGAAATAATGAAAAATATTATAAAAAAATGATAGAAAAAATATTTTAGAAAGAAGGTAAAAAAATATGAGTATTGAAACAAAAAAACCAATGTTAAAAGAAACTGTTGGTGCACAATATTATGCATTTAACACTCCTGATGAACAAGGAAATGTAGATTTTGAAAATTATGAAGGTACAATAAAAACTGAAGTTGTAAAATCTATTGGGACAACTGAAAATGGTGAAAGCACCACAGTAAGAGCTAGTGGAAAAGATTATGCATCTTTTAATTCACAATCAAGTATAGATTTGGCTGTTGAAGTAGTAGCATTCCCACCAGATGATCTAGCTCGTATGAGAGGTGATAACACCACAGATGATGGATTGGCACAATCTGGTGGAACTAGTGAAAGACCATATTTTGCATATGGGAAAGTCGTTAAAAAAGTTGGTGGAGGAATTAGATATGATTGGTATCCTAAATGTCAATTATTAGAAAATACTGATGATATTGAAACTAGTGAAGAAAGTTTTTCAGAACAAAATGATACAGTTACTATTAGATGTTATGCTTTTGACGATAAAGGACATATAAAAAATTATGTTGATAGTGAAATGAAAAACTTCCCTAAAGGGTTAACAGAAGATAAATTCTTTGAAAAACCAATTGTTACAAATGAAGAATTTAAAGCATTAACTTCACCTGCAGCTTAACCTTCAGCGGTTAGGCTTTTTTTATATAATAGGAAAGTCATGGTAAAAAAGTGGAGAAAGCATAAAGAAACATATGTACGCAAGAGATAAATACTTT
>CANRCE010000040.1 GCA_947629035.1 uncultured Bacilli bacterium | reverse complement strand
TTATTTTCAAATTAATTAAAAGAGCAATTCAATATGAATCACTCTTCTTTTTAAGTGTTTAAGTCTGAATAGTTACAAATAAAATAGATACAACAATAATAGCAATAATTACTGTTAAGAAATCCACAAGAAGTCCTACTAATAGAGAATATCTAATTTTCTTTATCTTAATACTACTAAAATATAAACCAATAATATAAACTGTTGTATCAGTACTACCTTGAATAACTGATGCCACTCTTCCAACAAAACTACTACATCCATGTACTTTTAAAATATTATCTAAAATTATTAAAGATGATGATCCTGATATAGGTCTCAATAATGCAATAGGAAGAAGTTCACCTGGAAAATGTAATAAATTAAAAACAGGTTTTAAACAATTTGTTAAATCAAAAATAATATTACTTTTTAATAAAACATTAATCGATATAATCATAGCAAATATTGTAGGAAAAATACTAAGACACATCGATAATCCCTCTTTTACTCCATCAATAAAAACATCATAAATATCGACTTTTTTATATATACCATAAATAACAATTATTAAAACTACTATTGGTATTAACATATTAGAAAACATAATATTAAATCATCTCCTACTAGTTAATAAATAAAATATTCTATCTAACAATAGTCCTATTAAACAAGATATAATTGTTGTAATAATACTAGCTGTTACAATTTCTGTTGCCCTATTAGAACCATTTAATATTCTAAAACTAATAACCGTCGTAGGAATTATTGTAACCGAAGCAGTATTTATTACTAAAAATGTTATCATACTTCTAGTAGCTGTATCTTTCTTATCATTTAACTCTTGCATACTTTTTATAGCTTTTAAACCAAATGGCGTTGCAGCATTTCCTAATCCCATCATATTCATAACAAAATTTGATGCTATTAAAGATAACGCTTCATGCCCTTTAGGTATTTCCGGAAATATTTTAGTAAGAAATGGTGCTATTTTATCAGATACTTTTTCTAATAATCCACTTTCTTTAGCAATTTCCATAACACCAAGCCATAAACACATAAGAGGTAACATTTTTACAATAATTTCAATAGCATTACTACCTGAAGTTAAAAACTCATTATTAATACTAGCAATATTACCAGTTAAAAATCCATAAACAATTCCAATAATAAGAAAAAATCCCCATATATAGTTAATCATGAAAACCAACCTCTAATAATATCAAATAAATTCTTTTTCTTATCATTATTTTTATCAGTAATAAAAATATTAGTCTCATATAATAATTTATTATCTAAATAAATTTGATTAATTCCTACCTTATCACCATTTTTATAATTTTTTAACTTTTCTAATTTTATATAACTAATTAAACTTCCCTTTTCTTTTTTTAAAAGAGGTATATATACATCTTTTTCAATATAAAAATTACCATTATAATAATCTTCTTTTTCTATTTTAAATTTAGCTTTATTTAAAACTCTATAAGCTTGATAATTATCACTAGCATATTTATATAAAGAAGTATGCGTATTCCAATCATCACTATCTTTTATTGTTACAACAATTAAATCCATATTATTAAAACTAGCACTACTTACTAAAGTCCTACCTGCTAATTTCGTATATCCTGTTTTCCCTCCAGTTATATAATCATATTTTAATAATTTATTTTTATTGCTCCATACATAAGTCTTATAATTAGATTTAACCGTATAAGTTTTAGTTTTAACAATTTCTCTATAAACATCATAATTCATAGCATATCTCGTTAATAAAGCCATATCATAAGCACTAGAATAATTACCATTATTATTTTCATCTAAACCACTAGGATTATTAAATTTTGTATTTTTCATTCCAATTTCTTGAGCCTTTTCATTCATTTTTTTAACAAATTCCTCTTCACTACCCGATACATAAACAGCAATCATACTAGCAGCATCATTCCCACTTCTAAGCATAAGACCATATAATAAATCTTTTAATAAAAGTTTTTCACCAACTTGTATATATATAGCAGAACCATAACTTTTTAAAATACTCTCATCAACCGTTACAACTTCATCTAATTTATTTGATTCAATAGCAAGTAAAGCAGTCATAATTTTCGTAATACTAGCAATTAACCTAGGACTATCTTTATCTTTACTTAACAAAACTCTACCTGTCGTAGCATCCATTAAAACATAAGAGGAAGCTGTTTCCGTAGAAGCCTGTACATTTGGTATAAATAATATTATCATAACTAATACTAAAATTATTTTCTTCATAAGATTTCACCTATAAAATAATATGCATATAAAATAAATATATAAAAATATTTACACTAAAAAAAGAAAAAAAAGATACTAATTTTTAAGTAGAATTTTTAGCATCTTTACTTTCAAACATTTTGATATATTTTTTAGAAACTTTATCAGCTTCAAATCTCAAATAAGCAAAATGTTTTACCTATTTGTCAACAGTCTGATATTGTTATTATTATAATAACAATATCATAAAAAAGAGAAAAATCATTTGATTTTTTTTATCCATATTCATCACATAAATTAATTATATGTACCATTTCTTTGTAACACTTTACTCTCTTTTTCATAAAGTAATCCTCTATAACATCTATCTCTTATTTATTGGAAATAGCCTCGACAGGTTTCATCTTCGCTATTTTTAAAATGGATGTAACACTAGATACAATAACTATTACAAGTATGATTATAAATATTGCTATAATTTCATATGAACTAATAATAGTTGGTCTTATTAACATATTAAAACTATCTGATAAATAATCATTTAAAATTCTCGAAGATATAAATAAACCAACAATCGATAATAGCCAAGAAATAATAGCCAAAGCTATGCCCTCAATAATAAAAATTTTAACAACAGATACATTGGAAGCTCCAAGAGCTCTTAAAATACCAATATCACGTTTGCGACTAGTAATGCTAGATACAATTAAATTTGTAACTAAAATAATTGTAAAGATTAGAAAAACTATTCCTAGATAAAAGGCAACTTTCTTAAAAATATTAATAGGATGAATAAGAGAAGTAATGGTATCGATAAAAGGACTATTAACTGCTAATTCATCATCATAAGAAAAATCATGCATAATCTTTTTAAAATTCTTAAGCGATGAGGTTTTTACAAATAAGCCCACCTTTGAAATAGCATTTAATTTGTATTTTGAAAGCGTGTTGTCGGCAATAAAATATTTATGATCATCATTATCGACACTTATAAGTCCTGTAATACCTACAACTTTTAAATTAGAGTAAGTATCATTAGTATTATAGATAAATGATGATACTAGAATAGAGACATTTTTTCCAATAATATCAATATCTTTAATATAATCTACAAAAAATTCTTTTTCTAATTCTAATTGATTTTTACCTATATTTTGATTGACATAAGCATTAAATTTATTTCGATAATCATTTTCATTAAATATGGAAAGATTACTTACATTTAAAACAATTTCATTTTCTTTTAATTTTGTATTTACCCAAGAACTTCCATTATAATAAATAGTATCATCATTAAGTAAAGAGATAGTATTAAAAGTAGCATTATCTAATTTTATATCATAAGAAGATAACTTATAATCATAGTTGCTATCAAAGTATAAATTATCTTCAACTTCTAAATTGTTTACAAAATCTGAAGTTACATATATTTTATTATAAATATTTTTTCTTTTGGCATCAAAGGAAGAAAGTAAAGTATATTCTTTATTTGATAAATTTAAACCTTCGTTTCTTTTATCAATAGTTTCTTTATACATACTAGTATCGTATTTAATAATACCTACAATTTTAATTGGATTATTTAGTATTTCAAAAGTTTTATCACCACTAATTAATTCGTTGTAATCGCTTGGTATGTATAATTCATCTTCATCATAAGGATAAATACCATTTTTAATAATTTCATCGGCAATATAAGAAGATATAACAATTTCATCTTTATTATTTACACTTCTTCCAATAAGATTATCTAGTTTTAAATTATTAGATTCTACGACTTCTAGAGTTTGAGAAAAAAGATTACTTTCACTACTATTTATTCTTAAAGCATCATAAATACTAAAATAATTTTGGAATTTAGCATCTATAATTTTATATATTAAATTAGTGTTATCATCAAGTTTATTTTTAATTTTAACAATATCATTATCCTCTAAAGTAAGTTCTTTTCGTTCAAAGTAGTCATTATTAAAAATTTTATATTTTCTCACTTCAATAAAATCAATTTGCTCTTTTTTTAATAAATTTGCATGAACTAAATTAATATTGTAATTAGCTAAAGCTGTCGTTATACCTAAAAAAGTTAAAGCTAAAAAAGTTAAAATAATCGTAAAAGTAAGTTTTATTTTTTTACCTTTTAAACTTTTAAGTCCTAATTTTAAACTAGATTTAAAAGGTAACTTTGATTTAATAGGCATATACTTATCGTAGTTTGCAATATATTCGTAATTGTTTGTATCACTTATAATAATACCATCGCTTATTTTGATAATTCGATCAGCATATGTCATAGCAGATTCTTCATCGTGAGATACAACCACTACTAATTTATCTTTGGATATTTCTTTTAAGAGTTCAAAAACTTGTGTTGAATTTTCTTTATCAAGATTACCTGTTGGTTCATCGGCTAGAATAAGTTTAGGATTTTTTACTAAAGCTCTAGCAATTGCAACACGTTGTTTTTCTCCTCCTGATAGCTCGTTTACCTTTCTTTGCTTTAAATTAGTAAGTCCTAAATATGCTAGTAAATCATTGATTTTATCTCTTGTAATTTTTTTCTGTTGGAGTTTTAATCCAAGTAATATATTTTCATAGACAGTATAATCTTCAAGTAAATTAAACTCTTGAAAAACAAAGCCAACGTAAGTATTACGATAAGAATCAAAATCGGTATTTTTAAATTTTTTCGTATTTTTTCCTAAAATGATTACTTCTCCACTATCTGGCACATCCAAGCCACCAATAATATTAAGCAAGGTTGATTTACCAGAACCACTTTTACCTAATATAAAAGTCATACCTTTATCTGCAAGTTTTAGATAGATATCATCAAGTGCTTTAGTACTACTACCTTTCTTTGCCTTATATGTTTTTCTTACACCTTTTAATTCAATCATTTTAATTATACCTCCACTATTATAATTATAGCATATAATTAAGGATTTTTTATTAAAATTAGTCAAAAAAATGTAGAACTATTAAATTCTACATTTCGAGATTTTATAGGAAGTACCATTAATAAAACTTTACTTGATCGGCCATTAAAGTCACTAGATAGTTTTACCCCCAAAGAAGCATTTATAAATGTATTTGATGAAGAATTATTTAATAAATTGTTTTAGTTAGCTAAAACAATTTATTGGCAAAGAAACATTATAAAAACGGAGATAACTCTGTTATTTTGGCATGCAATAATTTCTGATTTATTACTTAAATTAAAAAACTTATTTCCGTTTTTTGACTTTAAACCTGAAATAAGTCTAGTAAATTAAATAAATTTTTATAAACCTGCATTTAGTTTAAAAATTTGCGCATATTTTTCTCTACTTTTTTATAAAATATATTTAAAGAAGGAGAGATGAAATGCAATTTAAAAAAGCAGTAAGTTTGCGAATTGAACAATTGTGTTCTGAAAGAAATATTACTATTAATCATTTAGCAGAAATGTCCACTATTCCTCCATCAACTTTAAGAGATACTATCAATTGTAATGTTGAAAATCCAAGTTCAACAGTTATATATCAAATATGTAAAACATTAAAAATTTCTTTAAAAAATTTTTTTGATTCTTCATTATTTAACTTTGAAAATTTAGAAGATTAAAAAACAAAGGCTGTAATAAAGTAACTTCATTGTGGCCTTTGTTTTTTATTTATAATTATTACTTAATTTTTCAATTATTCTATCATATATTTCACTTGAAAGATCATCTGCCTCTATCATATACTTTATCTGTTCATTATTGTAAATATAATTATTTCTAATATATAAGCCAAATCCAAAATGGTCATATTTTGGTCTTCGTTTTAATTTTTTTATCATCTTTTTATCAAGATTATTTATAATGTCATCAGCTAATTTATCAACTAGTTTTTCGATTTCTTCATAATTTTCATAAAATTCTTTTATCATATTTCTTATCTTATTCCTCTAAAAAAATTATACCACAAAAAATACAATTTTTCATAATTATGTTATAAAATAATAACCATCAATTAACATTTTCCTAGTTTGACAGTAAAAAAATGTCATTCCTTCATAAAATTATCAAAAATATCATCTTTAAACCAACCTAATTCTTCATCCCAATCATCATCATTTTTCTTAAATTTATTTAAATTATTTATAATAGCATTTTTAAAATAACCAAATTTATTTACTATTTTTTCATCATTTTCATCAATAAAATTTCTTTCTAATACTCGGGGGGGATTATATAATAAATTATTTGGATAAGATTTTTATATGAATTACCCTCTTTTAATAATCTGTTAAACAAATCATCATAATAAAATATTTGAATATCTTCTTCATTAATATATCCACTATTTATTAGTTCTAATGTTAATTTATTATGTTCTTCAGGAATGAAAAAAGATGATATCATTGTTTTATCATCTTTATCTATTTGTTTATTAATATTTATTTTATTAGTATTTATTTGTGTAGGAGTTTCCACATTTGGACTATCCAAATATGGATTTTCCATATCTGGATTATTATTATCATTTTCCAAACTTAAAAAATGTGGCACTTCATATATTAAATAATTGTATTCAAAATAGCCTTTATTTCCCCTTACCTTTTCAATTTTTACATAATGATGGTCTTGTAATTCTTTAAGTATCGATCTAATTCCATCTCTACTTCCCTTACTTATAGAACATAACCCAGCAAGAGAATAGTCAAAGTCCTCTGGTAGTGATAGCATAAATGACAATAAGCCCTTTGCTTTATATGATAAATTTCTATCTCTTAAATGATAATTGGACATAACTGTATAATTATCATTTTTTTCAATTTTAAAAATTGACATATATAAATTCCTCCTTATAAAAAGCAGACTAATAAATCTGCAATTAGTTAAAAAGTGTAACTATATATATCCTTGCATCATATAAAACAGTATAATTACTATGACAAATATTTGTTGTATTTCTTATATATTCTTTGTTAATCATCATGTAGTCATAATATTCGTAATACTAGCAATTAACCTAGGACTATCTTTATCTTTACTTAATAAAACTCTACCTGTCGTAGCGTCCATTAAAACATAAGAAAAAGCTGTTTCCGTAGAAGCCTGTACATTTGGTATAAATAATATTATCATAACTAATACTAAAATTATTTTCTTCATAAGATTTAACTTATAAAATAATATAAAAAAAGGACATTTAGTCCTATTATTTTATTTTGCCATTATATCACACATAAGATTACTTATTTCAGTTGGATTATCAATAGGAAGTCCTTCGATCAATCTAGCCTCAAAATAAATAATTTTTGTATATTTAGTAAACTCCTCCATATCTTTTTTATAAATTTCTTTTAATTTATTACTAATCTTATGATTAACATTAATTTCAAGAACCGTATTAGCCTTTATTTTTTCATCACTAGGCATTGCATTAATTACTTTCTCCATTGATGTTGAAATTTCACCTTCGGTTGTTAAACATACTGGATGATTTTTTAATTTACTTGTGAATTTAACACTAGATACTTCTTCTTTTAAAATTTCTTTCATTTTTGATAACATATCTTTATTATCAGTATTTTCTTTATTAACTTGTTCTTTTTCCTCTTTTGTCGATAAATCAGTATTTTCATTTGAAACATTAACAAAATGTTTACCTTCATATTCATGAAGAGTCATAACAGCAAATTCATCAACATAATCAACAAGATATAAAACTTCATGATTATCTTTAATTTTCTCTACTTGTGGTAACATACTAACTTTAGCTAAACTCTCTCCTGATGCATAATAAATATTTTCTTCATCCTTTTTCATTCTTTCAACATATTCTTTTAAAGTAACAAGTTTTTCTTCTTTTGATGAATAAAACATAATTAAATCTTTTATCTTATCTTTATTCATTCCATAATCGTTATATATACCAAACTTTAATCCCATGCCAAAAGCTTTATAAAATTTTTCATAACTTTCTCTATCTTTATTTAAAAGTTCTAATAATTCTTTTTTAATATGAGATTCAATATTTTTAGCAATAAGTTTTAAATTCTTATCCTCTTGAAGCGTTTCTCTTGAAATATTTAATGGAATATCTTCAGTATCAATAACACCTCTTACAAAACTAAAGTAGTCTGGAAGTAAATCACTACACTTATCCATAATAAGAACACCATTTGTATATAACTGAAGTCCTTTTTCATACTCTTTACTATAATAATCATAAGGTGCATGAGATGGTATATATAATAATGCTGTAAAATTAACATTACCTTCCATATTAAAATGCATTACTTTTAAAGGTTGTTCATAATCATAGAATTTATCCATATAAAAATTATTATATTCTTCAGCTTTTATTTTCTTTTTATCTTTTTTCCAAAGAGGAACCATACTATTTATTGTCACAACTTCCTTATATGTTTCATATTCATCACTATCTTCCTTTTTACGTGAATTTGAAACTTCCATTACAATTGGATAACTTATATAATCAGAATATTTTTTAACAATAGATCTAATTTTATATTCTGTTAATAAATCACTATATTTATAGTCTTCGGTATCTTCTTTAATATGTAATGTAATAATTGTACCAACATCTTTTTTTGTTGAAGATGAAAGTGTATAACCCTCTACTCCTGAAGATTCCCAAATCGTAGCCTTTTCCTCTAAATAAGATTTAGATTCAACCGTTACTTTATCACTTACCATAAATGCTGAATAAAAACCTACGCCAAATTGACCAATAACATTAACATCATTTTGATCTTTATTTTCTTCTTTAAAATGAAGTGAACCTGATTCAGCAATAGTACCTAAATTATTTTCAAGTTCCTCCTCTGTCATACCACATCCATTATCAGTAATTGTTAATGTTCTCTTATCTTCATCAATATCAATTCTAATTTTAAATTCTTTCCTATCAACCTTTATCTTTTTATCAGTTAAAGATAAATAATATAATTTATCAATTGCATCACTAGCATTTGATATCAGTTCTCTTAAAAATATCTCCTTATTAGTATAAATTGAATTAATCATTAAATCTAGTACTCTTTTACTTTCAGTTTTAAATTCTCTTTTTTTCATTTTGACATCTCCTTATATAACTTTTTACAGTTATAATTATAACACTATTTTAGCAATTGTCAATGCTAATTGCTATTTTTATTTAAAAAAAGAAACAGATATTTAATCTGCTTCTAATAATTTTTAATTAAAATTTTTAAGCATTTTCTTACCAACAATAGCAATACCTGCTGTAGCAATTGTAATTGTTGAAATAATTAAAGCTAAATTAATATCTCCAGTATTTGGTGATTCAACATCTTCAACAAATTCAGCTAAAACATATACATCAGCTTCTGGCATTGTAAAAGTATTATCTTTTACTTCAATTTCAACTTCTTTTTCACCATCTAGATAATAAGCATTTAATGTACCTAGTTTATATCCTTTATTTGGAGTAACTGTTAATTTTACTTCTTCACCCTTGCTAGCTAATTTAGGCTCTACTACAACTTTACCATTTTCATCAGTTATAGCATTAACAACATAAACCTCTTTATCTCCAACTTTAATTGAAGATTTGTTTGTACTAAATACATAACCATTTACCGTTAATTTAGCATCTCCAGTTAATTCTACAGAACCTTTATCTGTAATAACTAATACTACATCTTCTGGTATTTCTATATCTTCATTTGAAGTAACTTCTGAATTTACAACAATCATAGGAAGTCCAGATTCTAATGCATCTTCTAATGTTGGAAACCAAAAAGCATCGCTTCCCTCAACTTCTCCAGCAGCTATTCCAAAATCTACACTATAACTTACATTTACATAATAGTAATCTTTTTCTTCAGTTGAATTAGTTACTTCAAATCCCCATAATGTATTATTATCAACATCTACATAAAATCTGTATTTTTTACCATAATCAGCATCTGTTACAGAACTACCTAAATTAGTTTCAAGGTAATTTTTAATAGTTTTAACACCATCAGCTTCTCCACTTACATTTTTCCATTCTTTGGCAGCCTCATCATAATATTGTACTTGGATAAGTCTTGAATATGCTTGGGCTAAAGTAGTAATATCCTCATCAGAATAAGTAATCATTTTTTTAGCAGCTTCAATATCAGAACCATCATGTTTAACTGAATTTACTTTTAAAGTTTTATCTTTAACATCTAATCCAGTTTTTATTCCAAAATAAACAGTATTAACACTTGCTTGTTGTGGAGTAGTATTATCTTTACCTGGAACATGATTTAATACTTTGTTAATAAAATCTGAAGTAATATTAACAGCGACATTTAAATAAGTAACATCCTCTCCTTCCTCACTTTTTTCAAAAGTGTAAACAGTTCCACTAGCATCAGAAAAATATTCTTCTATATTTTCACTTTGACTAGGGTTATCTAATGTTTTAGCAAAAACTGTTGTTGCTGACATAAAAACAATCATTGCTAATAATAATTTGCTTAATTTTTTCATTTCCTTAAGCCTCCTTCTATTTTAATTATATCTTAAATCCCCTAGTTTAACAGTTTTAAATCTTAAATCTTTTCTAGATATTGAAAAATCTAGTTTTTTTATTATTTTATACTTGC
>CANRCE010000039.1 GCA_947629035.1 uncultured Bacilli bacterium | reverse complement strand
CATATTCATTATACTACATTTTAAAAAATAATAAAAGACTGTTTTTCAAATTTTTCATTTGTCAACAGTCTGAAAGATGCCAATTAAATAAGCATCTTTTTCCTTTAAACTTTTCTTCCACAATTTTGACAAAATTTAGTATTTGGATCTAATTTTTGACCACAACCTAAACAGTATTTTGTATCTTGTTCTTGATTAGTATTTTGCTCATTATTTCCAATTGGTCCATTAGGACTAACAGCAATCGAACTATCATATTGATAATTTTTAGAAAGTGCCATTATTGGTATCATAATTCCAGATACTAATGCACCTGCAATAGCAATACCAATAGGTTCTTTATGCATTTTCTTAGCTAAATTATAGAAAATAAAGAAATTAACAGCAATAGAAATTATATTTGTAACTATTTTCAAGTTATCAAATCCAATAATATTACATATATTTGGTGAAATAGCAAGTAGAAAATACCACCAATTTAGACCTGAAATTTCAATTAAAACCCAAGTATTATAAAATGGAATAATTGCTTCCCAACCATGTTTTCCAGTTTTTTTAAATAATTTCCACTGACAAGCAATATAAAAAATAAGATAGAAAATCAATAATATAGCAAGTACTATAGCCACTCCAAACATTCCCTCAATTAAATTTTCAAACCGACTTTGATCCATTTATCTTAAACTCCTTTCATATTTTAATAATATCAAAAAAGAACTACAATTGCAATAAAAAAATATTAGAAATCTTTACTAAACCAAAAAATAATTGTATAATGTCTATAAGGAGGCAGTACAAATGGGAAGAGAATTAAAAAGAAAGCAAGCTAAAATGGAAGGAAGAAGCGTACGTGATACTAAAATAAAACCAGTTGAAGATAAAAAGATGGAGATAAAAAAATATATAAAATTAATAATAATTATTATTTTGATATTAATTTTGTTATATCTATTTATAGGAATTGTAATTACTAAAGATATTAAATTATTTAAAAATGATAACAATACTGTAAATGAAGTAAATAATCCAGCTAACACTATTTTAGCTAAAGATACATTAAGACAAGTTGAAGAAGAATATTATGTTTATTTTTATGATTTTGATGATACAGATAGTGATATTGAATCAAGTTTAACTAGTAAATTATCTGATAGTAAAATCTATCGTGTTAATACTAAAGATAGTTTTAATGCCAATTACATAATTAAAAATAATACAGATTCAAGTAATACTTTAGTTAATGATATTGAAAATTTAAAAATAAAAAGTCCAACTTTAGTAAAAGTAGTATCTCAATCTATTGTAGAGTCTTATGAAACATCAAGTAAAATTTTAGAATATTTAAACAAGTAGGTATTTAGTATGAATTTAAGTGAATATAAACAAAGATTATATCTTGATAAAGACAAAATAAGACTATATTTAGATTGTGATGGTGTCATATTAGATACAATAAATATAACTTATAATATGATGCTAAAAAATAATATTAATATTAATGACGAAGAAGAAGTAAAGAAGTTTTATGAAAATTTAGATTGGGATTTATTATTAAAAAATCCAAATATTATATTAAATGATTCAATTAATGAAATAAAAAAATTAATTGATTCCAACTTATTTGATATAAAAGTTTTAACACATTTTATATCTTCAAAGGAAATAAGAGCCAAATTAAATTTCTTTAAAGAAACTCTACCTTTAGAAGTAATTGGAGTAAATAAATCACAAAAAAAATGTGATATAGTAAATGCCATGGGAAGTATTTTAGTTGATGATTATACACCAAATCTAGACTCTTGGTATGAAAGTGGAGGTATATCAATAAAATATTCTAGTAATGATAAAGCAAGTAATTATCTTAAAATAAAAAATTTACAAGAATTAATTCCATTAATTTTAACTTTTGAACAAGTAGATAGTAAAAAATATAAATATAAGAAATAGATTTAATATTTATATTTTACTAGATACTTGTTTTTTTTAAAAGTTTTATTTATAATAACATTAGGAGTGTGATTTACATGTCTTTTCAAAATATTAAAGGAACTTTTGATTATTTACCAAAAGAGCAAATAAAAAGAAATGAAATTACCAATAAATTATCAAAAATATTTGAAAGTTATGGTTATTTACCAATAGAAACAGCTACTTTATGTAGTTATGACTTACTTGCTAGTAAATATGCTGGAGGAGCAGAAATTCTAAAAGAAATTTATACTTTAGAAGATCAAGGCAAAAGGAAATTAGGATTAAGATATGATTTAACCGTACCTTTTGCTAAATTTATAAGTTTAAATAAAAATATAACTTTTCCTTTAAAACGTTATGAAATAGGAAAGGTTTTTCGTGATGGACCTGTAAAAACAGGAAGAAATAGAGAATTTTATCAATGTGATGTTGACGTCTGTGGTCTAAAAGGACAGTTAATTGAAGCTGAAATTTTAACTATGGCTTATAAATGTTTTAAAGAATTAGGAATAGATATCTATATTGAATGGAATAATCGTAAATTATTATCAGGCTTAATAATAGAAGCTAATATTGATAAAAGTTTAATATCAAAAGTTATTTTAGCAGTTGATAAATTAGCTAAAATTGGAGAAAATGGTGTAAGAGAAGAATTAAAAGATTATGCTATTGAAAATAGTAGCTTGGATAAATTATTTGCCTTTTTTAAATTAAAAATTGATGATTTAATTAATATAAAGACAGATAATGAAATATTACTTGAAGGATTAAAAGAAGTTATTGAATTACAAAATTATCTTGATAAATTACATTTAGATATTTGTAGATTTACTCCTTATTTAGCTAGAGGTCTTGAAATATATACAGGAACTGTCTTTGAAGTATTTGATAAAGAAAAAAGAATAACATCATCATTAGCAGCAGGAGGAAGATACGATAAAATAATTACTAATTTTATCGATGATGGATGTGAATATCCTGCCGTTGGTATGTCATTTGGACTTGCTCCAATTTATGAAATTGTAAAACTTATGGAAGAAGATAATAAAAGTTTATATGATTTAATGATAATACCTTTAGATACTGAAATAGAATCTTTAAAATTAGCAAATGACTTAAGAGATAAAGATATAAAAGTAATAGTTGAAATGTCTAATCGTAAACTAAAAAAAGCATTAGATTATGCTAATAAAACTAAAATACCTTTTGTAATTATATTAGGAGAAGATGAACTTAAAAATAAAGAAATAGAAATTAAAGATATGTTTAATTCTAAAAATATAACAATTTCTTTAGATAATATAGATAAAATTAAAGAAATAATCACTAATAGGAGGTAGTTTATGTACTTATTAGAATGTAATGATTTAATGATACTTAGAATAATATATTTTGTAAAATTATTAATAAAAATTGTTTTTATGGTAATACCAGTAATTTTAGTTATAATGCTTACTATGGATTTTGTAAAAAATGTTACTGCTTCAGATGAAAAAAAGATTAAAAATAATACCACATTATTTATAAAAAGAATAATTTATGCTCTTTTATTATTTTTTGTTCCTTCGATAGTATCATTAGTTATGAATTTACTACCATCAAATCTTAAAGGTGTAGATTACAAAGCATGTTATCAAAATGCTAATCAAGAAACAATAAAAGAACTAGAAAAATTAGATAATACGGATATTGACTTAAAAATTAAAGGAGATTATACAAATGCTTATTTTTTAACAGAAAACAATACTTGTCCTAAATATTTTACCTTTTCCACTAATGCTAAAAATAATAAACCAGGATGTATATCAAGTATCGTTCAATCTAGTACAAATGGTGATGTTTTCTGGTATAAAGCTCCAGATAAAAAATATTGTGCTTATAAATGGGCTTTTTCTGACAACATAAATGCTACAATAAAACTAAATACTTCATTAAAAGTTGAAGATATTATTACTAATAGTAGTGGTTGTATTTTAAGTAGAAAAAGTACAATTCAAGGAGCAACTATAATAACAGGATCTAAAAGTGACATCGAACAAGAAAAAGTAACATGTGATACTTATAAAGCAAGTGATGGTAGAACTTATTGCTTATTTAATCAAAATGATAATGATTGGGATAAACTTCAAGCAGGATCTGGTACTATCGGAGAAAGAGGTTGTTTAATAACAGCAATGGCAAGTATTATCAGTGGCTTTGGTTATCATGTAACTCCTAAAGATTTCTCATATACCAATAGTGTAGATATCATCGGTACTTTTTCTAAATATAACTTAAAAGCAACTCATACGACTAGTCGACAAGCTACAATTGATTGGTTAGAAAAAGGTAATCCCGTATTAATACATAATGCTAATCAGCACTATAGAGCTTTAGTAGATATTAGCAAAGATAAAAATAAAGTATATTTATCATCAGTTTATAACTGGCAAGGTGTCGTTGATGATAATTATGGTTGGTATAATGTTGATTATATTTATAATAGATTAGGTGCTTTTTCAGAAGGATATCTAATAGAGAAAAATAATTAAAAAATAAGAATTTTCAATTTTTAAATGATATTTTATTAAAATTATTTCTCTATAAAGAGGCTTGTTTTAAACAAAAAAATTCCTGATATAAGGTAATTGACAATATGATACGAAAATGATATGATTTATGTAATTAAATGTTTATTATTTAATCATATACTAAAAATAAAGGAGTTGTTAAATATGAAAAAGAAAATAATGATACTATTTTTAAGTCTTTGTCTGGTAGCTTTCTTTTGCTTAATCACTAAAAATTTAAATTTTACAAATTATGGTATTGATATTGATGTTAATAATAATAAACTTACTTTGGCAGAAGATAATCCGTTTAAGGATGCTAATTTATATAAGTGTGTAATTGATGCATATAATAATCAAACAAAAGCAGATGACAGTAATAAAAAAACGACTGATCAAACTTTAAGTGAAGAAGAGTTTAAAAAGATTACTTCACTTACTTGTGGATCTAGTTATAATTCAATTACCGATACAACAGGCTTAAATAGTTTAACTAATCTAAAGTTTTTATCATTTACTGATAATGTTCTAGTTTTACAAAATGCTAAAAATTTAACTCTTGAATTTCCTGAACTAATTTTCTTTGAATTAAATAATAGTAACGTTGAAGTATTAGATATAAGTAAACTACCTAAAGTAACTACAATTAGAATAAAAAATAACAGTAATTTAAGGGAAATTAAATTCTTCGATGAACAAGGTAATGTTACTAGTAAAGATGCTATAAAAAATTCTAGTGCAAGATTAGACTATCCTCAGATTGAAAATAATGATAGTTTAACTAGTTTAGACTTTTCAAAAATGACCAATGTAATATGGATAGATGCTCATAATAATAAAAATTTGACTAATGTTAATGTAAATGGTTGTAATGAATTACAATATTTAATACTTAATGATAATAATATTAATACTATTGATGTTTCTAATAATGTCAATTTAACTACTTTAGAGCTTAATAATAACAATTTATCCAGTATAAATGTAGATTCTAACACTGCACTTAATTATTTAGAAATTTCAAATAATAATCTAACTTCTATCGATGTTTCTAAAAATAATAAGCTAATAAGGTTATATTTAGACAATAACAAATTAAGTAATATTGACCTTAGTGCAAATAAAAATGTGGCTGCCTTGAAGTTAGATGGTAACAAATTTACTTCTTCAAAAACGTATACAATATATAAAGATGAAGCTTTTAATATAAATGAAAAATTAAATAAAGAAATTACTGATAATAGAATTGTATCTGAAATTGTTACAATACCAACATCTAAGTCTTATCACGAAAAAGTTGGTGATGCTCTTGCTGACTCTAAAGTTTCTTTTGTTAATGCTTTAGGAAATAATAATATAAAAGTATCAGGTGATAATATTACAGCTTCAAAAACAGGAACTTTTACTATAGATGCTGTATATCAACACAATTTATATTTAAATGATATGTTAACAACAAAAGCTACAAAATTTAAAGTTACTTATAACATTGAAGTTATTGAACTTACTGCAAAAGATAATCGTTATATAATTAATAATGAAAAAGGATACATTTATGTATCAAGCGATACTGATACTGATACTATTAAAAACAATTTAGAGGTAAATAGTCAAAATGCCAAAATTGAAATTAATGATAATAATGTAATTGTAAAAGATAATGATAATACGACTTTAAAAGAATTTAAAATTATTAATATAAGTTCAACTAATAGTGAATATGAAAAGACCATAAAAGATGGATATATATTTATTGGTAATAATGAATATAATGATGGAGATATTATTTCTGAAAATGCCGATATTATTTATGATAAGGCAAACAATGTAATTAAAGTTATTTATGAAAAAGAAATACCTATTACAACAATTACGGTAATAAGTATTTCGGTTAAAGATTATAATCTTGATACCACTGCAAATGAAAATTATATTTATACGAAAAATAGTATTTTTAATAAAGACAATGTTACTGTAAAAGGAGTTAAAAGTAGTGATATTGTTTACGAAGATAATATATATAAAATAAATTATAATAATAAAAATGTAATAACTTATAAGATTTTAAGTTATAAAATTAATAATAATTATAAGAGTAGTACTAATTATATTTATACTAAAGATAAAACATTTGACATAAATAAAGATATAGAGTTAACAGGTTTTGCTATTAGTGATATTAGTGTTGATAATAACAAACTTAAAATTAGTTATGAATCTAAAATACTAGATACTATAGATATAGTTACTTATTCTAGCGATACGTATACTTTGGGTGAAGATTATATTTATACGGGAAAAGAGACTTTTAGTAAAGATAAAATAAAACTTAGTAATACTTCTGATAGTGATATTAAATTTACCAATCAAGGATATACAAATTATGTAGAATTATACTATAATGGTACATATTTAGATAAGATTACTATTATAACTTATACATCAAGTAAATATGATTTTAGTAATAAATATTATGATTTAGGTACATCTACTTATGTAAATGGAAGTGTAACTGTAAGACCGCCACTTGAAGCTAGAGTTGTTTATGATGACAATACTTTAAAAATCACTTATAAAGGAAAAACTATCGATACCTTAGATATTTTAAAATATAATTCTACGACATATAATTTAAATAAGGATGATACCTTAGATGAATATTATATTTATTTAGGTACTGAAGCATTTCATGAATCAAATATAACAAAATCTGATAATGTTACTTTAAAGGTAGAGGATAATGCCTTAAAGATAATGTATAAAGAAGAAATTGTTAAGGTATATAATTTGCTTAAAATCACAAGTTTTGGAAATCTTGTAAATGCTTCGCATTTAATAAGCTTAGAGGAAAAAAATTATACGTATGAAGACTTTATTAAAGAAATAACTACCAACAATCAGGATTTAAAAATAAAAGTTTATAATAAAAATACTGAAGTTACAAGTGGTGACATAACAAAAGGAATGATTGTTAATGTAGAATATAAAAATAAAATATTACATACTTATACTGTTGTTAATAAGATAGATGAAGAATATTTAAACTTTAACGATTTAAAGCATGATGAAAGTGCAACAGATGGAAATAAATATCTTTTAGATTTAGAAGCTAACCTTAGTGTTGATAGTCTAAAAAATGAAATAGATACAACTGGAGATATTACAGTAACTGACCGAAAAGGAAATATTACAAATAAAGTAGGCACAGGATGTGTACTTAAAGTAGAATTTAAAAATGGAACATCCGTTGAGTATATACTAATTGTTAGAGGTGACACAACTGGAGATGGAAAAATTGATTTAAATGATGTTACAAAAGATTTTCAATATTACAGAAAGAAAATACAACTGGAAAATTATTTTGTAAAAGCAGGTAAGGTTATTGATAAAAATAGTTCTATAACACTAAATGATGTTACAAAATTATTTCAGTATTACCGTGGCAAGATAGATAGTTTGGAAGGATAAAAAATTATAATATTTTAGGTGTAATACTTTATATAAAGTGTTGCACCTTTTATAAAGAAAAAATGTGTTTAAAAATTAATTACTAACTTTTTTAAGTTTTTGGACAAAGAAAAAGAGCTTAACGAAATAATTTCGCTATAGTCTCTTTTTTATGTTATAGAAAGTTCATTATGAAATTTTATTTGCTATTTTTCTTCATAGTTCTTGCTTCTCTTACACTTGTTTTAATTTTTTTACCATCATTTTGTGTAATAGTTGTCATATTAACTTTTTGTTTTCTTTTTGTGATTTTTAAACAATTAGGTCTATTGTTAACTGTTTTTGTTTTTTTATTTGTTACTTTTATTGCCATAGTATCCCTCCTCTTAACAACGTATATTAACTTTATCATATTTTTAAATTTTAGTCAATAATTTTTTAAAATTAAGTGATATGTCTTTTATTTTTAATAAATTCCCTAAGTATTTTAGTAGTAGCTCTTTTTTCAATTCTAGATACATAGCTACGAGAAATACCTAATTTTTTTGCTATTTCTTTTTGCGTTGTTTCTTCGTTATCTTCAAGGCCATAACGTAAAGTTAAAATTTCTTTTTCTCTATTTGTTAAAACTTTCATATATTTCTTTAATAGAGCAATATTATCATTTTTATGAATTTCTTCAATAAAGTCTGGATCTGGTGTTTTTAAAATATCTAAAATAGTTACTTCATTTCCTTCTTTATCAAAACTAATTCCTTCGTAAATACTTACATTTTTAGAATTCTTTTTATCTGCTCTAAAATGCATTAAAATTTCATTTTCTGCGCATTTAGCTATATAAGTTGTAAGCCTAACATTTTTATCTAATGAATAAGTATCTATTCCCTTAATTAGACCTACCGTTCCAATTCCTATTAAATCATCAATATCGTTTGTGCTAGATTCAAACTTTTTTACAATATGAGCAACTAATCTTAAGTTATGTTCAATTAGTTTATTACGGGCATCCGTATCTCCCTTTTTAGCTTTAACGATACACTCTTGTTCTTCTTCTTTGGATAGAGGTTCTGGGAACATATTATTAGAATAAGCTCCAGTGAAGATAGTAAGATTATCAGCTAAAAATTTTAAAATATTAAATAACATAGTACCACTCCTAATAAAATAATATAAAAATTAACTGACAATTATAACTATAAAAAGATTTATTTTATATTTACAAAATTTAGTGCAAATGGTAAAATTCTATTTAGAAATTTATTTTGAGGTGTTTTATGAAAAAAATTGAACTATTAAGTCCAGCAGGGGATATGGAAACATTAAAATATGCAATTCATAATGGAGCAGATGCCGTTTATATTGGTGGTAAAAATTTTGGAGCTAGAAAATTTGCCCGTAATTTTACTAATGAAGAATTAATTTCAGCATTCAATTATGCTAGATTATATGGAGTTAAAATTTATGTTACAGTTAATACTATTATTTTTAATGATGAAGTCGAAGAATTTTTAAAATATGTTGAATTTTTATATGAAAATGGCGTAGATGCTTTAATTATGCAGGACATTGGAATGATTTATTATGTTAAAAAATGCTTTCAAAATTTAGAAGTTCATGCTTCAACTCAATGTCATAATCATAATGATGAAGGATTAAAACTTATGGAAAGTTTAGGTGTTTCTAGAGTTGTATTAGATAGAGAAATGTCATTAGAAGATATAAATAAATTAGACGTTCCTATTGAAAAAGAAATATTTATTCATGGGGCTTTATGTGTAAGCTATTCTGGATGTTGCTTATTTAGTAGTTTAAATGGTAATAGGAGTGGCAATCGAGGAGAATGCGTTGGAGCATGTAGATTACCATATAAATTAATTTGTAATGATAAAAATATTGTTACTGATGGTGATTATTTGCTTAGTACAAGAGAGTTAAATACAACCAAAAGACTTAAGGAAATTTTAGATAGTAAAGTAGATAGTCTTAAAATTGAAGGTCGAATGAAAAGTGCTTTTTATGTAGGATTTATTACACATATTTATCGAATGTTAATTGATAAATATTATTTAGGATGTGAAGTTAAAATTAGTGATGAAGACTATTTAAAAATAGCAAAATTATTTAATAGAAAATTTACCGAAGGATATCTTTTTCATGATAATATTATAAATATTAAATCGGCAAATCATCAAGGAGTTAGATTAGGAAAAACAATTTATATTGATAAAAAGAAGATAAAAATTAAACTAGAAGATTATATCAATCAAGAAGATGCAATTAGATTTTCTAATAGTAATTTAGGAATGGTAATAAACAAGTTATATAATGAAAAAGGATTACTTGTAAATCATTTAGATAAGGGTGAAATATTAGTTATTGATAATAAGATAAATTTAAAAGATAAAGATATTGTTTTAAAAACAATTGATAAAAGGCAAGAAGAAGAGATAGCTAATTATGAAGAAAAAAAGATACCTGTTGTTTTCAAAGTAGAAGCCCATATTGGAAATAATTTAAAAATAACTATTAGTGATTATAAAAATGAAGTAACTATTATGAAAAGTGTTGTAAGTAAAGCAATAAATACAAAGATAACTAATGAAGATATAAAAAGTAAGTTAGCTAAATTAGGAAATACTTGTTTTATTTTAGATAATTTAGTAATAGATAGTGATGATGATATTTTTATAAGATTAAGTGATATTAACAATGCAAGAAGAGAGCTTGTAAATTTACTTATTGATAAGAGAATTAATAGCAAAAAAGAAGTTATTAAAAATACTATAAAATTACCTAAAGTAATTTCTAAATCTAAAGATAATATTAAATTTCACATCTTAGTTAGAAATGAACAACAACTAAAAGTATGTTTAAAATACAATATTGAAACTATTATTGTAACAGACAGTTTAATGTATGAAAAATATAAGAATAAAAACAATGTTTATTTAAGATTACCTAGAGTTATCAATAATTTTATGGATTATCATAACGAAAAATTAGTAGCTACAGAGCTTGGAGCGATAAATAAATATCCTTCTCATAATTCTGTTATAAGTGATTATTATCTTAATGTAGTAAACAACTGTAGCATTAATTTTTTAAAAAGTAAAAACATTAAATTAATAACAATATCACCAGAAGTAAAAGAAGATAATAGATTAAAATCACTAGATAAAGATGGAGTAGCTATAATGCTATATGGTAAGATGGAATTGATGATTATGAAATATAATCCATTAAAATTATTTGTTGATAATTATAATTATAAGATTGAAAAAAATAAATATTATTTAAAAAACAAAGATAATCATTTATTTAGAATAATTGATAATAATAATCTTACGCATCTTATGCATTATAAAAATTTGGATGAAGATATTAATAAATATTTGAATTTAGGATTTAGAAATTTTAGAATTGATTTTTTAGATGAAAATGAAGAAGATGTAGAAAAATTAATAAAAAGATATTATAGTAACTATTCAGACTCATGAATAAATAAACTATCAACAGAAATAAAATTTTTTGATTAAAAAATACTAAAAATTAAG
>CANRCE010000038.1 GCA_947629035.1 uncultured Bacilli bacterium | reverse complement strand
AATTAGTTGACATAATAATTATTATACGAAATGGCCTTATTCCTTGAGTAAGGTTTTTTTTCGTTTGTAATACCTAGAATATAGTCAACACTTGTATTGTAAAACACTGCTAATTTTATTAAACAATCTTGTGGCAGATTTCTATTTTCTAATTCATATCTTGAATATTGTTGTTGTGTCATATTTAACATTTTAGCGATGTCTTTTTGATATAAGTTTTTATCTTCTCTTAAGTCTTTTAATCTCATTAGTAAACACCTCTCTTTCTTACATTATATAATACAACCAAAAATATGTATTGACAATACAATCAATTGGTTGTATTATAATTATAGCACAATCATATGGTTGTGTAAAAAAATAGGAGGCTAATTATGAAAATTAATGCAGAAGTTAGAAAAATGACATCTAAAACGGGAAAAACATATTATGTTTTATATGTTGAGGAATTAGACAAGAATATATTTTTGTCTAATACAGAAGCAAAGTTATTAAAATTATTACACGAACAAAAGAGTGAATAATTTTAATATAAATAGTCCATTAGGACGGAAAGGAGATTTCCTATGGAGGGAGTAAGTGGTATGAAAGCAGTTATTACAGCATTAACAAGTGCATTAACAACAGATACATTTTTCAGTGTAATTGTTGATATTATACCTTTCTTAGCTATAATCGTTCCAGTTTCTTTAGGTTTCTATATGTTAAGAAAACTAATAAAAGGAGCTGGAAAAGCAAAAGTAAGAGTATAATTCTTTGGAGGGTTATACCCTCCTCTATTTTTTTATGAAAGGAGATTTTAATTATGTTTGATATTGCATGTCAATTTATGGTTCAATTAGTAGAATTGTTACCAGCGTATATAGGTTTATATTTAATATTTGATTTCTTGGGGTCGTTCTTTTTTGGAAAAAGTTAAAATGAAGTATTATGTTCCTACTCTTGATGATAACAATTGTGTTGTTTTACAAAATTCAACAACAATTAGGGTATACGATAACAGACCCCAACCAAATGATAATAATTACTCGTATACTGATTATTTTTTTAATTCACATTATTATAGTACAACTGGTTCGCAACATTTTTCTTTTAATTCCTCTACCCCTCAATGTATTAGTAATGATAATCTTACTACTGATTTTTATTATCGTAATGATTTAGCAGAAATTTTGATTATATTTACAATTATGTTTATATTTTGTATTGTTTTGCCTCTAAAATTATTTTCAAGATTTTTTAGGAGGTTATTATGAAACAAGATATTAAATACATTATTAAAAAGATAATTATTGGTATTTGTATTACTTTAGGAGTTTTTTATTTAAAACCATTAATTGGTTTAGCAGAGACAATTGAATTTAAAGTTACTTCCGATAATTATTCTGGTTCGCCTTTTACTACTAATGCTAATAGATTATCATATGCTGATTATGTATTCACTTATACACTAGACAAAAGTTTTTTATCTATTGACGATTTAGATGTTAATATTAAACTTTATTCAAGAAATCTTAATCCTTATGACCATTATATAATTTTTAGAAATGAAAATATAAATGCTTATTTTTTCTATTTTTTAAATGGTGTATCAGACTATGAGTTATATACTGATAATGGTTATTATTCTCATAGTGGAGATAACCCTACTTATTTTGAATTTTCATTTATGCTTTTAACAAGTGAAGACGATTTTCCAGGTGGAAGTATGAGTAAAGGTGTTTTAAATTTTAAAAATGATTATAAAAATTTCTTTGCGTATACTGACTGGCAATACTCTTCCGCTGGTTATATAGGTTTAACTGATGAATTTAAAGTCGTTGATACTAATTTAGATAGTTTACTAATAGACGGGAAACCATTTGTTGGTATTCCAAGTAATTATGAGAAAATAGATTTAACTGGTTATAATGCAGTTTTGTTTTACCCTAAAGATTATCGAAAAGTTAGAAGTTGTACTAATGTTGATAATGTAGAAGATGTTCCAAAGCAACCAGGTGGTATAGGTGGAGAAGATACAAATGTCTGTAAATATATTTTTGGTTTTGACGGTTACTTTTTACATAATTTCACTAGTGCTTTAATTCAATTAGATGATAATAATCATGTTTTAAATGAATTATATAAAAGTTATGATACTTTACAATATGATTTTTATAGTAACCCTTATATTAATAAAAATTATGGTTTTATTTTTTATAATAGAGATAATATATATACTTCTGATGACGGCTATGTCGAATTAAAATCTAACAAAGGTTATGCAGTTATTTATTTTGATAGTAATTTATATAATTATGTTTTAATTAAAGATATAAATACTTACAATGGTACATCGTTAAATTTTATAGATGATAAAGGAAATGAAGTTAATACTAGTGTTAGTAGTGATAGTGTTAAGCAAGATGATAATGTAGACGGAGCAATCGGAGATGCTTCTAATTTCTTTAGTGATTTTAAAGATAATGACCATGGTTTATCAAGTATAATAACCTCTCCTCTTGATTTTATAAATCAATTATCAAATTCATCATGTGCACCTTTAGTTTTACCTATTCCATACTCAAATAATCAAAATATTACATTGCCTTGTATGACTTCTATTTATGAAAATAATTTTGGTATAATTTACTCTATTTATTCAAGCGTAATTATTGGTATTACTGGTTACTGGGTTTGTGTTAGAATTTATTTTTTAGTAAAAGGTTTTAAAGACCCAGAAGATGACAAAATCGAGGTGTTAGAATTATGATAAATAGTTTATTGACTGGTATTTTCAAATTAATAATATCATTAGTTAATTTGTTATTATTACCTATTGACAATTTAATTGATACATTTTTACCAGATTTATCTGTTGCATTAACTAGTATAGGAACATTTTTACAATTGTGTTTTTCTTCAATTGGTTGGTGTATTAGTGCATTAGGTATACCCTCTTTAGCAATTTCATTTATTGTTATGTATTTTGGTATTAAACTTACTGCACCCCTACTATTCTCTACTATTAAACTAGCAATGTCTTGGTATAACAGATTAAAGCCATAAAATAATTAATAAATAAGGAATTGGAATAAAAGCGTAGCGATTATGCCGAGAAAATTATTTTTTAATTATTGGCTTAATACTTTTAATTGTAATACTCAAATTTTTTTTGAGTGTTACCACCCTCCCACGGGTTTAGTGGAAAATTTTTGCCTACTTTTTATAAAAAGTAGAAAGGAGATTTAAAATGAAATTACTACTTTTAATGTTTGTAATTGTATTTTTAGTTTACTTTCGTAAAGTAAAAATAAAATGGAAAACTTTCTTATTAAAAGGTTTCCACAAATCATCTAAACCATACGGGGTTTATTGTTATTGTGGAAAGCAAGGAAAAGGAAAAACTTATTCAGTTATTGAGTTTTTACTTAATAATAAAGATTCAAAAATATATGCAAATATAAATAGTATTGTTGGTATTGACTATATATATTTTAGTGGGTTCGATGAATTGTTAAAATTGAGAAATGAA
This sequence comes from uncultured Bacilli bacterium, assembly GCA_947629035.1. Classification (GTDB taxonomy): domain Bacteria; phylum Bacillota_I; class Bacilli_A; order RF39; family UBA660; genus CANRCE01. The sequence goes on along the minus strand of CANRCE010000038.1, from coordinate 8,303 downwards.
CATGATTGTATCATTGTTTATGACGAAATTTTTACTGCATTGACTAAATCTTCTAAAATGAATATAGATGTATTAGATTTCTTATCACAAATGAGAAAAAGACGTATTATATTTTTAACTACTGCTCAAGAGTGGTTAGAAATAAATATGACTTTAAGAAGATATTGTCGTTATCAAATTGATTGTAATATGATTTCTATATTAGGCTACCCTATTTTAATAAAGCAATTAAAGGACGCGGAGCAAATGAAATGGTCGCAGGTCGATAACGAATATATCGCCCCATTAATAGAAACAACTATTTCACATGGTTTAAAAAAAGTTATTAATAGTTATGATACTTTTGAACAAATTAATAATAAAAATAAAGATTTAGTTTCAGTTCGTCGCGATATAAAAAGCGACGAAACTAAATCAAATAATAATGAAAATTTAGAAAAAAACGCCGTTGCTGACACTACGACTATAAGCAACGGCATGGTCAATGGTCAGTGGACACAAACTTTACATGAAGTTTCAGAAAAAAATGATAAACTTGACACTTCTTTACAATTAGATAGTTCTTTTTGGGACGATATAGATAAGGACGATATTTTTGAATAATGAACGTTCACTAAACTGGTGTTTAGTTCTCTACCCTCAAGAAGATAATTCACACAAGTTAGCACTTGATTATATTATTTCTCATTATTCTTATGCATACATAAAACACGATAGAGATATATTAGACGACGGAAGTTTAAAAAAAGAACATGTACACGTAGTTATTAAATTTAATAATTATAGGTGGCGTAATGCTATTGCCGAAGAATTAAAAATAACTCCTAATTATTTAGAAAAATGTAGAAATCTAGAAAATGCATTGAAATATTTAATTCACTTTAACAATGAAGATAAGGCTCAATATGATATTTCCGAAGTAAATGGCGATTTGAAATTAAAATTATCTAATTATTTAGAACATACCGAAAAAAGCGAAAGTGATAAAGTTCTCGAACTACTCTACTATATTAATTCTTTTGATAATTTTATAACTTTAAATGATTTTATTCATTATGTATGCTCTATTGGTTTGTATGATGTATATAGAAGAAGTGCTACTACTTTTATTAAATTATTAGAAGAACATAATCGTTTTATATAAAAAACTACCCTATTGTAAAGGTAGTTTACTAGCATTGACATTTTCTTTACACAATAATTATTATACGAAATGGTTTTTATATTTTTCTTGAAAGTATTTCTGCCATTTTTTCTAACACTTCTGTATTGTTATCTGCAGTAATCTCAGTATATCCTAATTCTTTTAAAGCCTGTATTTTAGCAGAATTTAATTCTTGAGTCCTAGATAATTTTTCTTCTTGTTTTTGTTGAATTTCTTGAACGAATTTTTCATGAGATTCTACTAATCTTTGTGGATTAGCAGCTCCATTGTCATATAACACCATTGCAGAATACAATATAGCTTCAAATGCAAATTGATTGTCTTTTTCAAATGCAAATTCATTAGGGCTTATAAATCCAGTAGTCTTAGCAACATATCCAAGCATATATTTTATTTCTGGAGTGTTCTCAATTGCTTGTAAAAAATAATATAGATATTTACATATTGTCGAAGTAGTAGAGGAGTTATCCTCTTCAAGATCTTCCTTTAGTAAAAACACAATATCGTTTAAAAGGGCTTGATCAGTACTGCTAAGACCATCAAATGAAATATTGCCCTTCTCTATTATCATTGAATTATTATCATTAATTAAACTATTTGTATGCTTAATAAAATCATTTGTTATTTTTATATTTTCTATTTCGTCTGCTGATTTTATTTGAAGTAAGTTAAATAATTTCATTTTTTTCTCAAGTGGCCATAAATTTACATCATCCATATCAAGATAATTATATACCATTTGTCTTGATACCCCTAAATATTTAGCAAGTTTAACTTTTGATATTCCTATTTCACTTAGTATATTATTTAATTTTGTCATATTCTCTACTCTCCTACTCTACTATATAATTATAATATCATTTTACAAACAGTGTGTCAAGTAAATAGTAAATAAAAAGAAATCTATTGAATAAGATTTCTTTTTAAATTCTTACAAATACCAAAGTTTTTCTCCGTTTTTTCTTACTTCTTTTATAATTCCGCCACCTAAACATTCATCATTTAAATATAGTACACAAGCTTGTCCAGGAGTAACAGACTTTATATTGTCATACTTAACTAACAAATTCCCATCATCTAAATATTCAACTTCTACATCAATATCTTTTTGCCTATATCTAAATTTAGCAGTACATATTTTTGGTCTTTGTTCACTTATAAAATTAACATCTTCAATAATTGCCTCTGTTGATTTCAAGTACTTAGTATCATCACCTAATGATACATAAAGTACATTTTTATCTAAATCCTTCCCAACTACATATAATCTTTTATCATTGCCACCTATTTCAAGACCGCGTCTTTGTCCTACCGTATAATACATAAGTCCTATATGTGTACCTAATACTTTGCCACTATCAATATCAATGATATTCCCAGGTTGATTAGGTAGATAATTTGTTAAAAACTGTTTAAAATTTCTTTCTCCAATGAAACATATTCCAGTTGAATCTTTTTTATCTGCTACTAACAATCCCTGCTCATGAGCAATTTTTCTTACCATTGGTTTTGTCATATTTCCTATTGGAAATAATACATTTTCCAATTGTTTTTTGCTTACCTGTGATAAGAAGTATGTTTGATCTTTATTCTCATCTACTGCCCTATATAATTTACCATTTTCTACTCTTGCATAATGACCAGTTGCAATATAATCAGCACCTAATTTTATAGCCTCTTTTTTAAACATATCAAACTTTATATATTTATTACACATTATATCAGGGTTTGGTGTCCTACCCTTTTTTAATTCATCTAAGAAATATGTAAATACATAATCCCAATATTCTTTAACAAAGTCAATTCTATGTAATTTTATACCTAATTTTTCACAAACCTTTACTGCATCATTATAATCTTGTTCCTGTGTACAAATTGAATTATTTAAAGTAGGATTACCATGTATATCATTATTTACAGAACTATCCCAATTTCTCATAAATAATCCTTCTACATCATATCCTTGTTTCTTTAATATATATGCTGCAACTGCGGAATCAACCCCACCGCTTATACCTATAATTACTTTCTTCATATTTAAATCCTCATTTAATAACATTATATATTATATTACTTTTTTAAGCAATAAAAAAGTATAATATGTAAAATTAGTAGATAATTTTGTAAATAAATGGATCTACAAAACCATCATATAATGAACATAAAACACTTATTAGAACTGCAAGTACTAGTATGAAAAAATACTTTCCCATAAATGTTTTGAAATTTATACTTTTTTTAGTGAATGCATTGCTAATAATCTTTATAGATATTAATATACTATAAGAAGATAGAAAGATTACAAATATAAACATTATTATATTTGATGGAAATGTATACAGTAATACTCTTAATATCCCTTTTATGCCATATTTAGCGAATATACTGCTGACTGAAAATCCCATAATAAATGATTTAAAAAATACCATTATAAATACTATTGGAAGCCCTATTGATGAGATACCTAGTAGCCACATTGACACTGTATATAATAAATTAGAATATAAAGAATTTTCAAATATTTCTATCTTGTCTTCAAAATTAACCTTTGTTATATTTTCAAAGTAAGATGATACTTTATTAATTATAACTGTTTTTTGTGAATTATCTAAAATTGTTATATATATACTGCCAAATAATATTCCTATTATAATTACTACTAATACTAATATAACTAAATTATTTTTATTACTTAAATCTTTTTTATAATTATTGTACATTTCTTTCATTATATATTTCTCCTTTATTAAAATATATTATAGCTTGTACATTTTTAGAACAAAATCTAATCTTTTACATAAAATATTTTGAAAGGAGTTATAAATTATGAATAATAAATATAGAAATTACAACGATTATAACAATTATAATAATTTTAATAGTAATTATAACTATGGAAGTAACGATTCTAGATTAGTTGGTGGCGGATTCTTAGGACCATTTATTCTTGGAGGAATTACTGGTGGTTTGGTATCGCCTTTCTTCTATGGTGGTTACAATAATAGGCCACAGGCATATTACTATCAACCAGGACCATATCAACCTTATTATGGCCAAGGATATTATAGACCATATTAAAAAGTAGGATTTCATTTCCTACTTTTATTTATATAAATATATTCAGTTTTATAACTCCCATTATCCTTGATTAAGTTTCTTTTGTTTCTAAACATTTTCTTAGGACTATCTATTTTCTTATACTTTATATAGTTACTTTTTTTTAGTTTTTTCTCCAATATAAACTTATTAAAAATAAAATATCTATTTTTAAAACAATAATATATTTGATAAACAAGAAATATAATAATTAAATAATAACTTGAATCCTTTCTAAATAAAATAAAAAACAAAAACAACATTATTACTGATACAAGTATATTTAACGTATATGATACTCTAAAATTAAATAATTTGTTTAAAAAGACATTAAATATTTTTGATCCATCAAGTGGAATAATTGGTAATAGGTTAAAAGCTAATATTGTAATATTATAGTTTTTAAATAAATTATATATATATTCACTAATTATATTGTACCTAAACAAAAACAAAATAATTATAAATAATACTTCTTGAAAAATGGGACCCATAAATGTAATTAATAATTCTTGCATTAATGGCTTATCTATTTTTTCATCTAAAATAATTATACCCCCAAACGGATATATATCTATTTCTTTTACATTCCATTTATATTTGTTAATCATTATAAAATGCCCTAATTCATGAAAAATAATAATGATTGATATAATAATCACTTCTTTAATAAGTCCTGCCAAAAGGGCTAAAAGCACTAAAAAAATTGTATATGAACTAATATGAATTTTATTTAAGAACTTTCTTATAATCAATTTCTACACCATCTTTTTGAAAAATTAAGTATAATTCATTATTTTTGGCACTTCCTACTATAGCATTGTCAGAAACATAATCATATAATTTCATATTAACACTAGATAAATTACCATACCACACATCTATACCATCAGATTGTTGAATTATGACAGTTTGTCCTATATTTTCTTTTTCACCAACAAATATTACTATCCCACCCTTTATTATTGGAATTGCATAATTATCACTTAATTTTAATTTTACACCTTTATTATATTTTGAAGATGATAAATATTCTAATTTTTCACTAAATACTTTTTTCTCATTAAAAATATTTTGAAAAGGAATAATATTACCTATATATTGATTATATATTGATTTAAATTTAGCAAATGAAAAGTTATTATTATAAATATTCTTATAAATAGCTTGCTTTATATTATTGTCCTTTCTAACTGCAATTGTCCCTAGAAAAAATACCACTACTACAATAAAAAATTTTAATAAAAATTCTTTAAATTTACTATTACTTTTTTCTTCTGTATTATTTTTTTTATTTTTAATTCTATTTTTAACTTCATCTATCTTAGTCATATTATCACCCATTAAGATTATATGTTCTACTGCTTAATAATATGATTAAATCGTTTATTATTTAATATTATATATATAATAGTTGAGTATATTAAATTTCCAACAATAAAATATTTTAAAAAATAACCAAACTCAAGTAGTGAATAACTATTATATTTAAAAAATATAAACAATATATATAGTATTACATTATATAAAAATATTGCTGTTATTGAACTAAATAACACTGTTATATAATTTAGGCGATGATTATTCATAATATAGTAAATAACAAGACTACATATAAAAAAAGCTATTGCATTTAATATATAAAAGTTAGTAAAAAACATATCATAAATAAACCCAGATATAGTACAAAATAAATAATATCCTTTTTCATTGTTTTTAAAATAAAAATAAACGAATATAAGACTAATCAATGTAAATAATGGAGTAATAAGTTCAATATTAGATAAATACAAATTAAATATATTTTCTAATATCATACTAATTAACACAATAATAATATTAAAAAACATTACTTATCACCAACCACTACTGTAACTATATCCAAGTTATTAAAATTAACTGATGGGGTTATTGTTATTATATTAGAAAGCCCAAATGTATCTTTTGTTATATCTTTTATTTTCCCAATTAATAATCCAGATGCAAAAGAATCACTTAGTCCTGATGTAACAACATTTATATTTTTTATATTTTCTCTATCAAAGTCTCCTATTACATTTTTTAATGTTAATTCATTCTTTATATAATCATAATTATCAATAAGTCCATAATAGTAGTCGTTATTATAATTAAACATTGCTGATATATAATCATTATTACTATTTGATATCAATAACTTTATATCACTTGTTTTTTTATTTACTTTTATAACTTTGCCTATTAATCCATTATTGTTTATTACTGATAAATTATTTCTAATACCATCTTTTTCTCCTTTATCAATTGTAATAATATTATACCAATACTTAGTACTTCTTTTTATTACTGTAGAATTTATAAATACTTTATTACTATTTAATGTGTTTAAATCAAGTATTTGTTTTAAATCATTAATTTCTTTTTTATAATCATTATTTAATTCATTGATTATATCATTACTATAGTCTTTTTTTATAAAAGAAATTGATGTAATATTTGATATGCTTGCAGTTAAATCTTTTATACTATTAAATAAAAAATTACTTTTTACATTATCATTAATAAAAAAGTAGGATAATATAAAAATAAATACTATAATAAAAAAATAAATAAATACTCTATGCTTTTTTCTTTTTTTCATATTTATCACCTTTATATATTTCCATTTTCAAAAAAGCTATAATAATCCTTCCCTATTATTATATGATCAATTATATTAATATCTTGAATTTTCCCTATTTCAACTAAATTTTTAGTAAATATTATATCTTCTTTAGATGGTGTAGAATCTCCACTTGGATGATTATGCACACATATTATAGTTGACGCACTTAATAAATACGCATTTTTAAATATTTCTCTAGGATGCACTATGCTTCTATTTATTGTCCCAATAAAAAGTAATTTTTTTTCAATTAAATTTTTCTTCGTATCCAAATATAGTGCATAAAAAAATTCTTGATTATTATCTTTAAATTCGTCTTTCATGAATTCATATACTTTTTTGGTTGTATTCATTTTTATTTTATCCGTTTTTTTATCACAATATACTCTTTTTCCAAGTTCTATTGATGATATTAGTTTAATTGCCTTTACCATCCCAATACCATCAATAGATTTAAGCTTATTTAAAGTAATATTTTTTAAATCTGTTATATCATCAATATTTTTTAAAATATTATTTGAAAGATCTACAACAGATAAACCTTTTGTTCCAGTATTTAATATTATACTAATCAATTCACTATTTGATAAACTTTCTACACCATATTTTAAAAATCTCTCTCTAGGTCTTTCTTTCTTTGGAATCTCGCTGAAAATATTATTCACTTTTTATACAACTCCTTTTTATCAGTAATCTATTGATTATATTCTCTTTTAGATTACTTGATTCTCCTATTTATATTATAAAAAGTGAAATCTTATATTTATATTAATATCCTGACAATATTAATTCTTCATACTTTGATAATATTTGCTTCTCACTAGTTAAAATTATATCATCATCGTCAGTTTGACTAATTAGACTATCATATTGTTCAAGTAACTGTAAAAATTCAGCATTTTCTATTTTTACTTTTTTCATATATATATTTTCTTTTATGTTATAGGAATTTATTATTTTTTCTTTTAATTGTTCATTTAAAGTAATTCCAATTAGTACATGATATCCATCCTTATCTTCATAATAAAAGAAATTTTTAAGTGATTTTGTATTATCGTTCATAACATTTAAATCACTATAAACTCCATATTGCATTAAATAAACATATTTTTTTTCTTCATTCATAACTTTTTTAGCTTCCACTTCATATTGACCAAATATATATCTACCTATTAGTATTCCAAATATTATAGCTATAAAAATATATTTTATATTCTTCTTATTCATATTATTCACCAAATTAATAATACTACTATAATATGGGATTTTTTGTCGAAAAAAAACAATTATTAATAATAATTGTTCAGACCGTTGACAAAGTAATGGTCTTTTCTTTTTTTATAAAAAAGTATATAATGGATATGCGAGATAAAACTTTATTCTAACCAAATAAAAGTT
>CANRCE010000037.1 GCA_947629035.1 uncultured Bacilli bacterium | reverse complement strand
TTGAATTTTTGTAATCTAAAGATTTTTCTTCTATTTTTATTTGAATATTTTTGCTCTTCATTATAATAACTTGATAAAATAAATAATAAAAATTTAATAATACTTGCTTATTTATAACGTTAATAGCATTGTATTTTTTTATAGGCTCTAAAAATTCCGTGTTATTATAATTAATTTTTAAATTTATTCTTCGTCACCTCCAAAAATAACTAATTCTTTTCCTCCAACCAACATTTCAAATTTGTTTTTTTCGCCACGTAGATATATCATATCTTGATACTGCTTTTCTGTTATTTTAAAAAGAATTATATTGCCTTTTTTAGGAATAATTCTTTCTATTTTGGCAATATATTGCTTTTGTGAAGTATCATTAACAATTACTTTAGTGTAGATTGAGTATTGTAACATATAAAATCCTAATCTTATTATGTCTTTATGAAATTTATTATATATTTTTTGGTCAATATCTTCGGAAACTGGCAAATCATATAATAAAATTAATCGCATTTGTTTATATAAATTTATGTATTGCATAGAGTGGGGAAGTTTAAGTAAGATGTGTCTCCAGTTTCTAAAAAGTTTATTAAGTTTTTAACGTAAAATTGAATTACATTATGTATTTTATATTTTGCTTTATCAAAAAATACATTTTCATTTAGTATATTAATTATATTTATTTTCAGTTCTTTTGTTAAATAATCTTCCGTAGAATTTTTTAGTATTTGATGGACATAATAGTCACATATGGGTCTAAACGGTTCAATAAAATCGTCTGCCAAATTATATAAATTAAATTCGCTTTTGTGACATATACCTAAAGCAGGGATATATCCGTAGGCAACAATTTCTTGAGCAATTTTTGATCTTATTATTTGGTAAATATAGTTAAGCATATAATTTACAATGTTTTCGTCAAAACGTTTAAACGTATTGCCAAATAATTCTTTAAAATAAATTCGACTTACAGTTCCTTCCTTATTTGATAAATCGCCTAAAACTATTTCATTGTTTAATCTTTCTATTATATCTATTTTTGTATTTTTTTCTAAAAGTTTTAAAGTGTTAATTTGATTTTTAATCTTATGTTTTACTATAGTAGTCCAAAGAAATATTTGCGTATTTTTATCCCAGTTGATTTGGTTTTTAATTTTTTTAGGAGCTCTTGTATGGTTATATAAAGTTTGAATTGAACCAATTGGCATATGTGAAGAATTATTGAATATTACATTTATGCCTATTTCACATAAATAGGATAATAATCTTAAAGATATATTACATCTTGGATCATCAAATACAATAGTGCTAATTTCATCAATATTTATTTGATAAATATCATTTTCATAGTAAACAACAATGTTATTTAAATTAAGTTTAACTTTTATAGCTTTTTCTATATAAATGGTTCTAAATGCCATTTTAATAATAAAAAAAAGAAATGCCTAAGCATTTCTTCGGTTACCTAAAATAAGTTATAATAGGAAACCCTGTGTAATTTTAGATATTGAAAATATTTTCCAATACCAATTTAATTATATCTTATTTTTGGGGCCATGTCAAACGCTTATGTTTATTACCTAGAATATCAACATCATATAAAGTAAATGTGTCCTTGGGTGACAAATATTTACCTGATTTACATTGGATACTTTGATTACTTTTACTATATCCTTTTACATATTCTTTTAATAATTCACCATTACTTTTTTCGATTTCAATGTATTGACCATTAAATAAATCAACAATAAATTGGACATTTTTGCCCTCGATTAATTTTTGATAGTATGTTTTATATAAACTGTGTTCTTTATTAATTGTTTTGTTTTTAAAATCAACACATGGTGTATATATAGGAAAGAAGATGATTTTCTTTAAATCGTTATCCCAATATAATTTCGTACAATATGTTGATACACTATCTAAACCAATTAAAGTATTTTGCTTCTTTTTAATATTTTTTTTATCTAACAAAAATGGGTCATTTGTATTTCTCATATATCGTAAGCGTTTTACTAATACTCCTTTATTGTTTTTAGATGGCGTTTTGATTCCGTCTTTTAAATAATTGAACGGAGTATCATTATTGTCTTTCATTTCTTCACAATAATTTAAAAACGGATTAGTATTATCATGTTGATAGGAAAGGTAAATATTTTTTAAATAATCGAATAATTTAGGATCTTTTTCTTGACATAAAAGCGTGTATTTTTTATCATTTTCATCAAATAGAGAATCTAGTAGTTTTTTATTATTTCTTAATAAGTCTGGACTATAAATATCATCTATTTGTTCAATGATAAAATAATTATCTTCTTTTTTTACGAATGAATAGATATTGGCATTAGCAATAGATTTATTTATGTCTTTATTTACTTGCATAGAAATATTAATATCATCGTCACTCTTAATAGTAAATATTTCATTTTTCATTTCAGGTATTGAAAAATTAATTAATAAATTAGGTATATCTTTGAGTTCTTGTTTATTTAGTAGTAAATATTGAGAATCATTTTGAAACCGAATTATTTTATTTCCTATTTTTGTTGTAGCGATGCCTCCCACAATTGAAGCATCAACAGCATGGTGATATTTTCCGTCATCTCTATTTTTATCTAAATTCCATTGCTTTCTAATATTATGGGTCAATTGTCCGGGAGTAGAAAGAGTTAAAATTTCCGTATTTGCTAAATTAGATTTTAAAAATAAGTTAAATAATTTAATTTGCGAAATTAATTCTTTGGTAGCATAAGCAGTATCGTTTAAATTGCGATGGAAAAACCGAATTTTATATTTGTTTATATCATCAGTAGTTAAGAAATTTTCTCGTTTTTTAGCATCAATTTTTAAATTTAAAATTCTTTTTGTAAATTCTTCAAATTCATTTTCAGTTAAAAATCCATATGGAGTTTTATTTCCTTTTCTATCGTTACATTTTCGGCAAGATAAAGTTTTATTATTTTGGGAATCATAACATCATTAATGTTTAAAGGTTTACCACAATAGGGACAAGCTTCATTTAGTTCTTTATATAGCATAACTCTTTCAACCATTTTGGGAGTTATTTTAGCTTCATCTACGTTTTTTTCTAAATAATCTATTGCATCTTGTCTTAATTTTTCATTTCTTTTTTGGGTCGCATCAATTTCCTTCTTCTTTTCATTGCCATTCATTTCGGATGTTGATTCAACTGCGATTACATAAGGATACTCGTTTTGCTCTTTTATGATAGCATTTATAATATTAATCGCTTGTCTTAAAGTTTTTTTAACTTGTGGAGAGGCAATAATATCATCAATATATTTTGTTGTCATATATAATCTGCCATCACAATTTCCATAATTATCTATAAGTTTTTGAATTGCATCTTTATTATAATCAAATTTTTGTGATACTTGCATAAAATTAAGACAATTTTGGAGCATATCATTGTTTGCACGAATAAGTGCTTTTTCGCTTAAAGCATGATATTGTAAAACTCCATCTTTTTTAAATTTATCACTAATTTGTTTTAAAACATTCATTTCATTATCTGATATTTTGTGAAGATTTTGAATCATTTTAGTAGTTTCAATTATTCCGGGACTAACTGCAAATATTGCAATTAATTTATTATAGTTTTTGTAATTTTCGTCAGTAAGCCAACTCATGTCTAAATTATTATCCAAATAGATTTTTTTAAAATACCGATAAGAATTTAATAAGGAAAATAATGGCTTATCTTTTTTATCTTTACGATAACCCATGATATCTTTTTTGGTCAATCCTAATACTTCTTTTAAAACTTTAGTATAACTTAGCGTGCCATCATAATTTAGGCAATAATCAATAATGTCTTCCAATGCTTTAGTAGTTAATTTGTATGAATCTTTATCATTCTTTTTGACGTAATCAACTTTAAGGATATTATCAATATTAATAATTTTAATATTAATAAAATCATTTAATAAATTGAATTTTTCGGCATGAAAATTTGCTCTAGGCACACATTTTTCATCAGGATATATTTTACAATGTCCAATTAAATCTTCAAATAAATACTTTTCGTTTCCTGAATTTTTAAGTTCCATATAATTTTCTACATCCAAATCATCTTTAAATCTTCCGTAGGGTGTATAGGAATTTATACTTCCAGGCCCCTCCCAAAATTTTCTTTTTCGATTAAAAATATTTATAATACCTTCATCATCGTTGCCTATAATTGACTTAAGTTCAGGATAAAAATCACTTTGCTTTTCTAAAATTATAATTAATTCTTTTCGTAAATCACTATTTTTAACTACATTTTCTAAAGCTCTAAATTTCCCATTTGTATGTTGAAAATCATCATAATACTGACATGGTAGTTTTCCATTTAATTCAATTAAATCACGTTCTTCATCACCAAAAGGAATGTAACCACGATGGCTCATAAAATAACATACTATATTTACAATTTCTTGCTTATCTAATTTTTGTGTTAAACCCTTAATTCTTTTAGCTAATAAGTCAGTATCAATTGTATTTTGTGAGGGAAAGTTAATTAATTCAAACAGTTTTAAAACTTCTTGAATACGATTTTTTCTTCTTTTAATCCTTCTTCTAGTATTTCTTAATATACGCCGATCTTCGGCAGCATCTGCTATATTATATAAACGGACTCCTTTTTTGATAATTTTTTTTGTTTCGGCATCAATAACAGAATAGCCAACATTATTTATGCCCAAATCTAAACCAATAATATATTTCATACGAAACCTCCTAATTTTTTTATAACATATTCAATTAAAAGTTACAACAAAAAATTAAAAGAAATTGTTACAATATGTGAACTTTATTTAAGATAAAAAATTAATAATGGTCAAAAAGTTAAATAGTATTAATCATTTGTAAAATGTACTTTAATACACATCAAAAAATACATATAGTTCTATATAATAAATATGATATAATATTATTAAATTTTATGAGAAATTATTTGTTAAGGAGCTAATATGGAAGATTTAGTCAAAAAAATTATTGAATTTAATGAAGAGAGGGATTGGGATCAATTTCATTCTCCAGAAAATCTTGCAAAAAGTATTTCTATTGAAGCTGGAGAACTTTTAGAATGTTTTCAATGGAATAATGAATACGATATTGAAGAAGTGAAAGATGAATTGGCAGATGTTATAAATTATTGTTTATTACTAGCCGATAAATTAAAATTAAATCCCGAAAAAATAGTTTTAGATAAAATGGAGAAGACCGCAATAAAGTATCCCATTGAGAAAGCAAAAGGGATAAGTACTAAATATAATAAATTAAATTGAGGTGTAATCAATGAAGATAGCAAACCCAATTGTTCAAAAAATTCATGATAATGAAAGTAGTTTAAAAAAATTTGAGAATATCATGAATAAGAAAAAAATAAAGGATAATATCATTTTAACTCATTATCCAGTTGTCTATATTCATGTTTGGAAAAATAAGGACAATTATGAATTATATGTTGGAGAATCAAATAATATTTTTCAAAGAACAAGAAACCATTATAAAAATAGCAAAAGTAATAATAATTGGCAAAATAATTTGATAACTAAAAATGCGGATTTATATATAATAGGTCATGAACATTTTAATAAGTCTTTAACGTTAGATATAGAAAATAAGCTTTATCATTATTTATCTGGTGTTGAAAGTGTATCGAAAATTTATAATGCTAGAGGTAATCCTCAAAATCAATATTATACAGCAAATGAATTTAATAAAATTTTCCAAAAAATTTGGGATAAGTTACGAGATTATAATGCAAATTTATTCCCCTATGAAAATAAAATTCTAGATTCAGCAATATTTAAGTCATCACCTTTTCATAAATTAACTAAAGATCAAAATAATTTAAAAGATTTAATTGTAAATAAAATGGCTGAGACTATAGTTACCCAAAAAAAAGGACAATTAATTTTTATTGAAGGTGAATCTGGAACAGGAAAAACGGTTCTTAATAGTAGCACTTTTTATGAAATATATAATTATAAAGAAACATCATTAGAGGAAGACCAAAATCAATTTGAATCTTTAAATAAAAAACTAGATTGTAATTTAATAATAAATAATAATGAACAATTTAAAGTTTATAAAAGAATTTTTAAAAAACTTTGCGATGATAAAACAGAATTAGTTTATAAGGCAACCCGCTTTATAAATAGACATAGTAAAGATAAACCCGTAGATATTTCCTTTGTAGATGAAGCACATTTGCTTTTAACACATGGCAAACAATCTTATAAAGGAAAAAATCAATTACAGGATATAATGGATAGATCAAAAATTACAATAATAATGTTTGATCCATTGCAGATACAAAATATTGATCAATATTGGGAACATAAGGTTTTAATGAAATATAAAAATATGGCTAAATTAAATAATACATACTTCGAACTAACAGAACAATTAAGAATAAAAGCCAAAAAAGAAGTTTTAAATTGGATAGATGATTTTAGTAAAAATGGTATTGTTAATAATTTGCCTTCTGATACAGGCAATTATGAAATAAAAGTTTTCGATACTCCTTATCTTTTAGAAAAAGCTATTAAGCAAAAAGCTCAAAATAAGTCGACAGGATTATCAAGAATGGTTGCGACATATGATTGGGAATATAAAGATGGTAATACAGATAATATATGGGAAGTTAAGATTGGTAAATGGCATAAGCCTTGGAATTATCAAATTGAAAAAAAATACTCTAGTGCTGAAAGAAAAAAACTGGAGGAAATTCCTTGGGCTGAACAATCTCAAACAATAAATGAAATTGGATCTATATTTTCTATCCAGGGATTTGATTTAAACTACGTTGGTTTAATAATTGGTCCGTCTATTCAATATCGAGATAATAAAATTAAATATTGTTCAGAATATAGTTTTAATAATCAAGCAAATAAAAACAGGACATTAAGTGATGGTCGTAAAGAAAAATTTTCTGAAATATTACTTCGAAATCAATTACGAGTACTTATGACCCGGGGAGTTAATGGCTTATACATTTATGCCTGTGATAAAGAGTTGAGAAATCATTTAAAAAAGTCAGTTGGAAAAAAATATATAATAAAGTAATCATGTTAATACTTTTTTAGTACTATTAATAGAATAGGCTTAAGTTTAGAAAATTTATTTTTAATATTACCTGGAAATAAAATGTAGATAATGGTATAATATTTTCATACAATAGAGTGTGTTTTTCATTTAAGATGGAATATACTCTATTTTTGTTTAAATATATAAATAAAAATTTAATTAAAAGTGTTAGTAAAATATTATACTTATTTAAAGTGTTTGTGATGAGATCTTTATATATCAAAGGGAGAAGTTTATATGAATGAAGAAATAAAAATTGAAATTAATAGAATACTAAATGAATTACCAACAGAAAATTCTTGGCTTGATTATAAGGCTGAAGCATACAAAAAAACGGAATTACCCGGATTAATAAATGATTTGTGTGCATTTTTAAATTCAGAACAATCCTATGGAAAAAATAAATATATAATATGTGGAATAGGAAATAATAAATTTAGAATTGGAATAACCCCTGAAGAAATGCTTGATGATCACTTTTTTCAAGATGCTGCTAAACATATATATCCGATTCCTAAAATTGAAACTGGTGTTTTTAAACATACTTTTGATGGCAAAGAAAACTATTATGGCTATATTTTAATATGTAAAGATAATGAAGATCGAGTTTACGAAATTTATAATGAGCAAATAAAAAAAGATGATTGTGAACTTTATACTATTAAAGAAATTTATGAAAAAAATGCATTTGCACCAGTTGCATGGATAAGAATTGGGAGCACAAAAGATAAATTAAACGAAGCCATGAGAAGAAAAATATATGAATCAGATAACTTAAGAAAAAAATTTTCATTAAACAATGAGATTGGATATATTGATGTTAATGAATCATTTAATAGAAAAGTTATAAAAGCAGCTTTATTATTTGGAGAATGGAATGAAAACAATCAAAATGACAAGAAAATTATAGAAAAATTTTCTGATATGACCTATAACAAATTTATTGAACATTTTAGATTAATTTCAAAAAAAGAAACTGATTTTGTTTTTAAAAATGGAGTTTGGAAAATTAAAAATCGAGCCCAATATATGGAATATTATGCTTTAGATTTTTATAAAGAAGATTTTGATAATTTTAATTTAATTATTATTGAAATATTGACAGAAAAACACCCAAAACTAGATTTACCAGCAGATAAACGACGTATGTTTAATATTTATAATAAAGTTACTAAATATTCTAATGAAATAAGGAATGGCGTTGCTGAAACATTAGTGATTGTGGAATATTTAAAAAATAATTTTGAAAATTGTAAAATAGATGCATCAAATTTTGTTATTTTAGTTATTAGAGAAATATTGGAAAACTCTAATTGGTATACTTGGGCTAGTCTTGATAATTTATTACCATTTTTGGCTGAAGCTTCTCCATTAGAATTTTTAAATCAATTTGAAAAGTATATATCAAAAGATAAGGAAAGAAAAATATTATCTGAAAGTGAAATTGATATTACAAAGTATAATTATTCAGAATCAGTCTACGGGAGTTTAGAATTAATTGCATGGAGTACAGATTATTGCGTTCGTACGTGTATGATTTTATCTGATCTTGCAAAAAATGATGAAAAAGCAATAGATCATATTGTAAATGTAATATTACCTTGGAGTCCTAATACGTT
This sequence comes from uncultured Bacilli bacterium, assembly GCA_947629035.1. Classification (GTDB taxonomy): domain Bacteria; phylum Bacillota_I; class Bacilli_A; order RF39; family UBA660; genus CANRCE01. Next base: position 3,742 of record CANRCE010000037.1, on the reverse strand, counting down.
CGCTCCAGTTTCATTTAGATTAACAATTGTAGAAAATATTGTAAAAAAAGATATTAATATTGGTTGGAAAATATTAAAAAAACTTATGCCTGGTGAAACAAATTATGCTATTCCTACATATAAGCCAAAATATATAAATGTTCCAAAAATTGATTCAGTTATCACAAATAAAGAATATTATAAACAAATTGATTTATATCTTGATTTAATGATTAAATATTGCAAAGTTAATAATGAAAGACTAATTGATTTAATTGATTTGTTAGATAATGTATCAAAATTAAATTTTGATAAAATTTGTGATTATTTAAAAAGTTCAAAAATTGCTAGTAAAAATGATAAAAACAAATATAAATTATGGGATAAATTAGAAAGACTTATTTATTGGATTAAAAAAAATTCAGATATAAATGATGATATAAAAAATGAAATGATAGAAAAAATAAATGATGTAATTAAATATTTAAAACCAAATGATGATTTATATGTTATATCTAGATTATTTAAAAAAGATTCCTGGGAATTATTTGAAAATTATGACAATTATGAGTTATCAGAAAAAAAGCTTCAAGAATTACAATTAAATAGCGTAAATAAAATATATTTAAATGATGGAATATCATCAATAATAAAATTGTCAAAGATTGTTGAAGATCCTTATTTGTTAGGAATAATAGTTTCTAAATTAAATATTTCTACGCATGAGGAAAAAAATATGATTCTTAATAATTTAGATAAAAAAAATTATTTGATAGAATTTGCTAAAGGATATATTTATAACAAATATAATCGTAGTAATGCAAATTATGATAATAATTTAATTAGTAATTTATCAGTAACTGCAAAAACTAACTTTTTATTAATGCTTCCTTACAATTTATCTACCTTTAAAAATGTAGAGCAATTACTCGGCTCCGATTATAAAAAATATTGGAAAGAGGTGGATATAAGATTTATAGAAGATGAGAAAACTTTAAATTACAGTATTTCTAAATTAATGAAAGTTCATAGATTTGAAAGGGTATTTTTGATATATAGACTTTCGTTACATCATAATAAAATGATAAAATATGATAGTAATATTATATTAACATGCCTTGAAAAAATTAATAAAAATTTTAATCAATATGATATATGTGAATCAATAAAAATTTTGCAAAAAGATAAAGATGTTGATTTAAACAGATTATTTTATATTGAGTGGAAATTTTTACCACTATTAAATAATGAAAATTATCGTCCAATGACAATAGAAAAAACTATTTCATCTGATGCAAATCGTTATTCAGAAATTTTGCAGTTAGCATTTAAAGAACACTCTAAAAAAAAAGAAAATATTAATATTGATCCAAATATTGCAACAAATGCCTACCGATTATTACATCAGTGGAAACTAGTTCCTGGAATTAAAGAAGATGGCTATATTGATTCAAAAGAACTAAAAAAGTGGTATGAAGAAATGAAAATTATTTGTAAAAAAAATGATAGATTAGAAGTTGGATTATCATATTTCGGGAAAGTTTTGTTTTATTCTCCAAAAGATAAAACTGGTTTTTGGATTGATAAAGCAGTTGCAAAAATAATAAATAGTAATGAAATCATTAGAGATGGTTACGGAACAGAGGCATTTAATGCTGTAGGCGTAGTTCATTGGGATGAAAATGGTACAGTATATAACAAAAAATGTAATGAATATAAAGAAAAAGCAGAAATTACAGAATTGGCAGGATATTATAATTTTGCTGCCTTATTAAGAGAAATAGCACATAATTTTGAACTTCATGCAGAACATATAAAAGATAATTACAGAAGTTTTTAATTAAATAATGTAATGAATATTTTTTAAAAATAGAAGGAATTTATAGTAAAGAAAATTTTAAGATACCAGTAATAGTATCTTTATAAAATGTAATTATTTAATTTATTAGGAGGTGTTATTATGTATTTAGATAATTTGAAATTATTTATTATTACGGTAAACGAATATAAACGTTTTTCATTACAATTAGATAATTTTGATGAACTTGATAATTATAATGAATTATCCTATGTAAAAATTAATACAAAATTAATGCTATTAAGAAAATATGGTAATAAAAAAGGTTCTGTTTCAATAGAAAATATTTTAATACAAATGTTAAATAAATATCCAAATAACATTGGGCAGTTAAAACAATTAATAGCTGATTATAAGAAAATTGAAAGCCAACAATTTACTTATATATTAGCTGATGGAACGAAATTAAATTTATATGAAACAATAGAAGATGTTATGTATGGAATGTACTTACATGCAGATCAAGATAGAATTAAAAGATTAAGTTCTACTGAAGAAAGTTTAAGATTTATATGTGTAAGAAAGTATGTTGAAGATTTAGAGAAAATAGTTTTACAAACATTTGATTTATTAGTATCATTGGAGGATGTTTCGTGTATAAAAAATATTAATCATAGTAGAGCTACTGCAATATATTTAGGAGATACTACAAAAAATAAACAAAATATAAAAAAGTCCCCATATTGGTCTAATTTATATGGTAAAGATGGAACAAATTTAGATTTAGCTAATATAGAAAAAGGGTTTACAACGGAAGATATGGAAATAATATTGAAATGTTTGGATTTTTTAAATGAATTAGAAAAAGATAAAATTTCTATTAAAAAGATGGATAATTTAATATTTTTACCAACTAAAAAAGATTGGAAAGATTATTCTGAAACTAAAAAATTTTACAGTCAAATTGTAAAACCTGGGTTAAGTTCGAAAGTCCGTTATAATAAAGAAAAAAATATGGCTTATGTGAGAATTTTTCCCCAAGTGGATGATTTATTTATAATTGACACACCGCATATAATTACTAACATATGTGAAATATGTTTAGTAAAAATAAATAATAAATCAGAATGGAAAATATATTCTATGGGAGCTCATTTAAAATCATTTATTAAATAGAATGTTTCACCAAATAGGTAAATAAACATATCTTATATTAGGTGATAAACTATTGATGAAAGGGCAACAAAGAAGGTTGTAATTGATGTCGGGCATGGAGGTATCGATTAAATCCTAAAATAGAAAAAAGGCTATTTTATAAAGATTTACATTTATATTTAATTTATGAAAATATTTGTTCGATTATTTTCCTTTAAAAATAAATAAATTTGATATATAATAGATTAACTTTATTATTTTTAATGGGTGTTTTATGCAAAGAAATGAGATAATTGAAGCCATTAGTAGAAAAACAATTGAGGCTAAAAAACTTATTAATGAAATTAATGAATTAAAAAAGATTCTTAACAGTTTAGATAATCAAATCAAAAATAATTTTACAAATGAAGACAAAGTAAATATTTTTATGGATTATTTTAAAGGTAGAGATGATGTGTATCCGTATCTTTCTATTGATAAAAATGATTCTAGCAAAAAGTATTATATACCTAAGTGTGCTAACGAATGGAATAAAAATGTATGTTATAAAACTATGGGTAAAAAATGCAAAGATTGTAATTATTGGCTAAATAAACCAATAGATAAGGAAGTAATTAGAAATCATTTATTTAGTAATAATCCTATTGGTATTTATCCCATGTTAGATGATGAAACTTGTTATTTTCTGGCCTTTGATTTTGATAATAAGAAAAATGAAAATAATATTAAAGATGATGTACTTGCTTTTGCTAGTGTATGTGATAAATATAATGTGCCAATTTCTATTGAAAGAAGTAGATCTGGTCATGG
>CANRCE010000036.1 GCA_947629035.1 uncultured Bacilli bacterium | reverse complement strand
ATAAAACATATAAAGATTGTTCTGAATGTCATATCAAGCCTGATTGGTTGCTTATTTATAAATATGTTGATGATAAATTGGTTTTAGTTTTACTTGCAATTGGTAGTCATAGACAATTGTTTAGGTAAATAGCCCTATTGGTAAATTTAAGTTGGTATTTATTAGATTCTATCTTATTAATGCATGAGATGAGTTATTTGACTTCTTCTCTATACGCTCCAGTAGAAAATCTGTTCAAGCTTTTTCGGACATTAAAATATATTTCATCTCTTTCTAGAGATGATTTTTTATTGAAATAAAAATTCCTAGGGGTTAGTAATTTTGCTTAATATTTAATTTTTTTATTAATTTTTTGTGTATAGGTCTAATAAAGTCGCACATTGTTTCATTAGTTGCCTCTTCAAATGAAATCCATTTTACACCTTTTGATTCATCTTCTTTATAAACTAATGGTATTTTATCATCTGCTTCCATAATATATACCACATCTAAATGAATGTGAGCAGAAACATATTTACCTCGTTTAATATGACCTTTTACTTGAGCAGATTGTATAGAAAAAATATTTTTATCTAAAACTTTTACTTTTAATCCGGTTTCTTCTTCCACTTCTCGAACAGCAACTGATAAAAAGTCTTCTTCACCATCAACATGACCACCTGGATAAATCCAACCATCATTTATAATATGATAAACTACTACCATTTTTGTCCTTTCTTTATTAACAACAAAAGCTGATGCTGAAAAATGGCCAAAAACGTTATCTCTAGTCAAAACATCATCAAAAGTATCTATAAATTTTAAAAATTGTTCTTTATCTCTTTTTTCTTGTTCATTAAAAGGTATATAATTTTCTATTTTATCTCTTAAATTCATAACCAACACCTCTAATAACAATTATATCATAAAATACTATTATAGTTGTAGGTAACTTCCACAATCGCTTGAAATTTTTATTTATGACCTGCATAAATATTAATTTAATGATTAGTAATGAAGTTTGCATAAAATAAAAAAGAGGAACATTTGATTTTGCAAGTGATTGTCGCCTCTAATTTAGTGGATTTGACACTCTATAAATGCTTTAAAGAATTATTGCTAACACCAATAAGGTAGAAAGTAGCAAAACGATAGAAATAAGCTTTAGAACTTTTGTTATAAAAGTCTTAATAATTTCATAATAAAAAATCAAGAATTTAGATTAACTTTATTTTTCCTTGATTTTTAATTTTGGGATTTAGTGCTTATTTTATTTTAATTATTATCTAATTGTTTTTTTTAATCTATTTGGTTTTTCAATTGGATATTTTTTCTTTATATCTATCAATCCTATAATTTGAGCATTTCGCCAAGCAATTTCTTCAAGCTCTCGATCTGTGTATATTCCATAAGTACCAAATCGCTTTTCTAATTCTTCAAAAATGCGATTTTTATTAGCAGTTGGTAAAACAGTTTTATATAAATACATTATTCCTGCCAAAATCATACTACCATTTTCAAATTTCATAATATCCTCTAAAACAAAGCTGGAAAATGCTATTCTATTAGCTTGATCACGTGAACAACATTCTTTTAAAAGTCCTTGTAGTTGATTTCCATAAGTTGCTGCCCAACCATATCTTTTACCATTATATTCTTTATAAAATGAAGCGATTTCAACCTGTTTTGTATCTAATCTATATAGGTCAGATTTTAGCGTATCAGAATAAGGACCAGTATAATTCCACGCAAAATAATAATCATTTCCTACATAAATATCACAGTTTATCGTTAAATAACAAATATTTTGCATTTCTACATGTCTTCTTAAAAACTCACTGTCACGAACATTTATTATTCTATCATCATTAATATCATATTCTAAACCAAAATACTCTAAATAAAGTGCTAACAAGAATTTTTCTTTATACCTTAATTCCATTTTATTACCTCCCATAAAAATATTATATCATGTTTTAAATCAAATTAGATACGGATTTATTGATTTAACTTGTAAGTTTAAAATAATGGTACATACTAAAATTGGTGATATTATGTTAAGAAAAATAATTTATATATCAATAATTTTATTAGTAATTGTTCCAACACTTGTTTTTAGCTATAAAGATAATATAAAACCAACTTTTTCTGATACCAGTATTGTTTATTATCAAAAATATATTATTCCTTGTGATTTAATTATGAGTGATTATTTAAATATTTTTGCTAGTTTAAATAATGTTGATTATCAAATTTTAGATTTTAAAATAGAAAATAATTATAAAGAAAATATTCAAAAAGAAATTGAAAATATTAAGATATCTAAAGGAGATTATTTAGAAACCCTAGATGATTATTTGAAAGAATATAAAAATATACTTAATAAGTATGATTTAACTTCTGAATTAGCTAAAATTAATGCTGCAAATATTGTAATAGGGGAGCTTACAATATTTACGACAATTGATGGTTATAATGCTATATACGACAAAATAAAAAAGGTATCTTAAGTACCTTTTAAAATTTACGATATAATCCAATGGCTTTTCCTAAAATAGTAACGTTTTTTAAAATAATTGGTGCCATTGTATCATTTTCTGGTTGTAATCTAAAATATCCATTTTCTTTATAAAATCTTTTTAGTGTAACTTGATTTTCATCATCCATAGCTACGACAATTTCTCCATTGTTAGCTGTATTGCATCTTTCCACAATAACGATATCTTGATTATAGATACCAGCATTTATCATACTGTTACCATCAACTTTTAAGGTGAATACTTCCTTTTTTTTAGGAATAAGATAAGTTGGTAGAGAGAATAATTCATTAGGTACTTCGATAGCTTCGATTGGATTTCCGGCAGTTACTTTTCCAATTAATGGAACGCTAACAACATCTTCGGCTTGATTTTCGAATTCGTTAGGAACTAATAATTCAATTAAATGATTACTTCCTTCACCTCGGCGTAAATATCCTTTATCAATAAGTTTATTAATATGAACATGAACGGTAGCAGGTGATTTAAGACCAATTGCAGCTCCTGTTTCACGAATTGATGGTGGATATTTTTTTTCGGCATAAAATTTTTTTATAAATGTCAAAATTTCTTTTTGACGATTAGTTAACTTTTCTGGTAATTCCATAGAATATCTCCTTTCGTATTCATAATATCATAAAACTTTACATTTGTCAAACAAATGTTTATTTTTTTGCTTAAAAATTCCTTGACACGAACATTAGTATGTGTTAAAATAAAATTGTAAGAAGAAAGGAAGTGTTGAAAATGAGATTTTTAAAAAATAATAAAGGAGTAATAATGTTTTATTTATTAGTTGCTATTACAACATTAATAATGGTAAATAATAATGAAAAGCCAAGTTTGGAAAACAATAATGATTATGAGAGCGTGATTATTAATTCATAATTTTGTCGAATGATATATAGTCTATAAGGATAAGCCATCTAGTAAGATGTACAAAGGAGGCTACTTATGAAAATAGATGGCTTATCAGATAACGAAGTAAAAGAAAGCAAAAAAAAATATGGTAGTAATACTCTTACAAACAATAATAGTAATAATTTTTTTTCTTTATTTATTGAAACTTTAGGAGATCCAATTATAAAAATACTATTAATAGCTCTTGGAATAAAAACAATATTTTTAATTAAAGATTTTGATTGGTATGAAACAATAGGAATTGTAATTGCTATTTTCATTGCTTCATTTATTTCTACGATTTCAGAATATGGATCTGAGAAAGCATTTAAAAGATTACAAGAAGAGTCTTCAAAAATAAATTGTAAAGTAAAAAGAAATGGAAAACTTACTACTATATTTATTGATGATATTGTAAAAAATGATATTGTAAGTCTTGCTTCAGGTGATAAAATACCTGCTGATGGTGTTATAATAAAAGGAAATATTAATGTGGATGAGTCAGCAATGAATGGAGAGACAAAAGAAGTTAAAAAGATTGCTTGTCTTAATTTAAATGAAATTTCTAATGATAATTTAGTATATCGAGGAACGGTAGTTTATGATGGAGAAGCTCTTATGCAAGTTAGTGAAGTTGGAGATAATACCTTATATGGGAAAATGGCATTAGAGTTACAAGAAAAAAGTGAGCCTTCTCCTTTAAAATTAAGACTTACTAATTTAGCTAAATTTATAAGTAAAATAGGATATTTTGCTAGCTTTCTTGTGGCTGTTTCTTATTTATTTTCGAAAATTGTCATTGAAAATGGTTTTAACATGAATTTGATAATACAAACAATATGTGATTTGCCTCTTTTATTTGGATATCTTCTTCATGCTCTTACTCTTGCAGTTACTATTATAGTTGTAGCTGTTCCTGAAGGCTTACCAATGATGATTACTTTGGTATTATCTTCAAATGTTAAAAAGATGTTGAAGAATAATGTTTTAGTAAGAAAAATGGTTGGTATTGAAACAGCAGGTAGTTTAAACATTTTATTTACCGATAAAACTGGTACTTTAACTAATGGTAAATTAGAGGTTATGTCGATTATAAATGGTAACTTACTTGAATTTAATAGCTATGATGAATTAAAAAAACATCCATTTTATAATAACTTAATTACAACTAGTATACTATATAATAGTGATAGTGTTTATGATAAAGGTACTAACAGTATTGTTGGTGGTAATATTACTGATAGAGCTTTAGTAAATTTTCTTAAATGTTCAAAAAATCCTGATGTTAAAATAATTGAGAAAATTCCTTTTAATAGTAAAAATAAATATGCAAGTTCATTTATTGTAAAAGATGGTCAAGAAATTAAATTGATAAAGGGTGCATTTGAAATATTAATTGATAGTTGTAATTATTATTATGATGAAAATGGTAAAAGAAATATTTTTCGAAAAAAGAAAGAATTAGAAACTAAAATAAATGAAATGACAAATAAGGGAATTAGAGTTTTATTATTAGCTACCATGGGTGATAAGGATAGTTTAACGAATTTTCATAATTTAACTTTAGTAGGTATTATTGGCATTAAAGATGAAATAAGAAAAGAAGCAAAAGAGGGACTTAAATTAGTTACAGAAGCAGGTATTAATACAATTATGATTACTGGTGATAATATTAATACAGCTAAATCGATTGCAAAAGAATTAGGACTTATTACTAAAAATAGTGATATTGTGATTAGTTCTTCTCAACTTAATTCACTATCCGATGAAAAAATAAAAGAAATGTTACCTAATATTAAAGTTATTGCTAGAGCATTGCCCCAAGATAAAAGTAGATTAGTTAATATATGTAAAGATTTAGATTTAGTAGTAGGTATGACTGGAGATGGGGTAAATGATGCAATTGCTTTAAAAAAAGCAGATGTTGGTATTGCTATGGGAAGTGGTACTGAAGTAGCAAAGGAAGCTAGTGATATTGTAATATTAGATGATAACTTTTTATCTATTTCTTGGGCTATTTTATATGGAAGAACTATTTTTAAAAGCATTAGGAAATTTATTATTTTTCAGCTTACTGTTAATCTTTGCGCTATTACAGTATCAGTTGTAGGACCTTTTATTGGTGTACCAGTACCTGTTACAGTAATTCAAATGTTATGGATAAATATGGTTATGGACACTTTAGCAGGATTGGCTTTTTCTTATGAACCAGCACTTAGTGAATATATGCAAGAAGCTCCCAAAAAGAAAAATGAAAATATAATTAACAAATATATGTTAAATGAAATAATAGTAACAGGACTATATTCGGCTTTTTTATGTATTTTGTTTTTAAAATCTAATTTTATTTATTCTTTTTATCGAATAAGTATTAATGATGAATATTTACTTACAGCGTTTTTTGGTTTATTTATTTTTATTGGTATTTTCAATAGTTTTAATGCTAGAACAGCTAGATTAAATATTGTAAGTCATCTTTGGGAAAACAAGGGTTTTGTAATTGTTATTTTATTTGTGGCTATTGTACAAACATATTTAATTTATTATGGAGGTAGTCTATTTAGGACAAAAGGGCTTACTTTTAGTGAATTCTTTTTTATGTTAGCATTAGCGTTGACGGTAATTCCATTTGATTTTGCAAGAAAATTGATTTTAAAAAAATTAAACAAAAATACAGGTGTTTAAAATATGTAAACTGTTATATTTCTTCTTTAAATAATGAAGATAATAAGATATAATTAAAGTATGAAAGGTAAGTTGGTAAGATGGAAAAAAAAGAAAAAATATTATTTATTGGGTTTATTATAGCAATTGTTTTAATAGGAATGATTTTTATTGTATTAGCAATATATAAAGATGATGAAAAAGATATTGATAAATTACCTAGTGATATCGATAATTCTAATAAAATAGATTTAAATGTTAATGATTATGTGACACAAGAAGATTATTATTTGTCAAATATTGATAAGAGTTACAAAAAAATAATATTTAAAAATATAGATAGCAATATTTTAAATGAATTTCTAATAGAACAAAGAGAATTTTATGATAAAATAGAAAGTTATAGTAATTACGATAGTTCACTTAATTTAGAGGTCATAAATGAATATGAAATTGATAATAATATTTTAAGTGTAAGTTCTAAAATTGTAAACGATAATATTATTTTTGGTATTATAAGTATAAATATTGATTTAGAAAATAAAAAATTACTTACTGATGAAGAATTATTAGAACAATATAAAATAAGTATTGATAAAGTAGTGGATGATTTATTTATAAATAGTATCTATAATGATAAAAATGATAATTTCATTAATAAGCAAGATAATAAGCTTATTTCTAAAGAAGAAGTTATAGAAAATAAAGAAGATTACATACAACTAATTAAAAATAATGTATCTAGTGTTATTACTTTTAGTTTAAGTGATAATAAACTAGTTATGTATTATCGTATAATTGATATTAAGTCAATTTTCTTTAATGTTGCTCAAGGTGGTATTTTTGAGTATGAAAAAGAAGTATTAAAATAAAGGAAAATGATTGCTATTTAAAAAAAAATAGTATATAATTAACTAGTGGGTGAAATTATGATTATTGATATTCTAAAATTAAGAAGTGGAAATAATGATATTGATATTGATACTAATTTAGATATTGATTCAAAATATTTAGAAAATACAATGATAAGGAAAGTAGATAATATTCATTTTAAAGGAAAAATTAAAAAGAATGTTGATGATACTTTTAACATTGTTGGTGTTTTATCGGGAAAAATAATAATACCAGATAATATAACTTTAGAAGATTATAATTATAATTTTAGTGAACAAATCGATGAAGAAATCGATGAAAATGTCATAAATAATCAAAAAACACTTGATATTATTGAGATTTTATGGCAAAATATATTAGTGGAAATTCCTTTAAAAGTTGTAAATGAAAAAAATGAACATTTAGACTTAAAAGGAGAGGGATGGCGACTTATTAGTGAAGATGATCTTGATACTAGTAATAATCCCTTTAGTGATTTAGATAAATTACTAAATAATAGGAAGGAGAAATAAAGATGGCAGTTCCATTTAGAAAAGTAAGTAAAACAAGAAGAGATATGCGAAGGACTCATTATAAAATAACTGCAAATGGTCTAGTAAAATGTTCTAATTGTGGTGCAATGATTAGACCACACAGAGTATGTGATAAATGTGGATTTTATAAAAATGAGGAAAAAGTAGCTACCAAAAAAGAAGCCTAGATGTTAAATAAGAAATGATAGATAGAGTGTTTCTAAATATCATTTTTATTTAAAGTATTGAAAAAACTTTGAAAAGCAAAATAAAATATGATATAATGAAGTATATGTGTCGCAAAGGAGGATTTTATTATGGCAAAGAAGAATGAAAATAGAATATTAGTATCTTTGGTATGTGAAGAATGTAAGACACCAAATTATACTGTAAGTAAAAATAAAAAGAATACAACAGAACGATTAGAATTAAATAAATTCTGTAGTACTTGTCGAAAAACAACAACACATAAAGAGAAAAAATAGTATTTGATAATACTAAAAGGTAAATAGAAAGTTAGGAGAATGATTCATGATAAATGTTAATGACTTTAAAACAGGAGTTACAATTTTGTATGAAAACAATTTATATCAAGTATTAGAGTTTCAACATGTAAAACCTGGTAAAGGTGCTGCAATCGTTAAAGCTAAATTAAAAAATTTAAGAACTGGTTCTATTGCAGAATATACATTTAATGCTGGTATAAAAGTACCTACTGCTCATGTTGATAAGCAAAAGATGCAATTTTTATATGCAACGGGAGATACTTATAGTTTTATGAATATGGAAACTTATGAGCAGGTTGAACTAAATAAAGATAAATTAGTAAACGAGGTAAAATATTTAAAAGAAGGTTTAGAAGTTTTAATATATTTCTATGAAAGTGAAATGTTAGGAGTGGAACTTCCTGAAAAGATAGATTTTAAAATAACTAAAACAGAGCCTGCTATTAAAGGGAATACAGCAACTAATGCAACAAAAGATGCTGAAATTGAGACAGGATATACTGTAAGAGTTCCTTTATTTATCGAAGAGGGCGAAGAAATTGTTATATCTACAAAAGATGGAAAATATGTATCACGAAAATAAATATGTCTAAAAATAGTCAAATGACTATTTTTTTCTTTTAAAAAGATTTATAATTATCTTGTAAAGATAATTATAGGGAGGGCGTCTATATGAAATATAATTATCATTTGGTATTTGTAGAAAGAAATGGTAAAAAGAGTACTATTTTGATAAGAAATAGTTTAAAAAGCATAGATGAGATAACTAGTGATTATGAAAATAGTTTTGACATGATTAATACATTTAATGAATTATATGGTAAAAAAATAGATTTTGTTGAGGCTAAAATTTTAGCAAAATCACAAGATAATAATATAGATACGATAAAAGAGATAAGAATATTATATGCTAAAGATAAAATTAATAAAGATGAAATTAAACTAGCTTTAATTGATTATCTTAAGAAAAATCCTAAAGAAATTGATAAATTAGATATAAAGTATGTTAAAAAATATTTTGATGAAACGATTGAAAATTATTATGAACTTTTAGTTGGTGCTTATTTTAAAGATAATAGCTATTCTAAATATCGTAAAATGTATTTTGAATTAAAAGATAGAAATGTTTTAAGTTATACTAAAAAGGAAAATAATAGTTATGTAAAAAGGAGACAAAAAGAATGAATGTCATAGAGGAATTCTGTAATTACTTAAAATATGAAAGAAACTATTCGGAAAATACGATACAGGGATATTATAAAGATATTATAGAATTTAATAGTAGATGTAAAAATATATTTTCGATAACTGATGATGAAATTAATGATTATATTGCTTATTTAAAACAAGAAAAAAGTATATCTAATTCAAGTATTAATCGAAAGTTAAGTGCTTTAAAAAGTTTTTATAATTATTTACATCTAAAAGATAAGATAAATTATAATCCTCTAAAAGATATTAAAACTTTGAAAAAAGATGCAAATTTACCACATTTTTTATCAGAAGATGAGGTAAAAAAAATACTTGAAGCAGTAAATCGAGATGATGAAATAGGAATAAGAAATAATTTAATAATAGAATTATTATATGCAACTGGTATTAGAGTAAATGAATTAGTATCAATAAAATTAGAAGATATAAATTTTTATGATCGATTAATAAAAATAAATGGAAAAGGAAATAAGCAAAGAATAGTTCCTTATGGTAGTTATTGTAAAAAAGCATTGGATAAATATTTAAATGATGCTTATCCCATACTTAATAAAAAGAATACAAAATATTTAATATTAAATAAAAATGGTGATGCACTTAGTACACGTTATATAAGAGAGATATTAAATAATCTTGTACTAGAAGCTGGAATTAATAAACATATATCTCCTCATGTATTAAGGCATAGTATTGCTACTCATTTATTGAATAGAGGATCAGATTTAGTTAGTGTAAAAGAGTTATTAGGACACGAAAGCTTAAATACTACTGGTATCTATACTCATGTTACAACAGAACAATTAAAACAAGTATATGACTTTGCTCATCCAAGGGCTAAAAAATAAAAATAGCTATATAAGTTAAGGAGTGATGAAAAAAATGGCTAAATTATATTTTCGATATGGAGCAATGGGAAGTGGGAAGACCCGTGATTTAATTAGAACTTGGTATAATTATGCTGAAAGAGATATGAAAGCAGTTATCATTAAAGCTCAAAAAGATACCAAAGGTGATGATAAAATTCAGTCACGGGCTTTGGAAGAATTAAAAGTTGATTTTTTAATAGCACCAACAGATAATATTTATATGTTAATTTCTACTTATTTAATTGAACATAATTTAGATTGTATTTTAGTAGATGAAGCTCAGTTTTTAACTCCTAAAAATATTGAAGAGTTATCTGACATTGTAGATAATTATGATATTCCTGTTATTTGTTATGGACTTCGTACGGATTTTCAAACGAAGCTATTTCCTGGAAGCATGAGATTATTAGAACTTGCAGATTCTATCGAAGAGGCTAAAACAATTTGTGCTTGTGGTAAGAAAGCAACGATGAATGTACGTTTTATCGATGAGAAACCAGTTTTTGAGGGAGAACAAGTGGCTATCGATGGAAAAGATGCTCAATACAAATCAATGTGTCGTAAGTGTCGAAAAAAACTCCTTAAAAAATAATTTGTAAAATAAAAGTCAATATTTGGATAATCGGTTGACCTTAATCTTTTTTTTGTGTTATGATTTAAAAGTGAAATGGAGGAGATTAAATGAAATACGTATATGCTTTTAAAGAAGGTAATAAAGACATGAGAAATCTGCTTGGTGGTAAAGGAGCTAATTTAGCAGAAATGACTAATTTAGGACTTCCAATACCTCAAGGTTTTACTGTAACAACTGAAGCTTGTACTAGTTATTATGAAAATGGTAAAAAGATTATTGATGAAATCAAAGACGAGATATTTAATTCGTTAAAGCAACTAGAACAAATTGCAGGTAAACAATTTGGTGATAACGAAAATCCTCTTTTGGTATCTGTTAGAAGTGGTGCTAGAGCTTCGATGCCAGGAATGATGGATACAATCCTTAATTTAGGACTTAATGATATCTCTGTCGAAGGATTCGCTAAAAAAACTAACAATCCTAGATTTGCTTATGATTCTTATCGTAGATTTATTCAAATGTATTCTGATGTAGTAATGGAGGTAAATAAGTCATATTTTGAAAAAATAATTGATGAAATAAAAGAAAAAAGAAATATTACTTATGATACTGAACTTAGTGTTGATGATTTAAAAGAGTTAGTAACAAGATTTAAAGAAATTTATAAAGAACATATGAATGGTGAAGAATTTCCACAAGATGTAAAAGTTCAACTTATAAATGCTGTTGAAGCTGTATTTAGATCTTGGGATAATCCAAGAGCTATTGTTTATCGTAGAATGAATGATATTCCAGGTGATTGGGGAACAGCAGTCAATGTTCAAATGATGGTTTTTGGTAATATGGGAAATACATCAGGTACTGGTGTAGCTTTCACAAGAGATCCTGCAACTGGAGAAAAAGGAATCTACGGAGAATATTTAATCAATGCTCAAGGTGAAGATGTTGTCGCAGGTATAAGAACTCCACAACCTATAACTAAATTAAAAGAAGATTTACCAGAATGTTATGATGAATTCATCAGTTTAGCTCATAAATTAGAAGAACATTACAAAGATATGCAAGATATGGAATTCACTATTCAAGAGGGAAAATTGTATTTCTTACAAACAAGAAATGGTAAAAGAACAGCTCATGCAGCAATTAAAATAGCTTGTGATTTAGTAGATGAGGGTATGATTGATGAAAAAGAAGCTATTATGCGTATTGATGCTAAAAGTTTAGATCAATTACTTCATCCAACTTTTGATCCTAGAGTTTTAAAAGAAAAACAAGCAATTGGTGAGGGATTACCTGCATCTCCAGGAGCAGCTGCAGGAATGGTTGTTTTTACTGCTGATGATGCTAAAAAATTAGGAAAAGGTGGAGAAAATAAAAGAACAATTTTAGTTCGTTTAGAAACAACACCTGAAGATATCGAAGGTATGGTTGCTTCTCAAGGTATTTTAACAGTTCGTGGTGGAAGAACTTCACATGCAGCAGTTGTTGCACGTGGAATGGGTACTTGTTGTGTAGCAGGATGTGGAGATATCATTATTAATGAAGAAGCAAAAGAATTTACACTTGGAGGTATTACTTTTAAAGAGGGAGACTATATTTCTTTAGATGGTAATACTGGTAAAATTTATGAGGGTGATATTCAAACTTTGGATGCCACAGTAAGTGGAGATTTTAAACGAATTATGGATTGGGCTAATGAATATCGTCGTTTACGAATTAGAGCTAATGCTGATAATCCAAGAGATACTAAAAAGGCTTTAGAATTAGGTGCTGAAGGTATCGGTTTATGTCGTACAGAGCATATGTTCTTTGAAGAAGAGAGAATACCTAAAATTAGAAAAATGATTTTAGCTGAAACAGAAAAAGAAAGAGAAGCAGCTTTAAATGAACTTATTCCTTATCAAAAAGGTGATTTTAAAGCAATGTATAAAGAATTAAAAGGACTACCTATGACAGTTCGTTATTTAGATCCCCCATTACATGAATTCTTACCAACTCAAGAA
>CANRCE010000035.1 GCA_947629035.1 uncultured Bacilli bacterium | reverse complement strand
AAGGCTCATTTAAAAATGTAGGTTTTCCTACATAATTATATGGACCAAATATTGCATTTTTATATTGACTTTAACAATAATAAAATATATGGAGTAATACAATATAGAAGATATGGACAAGGGGAAACAGAAATAAGGAAATGGAAATTTGAATATTTGAAAGAAGAAGATGTATATATATGTCCTAAAACAGGAGTAGTATTACCATATAGAAATATAGATAAAAATGGATATAAGAAATACTATGATAGAAAACAATGTGAAGGATGTCCATTTATTAGTGAATGTTGTGGAAAAAATAAATATAGAACAATAAGAAGATTTATAAAAGAAGAAGTAAATGAAAGAGCAAGAGAAAGAAGATTAAGTAAAGAAGGCAAAGAATTATTTAAAAAACGAAAAACAACAGTAGAAAGAAGTTTTGGAGATTCAAAACAAAATCATGGATATAGATATACATTATATAAAAGTGTGGAAAAGAATCAATCATATACACACTTGATTTGTGCTGCCCAAAATATGAAAAACATAGCAATAAAGCAAGATAAAGTAGATGGAATATCTCTATCATCATCTAATATATTGAGAAAAATTTCTAAAAATATTAAAAATTTTCTAAAATTTCAATTTTTAAAAATTGCATAAGAAAACCTCTAGAAAAAATCTAGGGGTTTGTCTACACTCTGAAATATCTTATCGATATTTTTTAAAATCTACTTTCTCTTTTTATAAGTTTAGCATGAACAACTGTCCTTTCCGTATCAGAATAACAAGTAGATAGAGTTAAAATCTTATCATTAACATTAAGTTCTGTATTGAAATTATAACGACTACGACCTTTAACAGTATTTAAAAATTCTAAAAAAGCATCATCAGTAAAATTAATTGTTATGTAATAACTTTCTTCTGGTATAACATAAACGGAAAATATTTGCCATAACGTATTTTCGGTTGGAGTAGATAAGCGAATAATATGATTATCTTTATTAGTATACCAAGCTTGATTTAAGGCTTTACTAAGAGAACCAAACATGGTTTTATCAAGACGACTATGTGCATAGATAATATTATTACGATCTGATAAGCTTGAATTATTTCGATAGTCTAGGAATACCCATCCTGCTTCATTATAGGTTTTATCGTATGAATGATTTAAATAAAAATCATTATTATCAGTATGAACAATAGGATAATTAATATTAGTATTATTAACATTAATCCAACTAATAGTATCACTATTTTTCTTTATTAATTCATCAAAATTAACATTTATAAGTGGAAAAGATATATAATACCAATAATCGCTAGTTTCATCTTCGGGTTCATTAACATTTTCTGTTTTTTCATTATCTTCAACTTCTTCAACGCTAGTATCATTTACAACTTCATTGATAATTTCTTTTGTTTTATGATTATCTTTACCCCAAAAAGCAATCTCCATAATAGAAATAAGAAGAGTAGATAAGAAAAATGTAGCGATAACAATCCAAACCCAAGTTTTTAGTTTTCTTTTTTTCTTTTTAACGACAACTGTTTTTATAGTATTTTCTTTTAAAGGAATTTCAGATGTAATATTTTCATTATAATCTATTTTCTTTTTGTTATTAGTGGTGGCATTTTCTTTTAAAGGAATTTCAGATGTAATACTTTCATTATAATCTATTTTCTTTTTATTATTAGTGGAATTAACTTTATTTGTATTAGTATTGTTAGAATTTTTAACTTTATCACTAGTTTTTTTGCTTGAAGTAATTATTTCATTGGTATTTTCTTTTTTGGTTTTATTATTTTGAGTTTTATTTTTCTTATCAGTAAGATTTTTATTATAATTATTATTAGACATAAATATCACCAATAATATTATACTAAATATTTTATGAAAAGAAAAGAAAAAAATTAAAAATAAAAAGTTGTAATGAAACAATTTCATTACAGCCCTTTTAATAATAATATCCGTATCCTGGTCCATATCCCGGTCCGTATATTGGACCTGGTCCATATATTGGTCTAGGTGGATAAAAAGCAGGAGCAAGTAAACCTCCAGTTATTCCTCCTAGAATAAATGGTCCTAAAAAACCTCCTCCAATAAAACGATTATTGCCATATCCGTATCCTGGTCTATATCCAGGTCTTCTTCCAATCATAAGTCACTTCCTCTCAATAATATTATATAAAAAAAATAATTTTAAGTGATATACTTTGATTAATTCTTAAATTTAGTGTATAATGTTTGGTGGGGATGAATAATTTAGATGAATATAAGTATTAGTAAAGTAAAGATAATTGTAATGATACCTTTTGGACATTTAGAGAAGATAAGAAATGAAATATGTAAACTAGGAGCAGGAGTAATTGGCAATTACACTTATTGTTCTACTTCTAGTGAATGCATTGGAACTTTTATCCCAAATGACCATGCTAATCCTTATATTGGAAACAATAACAAATTAGAAAAAGTTAAAGAAGAAAAATTAGAAGTTGTTTGTGATATAAATAAAGTAAAAAAAATAATATCAAGATTAAAGGAAATACATCCATATGAAGAACCTAGTATTGATATTATTCCTTTGATTGATGAAAATTATTTTGAGGAGGAATTTTAATGTTAAATGAAGAAATAATTGATAATAAAGATTTAATAATTATGAAGCTTACTCATTATTTTATTACTGACAAAAATTATAATCCCATAATTATTAGGGGAATTGATAACGAAATATGGTTAGAAAATTTAACCAGTGATTATGAAGTAATAAGAATTGTATCAAGGCATATTCACAATAATGAGCAATTAAATTTTGATAGATTTAAGTTAGGTAGAATTATTAAAAAGTTAAAAGTTAAAACTTTATCGCTAAAACTTAAAGTATTAAATATATATACTGATATTGGTGATGATGTTAATTTAAGTGATAATGATATTTTTATTTCCAAAGAAAAAGATATACCGAAATCTGCTTTAGCTGATAGTTTTCCAGATATTGTAGATAAAATTAACTATAAAGAAAAAGGAATTGAATTATTTGCTAAAATAACGGATGATATTAATCGTGATAGTTATCAAAAATCAAAAAAAGCCGAAAAATTATTTTCAAGAAAAAAGCCAATAGTTACTTATACCATTATAGCTATTTGTGCAGTAATCTTCTTATTAACTTATATTTTAGGAGATGGACCTTACGATAATTTAACATTATTAAAATTTGGAGCTAATTTAGACATATTAACAAAAAATGGTCAATTTTATCGCTTACTTACTTGTAGCTTTCTACATATTGGTCTATTACATCTATTATTTAATATGTATGCTCTTTTAGTAATTGGAAGTCAAATAGAAAGTTTCTTTGGAAAAGTAAAATATATCATAATCTATGTTATAAGTGCAATTTGTGGAAGTCTTTTATCACTTGCTTTTTCACCAAATACAATTTCAGCAGGGGCAAGTGGAGCTATTTTTGGCTTACTTGGATCATTACTTTACTTTGGCTATTATTATCGAGCATATTTAGGAAATGTAATAAGAAGTCAAATTTTACCAATTATTATTTTAAATTTAGGTTTAGGATTTATGATGAATGGTATTGACAATGCAGCTCATATTGGAGGATTAATCGGAGGAATATTTACCAGTATGGCATTAGGAGTTTCAGATAAATCTAAAAAACAAGAACAAATAAACGGCATTATTATTTTAATTATATATATTGGATTTATTATTTATTTAGGATTTTTTCACTAATTAGAAAAGGAGATTAAAAAATGAAAATATTAAGTTATGAAGATGAAAAAGATTATACTAAAAAAGAACTTATAAAATATTATAGTAATTTAAGAGAAACATTAGCCCAAATACCTTATCGAAATTTTACTGATGAGGATATAGTAAAATTAGAAAACAGAAGTTTTAATATTAAAAAAATTTTACTAGATTTATTTAAAAGAAAATTAATTTTAACTTATGACGTTAAAATATTAGGATACGAAAATATACCACTTACAAGTAATGTTATATATGCAAGTAGTCATCAAGATTTTTATGATGTTATAAATAGTCTTTATGCCTATCCTGAACATGTCATTAGTTTAAATGCTATTGATATAAGACCAATTGTCAAAAAATTATTAGATTTAAGTGGAGCTTTTTATATTGACCGAGATAATGAAATAATAAATGGCAAACAAAAATTAAGCTTTAAGATTGATAGAAAAGCTATGTTAAGCCCTAAAGAAGCTAAATTAGAGATGATGAAAGCTTGTGCCAAGAAGAAGAGCATTAATATCTATCCTGAAGCCACATTAAATTGTAGTCCCAATAAATTACATTTACCATTTCATCCTGGATTTATCAGTATAGCTAGAAAAACAGGTACACCAATTGTTCCTTTTATTCAAGAATATACTTATGATGATAGTATTTTAGATGGTAAAACCCATGTAAAATCAGTAACCCTAGTTTTTGGTAAACCAATTTATGTTGATATTTTTGATAATCCATATGAAAAATATGAAGAATTTGATGAAGAATTTTCAACAATCAGATGGAAATTAATTGAACAAAAAGGCTTATTTAAACGTAGTAATATTAGTAACAAACTTTATACCAATTTCTTAAAAACAAGAGAAAATGACTGGAAAATTCCAGGAAATCATATGTATGAAGAAAGAGAACATGTTTATGGTAATAAAGATGAATTTTATTTATTCAACTATGTTAATGATGTTTTATTTGATAAAGATGATCAATTATTAGAAACACCTTATGTTAGAAAATTAAAAAAATTATATGATGATAATAAAAAATAATTATAATATGAGGAGGAATTTATGATATCACAACATGTTAATTTATATTTTCCAATATGTTCATTTGCTGTCAACATTATACTTTGTATTATTTTCTTTTCTAAAAATAAAATTAAAAATGTTGATAACATGACATATTCAAAATTATTAATTGTCGGCTTATTAGAATCTTCATTTATGTTTTTTATCAACTTATTAGTTTGCATATGCTTTACCGAAGAAAATTATCCTATATTTGCTATATTAAACAAAACTTTATATAGTATTTATATCATATGGACGACAATATTATTTTTCTATATATATAAAATTAGTGGTTTTTCTAATGAAAATAAAGTTCATATCATATCTTTTATTATTGATTTAATTATTATTTGTTTAATATATGCACTTCCTATTGATTTTTATTATGAAAATCATTTATCTAATTCTAGTGGTATGTCTGCTAATATGTTATATTTAGGATCCACTATTTATCTAATAGCCATGTTTATTATTGCTCTTTTAAGTATTAAAAAAGCTAGAATTAAAAAGAAATATTTACCTTTAGCTATTCTTTTAGTCTTAATGTCTATCATGATGATTATAAGACAAGTAGACCCTTTATTTAATGTCAGTTCTAATGTTTTATCAATAGTTATGCTCGTTATGTATTTTACTATTGAAAATCCTGATATTCAAATGGTTGAAGAATTAATTGAAAATAGAAAAATGGTAGAACGTTCAAGTGAAGAAAAAACAATATTTTTATTTAAAATATCTCAAGGCTTAAAACAATCAGTAAGCAATATTGAAAAAGAAATTACTAATTATAAAAAAAATAAATTAACCAAAAAAGATATAGATGATGTCATAAATAATATTTATGCTAATAATCAAAAAATAAATTACATTATTAATGATGTTATTGGTATTAATTTATATACTAAAAATAATATAAAAATGGAAGGTAACAATTATAACATTATAAATTTATTAAAAGAAGTAGAAACAAGAATAAAACCAAATTTAAATTCCAACATTTCTTTTAATTTAACTTATGCTAGTAGTATGCCTAATTTATTAAAAGGCGATGATATAAAATTAAAACAAGTATTAATATCTATTTTAAAAATAATAATAGAAAATTCTAGTAGTGGCTTTGTTAATATTGATATAAATGCTATAACAAGATATGATATTTGTCGAATGGTAATTTTAGTTGAAACTTCAATGATAAAATTTAATTTAAAAGAAATAAATAATATTTTAAATCAAACTATTGAAATTAATGAAGAAGAAAAAGCAAAAATAGATAAATTTAAATTAGATATTGCATTATGTTATAAAATTATTAAATCTCTTGGTGGCACAATGAATATTAAAAGTGATAATAATACAACTCAAATAATAATTACTCTAGATCAAGAAATAGTATCATATGATAGCTTAAGTGATAATGTTTACAATTATATTAAAACTAGAGCCAATGCCAAAAAAGCAATAATAGTAGATGATGATGAAAATGAAATTAGAAAAATCAAAATATTATTAGAACAATTAGGTTATGACGTTTCAGCTTCAATGTTTGGTGAAGAAACAATAAATCGAATAAAAAATGATGAAAAATTTGATATTATTTTAATTGATGATGAAATGTTAACGATGAGTGGGATGGCTTTATTACAAGAGTTAAATAAGTTAAAAAATAAAAGTAAAAAATTAGTTTTATTGGAAGATAATAAATTATTTATTGCGAAACATTATGTTGACGATGGATTTGATGATTATATTGATAAAACAAATTTAAGTGAGGAAATAAATAAAAAATGTGCTAGATAGCAAAAATAGTGTTTGACAAACGAACATATTTGTGATAGAATAAAAGACAATTTCAAGAAGGGGTATAAAGTCTTACTTGAAATTGATCTTTTAATTTTATAATTAAAAGAGAAATTTAAGTACAAATAAGTAGGAGGGGAAAATTATGTACGAAGAAAATAGTTCTAATTTTAGTTGGTTGAGTTTATTTATTAAAGTTGTTATCTTTGTAGTGTTTGTTTTACTTGCTATTTGGTTAATATCTAAAGTAACTTTACGAGGGGGTTCTGGTGATGTAACATTTGATAATAACCTAGCAACAATGAAAACAGCAGCTAGTGAATATTTTATTAAAAATGGACTTCCTAGTGAGTTGGGCTCTACGAAAAAGGTAACTTTAGAAAAATTAATTTCTGATAAGCTAATAAAAAAAGGTATGGAGGCAAACGGTAAGGTATGTAATACCAAGAAAAGTTATGCTGAAGTAACTAAAATGACAGATTATTATGCTATTAAGGTTGAACTAACTTGTGGTGATAAGACAGATTATATTTATGGTTCAATTGAAAGTAGTGATTGTAAAGATTGTGATAACCAAGTAGTAGATAATAATCAAACTAATAATTCATCTACTAATACTAATAATGTAAATAATAATACAAACAATAATACAAATAGTAATACAAGTACTCAAAATAATAGTACAAATACTCAAAATAATAATACAAGTAATAATAATACAAACACAAATAATAATAGTAACAATAATACCAATAATAATACCAATAATAATGAAAATAATAATCAAAATTCTAAAAAGAAAACCTATTATGAATATGTAAAATACACTTATGAATATAGTGATTGGTATGTTGGAAACAAAACAGGATCAGATATTCAAAACTCAACAAGAAAAGTTTCATATGCAACATTTTGTAATAAAGTAATAAATAAATATTATACCATGAGTTATGTAAATAAAAATTTAGTTACTAAAAATGGTTATTCATATAAATACACATTAGAGTTAACAAATTTACCAAATAAAATAAATAATATTAAAGTAATAGGTAATTCATATTTTAAAGATATTTCATATTATAATAATTATATTAATAATAGAGATAAAAATTTAAGTATTGTCGGTGGTAATAGCAATTATAATGTTTCTAATGTTACTGCCAGCAAGATGAAGTCATCAGCTCTTACTGCTAACAATTTTACTTATAGTATATCTTCAATTTCTTCAAAGAATGGAAGATACTATGTTGATATTACTATCAATATTAAAAATACTAATGGTATAAGTGCTTATTACTCATCTCAAGTAAAAAGTGATATTTATTTTGTTCCTGTATATTTTTCAGTTCAATTTACTGATATGAGTAGTTGCGTAGAAGATTTAAGTTCTAATGTCTTTAACTATGGAAATGTTCAAATTTTAGATGAATGGGATAAGACAGAAAACATATATCGTTATGTAACTAAAAAAGTTGTTGATACTAAATGGTCTACTGAGACTTCATTAAAAGGTTATGAAAAAACAGGTAATACTAAATTAGCATAGTAAAAATGAAGAGATTATTAGAGCTCTTCATTTTTTTCTAGTATTTTATCGATTAAATGATAATTCAAAGCTTCCGTTGCTGACATAAAATTATCACGTTCAGTGTCTTTTTCGATTTGTTTTATTGTTTTACCTGTTTTTTTAGCTAATATTGAATTAAGTTTATTTTTAAGTCTAATAATTCTTTCAGCAGCAATTTTTATTTCAGTTGCTTGGCCTTGTGCCCCCCCTAGAGGTTGATGAATCATTACTTCAGCATTGGGAAGAGCATAGCGTTTATTCTTTTTACCACTAGCTAGTAGAAAAGCTGCCATTGAAGCTGCCATACCTATGCAAATAGTACATACATCACTTTTGATATAATTCATCGTATCATAAATAGCCATTCCAGCAGTAATACTACCTCCAGGACTATTAATATATAGACTAATATCATCATTATTTAAACTATCAAGATATAAAAGCTCTGCAACTACAATATTAGCATTATTATCATCAATTTCTCCATTTAAAATAATAATTCTATCTTTAAGAAGCCTCGAATAAATATCATAAGCACGTTCTCCCATATCATTTTTTTCAACAATCATTGGAACTAAGTTCATATTTTATCACCCATAAATATGATAGTCGAAAAGAGCTAAAACTATACTAAAAATAATATGACAAAAAATAAGAAAAATATGATATAATAAAAATAGGGAAGTGATAATTTATGGAAACCATTATTATTACCTTTGAAGATAAAACTAAAAAAGAATATAAAAAGGGAATAACACTAAAAGAAATTATTGAGGATAATAAACATAAATTTAAATATGACATAATTGGAGGACTTTTTAAAGGACAACAACTTTCTTATGAAGATAGTATTTTAAAAAGTGGAGAACTTATTTTATTTGATATAAATAATAAATTTGGTAACAAAATATATGAAAGAGGGCTACTTTTCTTATTTGAATCATCTACCCTAGATGTTTTAGGAAAAGATACTAAAATAATTATAAGACATTCAATTGATAAAGGTGTCTTTTGTCAGATAGATAAAAAAATAACGCAAGATGATGTATTGAAAATAAAACAAGTTATGAAAGATAAAGTAAAAAAAGGAATACCTTTTCAAAAAATAGAAACTTCTAAATTAGAAGCACTTAATTATTTTCGAAGTATTAAAAGAGAAGATAAAGTCAAAACTTTATTTTATGATACATCAAATTTTGTAACGCTATATAAATTTGATGGAATGTATAATTATATTTTAGGTACTCTTCCTTTTGATAGTAGTGTTTTAAAATATTTTGATTTAAGTTTAATTGAAAATAAAGGAATAGTAGTTAGATTCCCATCAATATACGATGATGGTAAAGTCAAAAATTATTATCATCATGAAAAATATTTTAATAGTCTAGATGCTTATTATTCATGGGGAAGACTACTTAAAATAACTAACATAGGAGAATTAAATGAAGCAATAATTAATAATGATGCTAAAGAAATTATCCAACTATCAGAAATGCTTCAAGATTATAAATTACTTAGTATTGCTGAAGAAATAGCTTTAAATAAAAATGATTATAAAGTAATTTTATTATCTGGACCATCGTCTTCAGGAAAAACAACAACATCAATGAAATTAGCATTATATCTTAAAACTTTAGGTTTAAATCCTAATTATCTATCAATTGATGATTATTTTTTAAATAGGGAAGATACCCCTCTTGGAGCAAATGGACTACCAGATTATGAAAGTTTAGCTGCCATAGATACCAAATTATTTGATACTCAAGTAGCTAAATTATTAAAAGGAATTAAAGTTGCTGTTCCTACTTTCAACTTTATTACAGGAAAAAAGGAATATAAAAGAACAATTGAATTATTAGAAAATGATGTCTTAATTATCGAAGGACTTCATGCCCTAAATGGTAATTTACTTTCTAACATTCCAAAGAAAAACAAATATAAAATTTATATTAGTCCTCTTCCATATTTAAATATCGATAATGATAATCGAATCAGTATGACCGACATTAGACTTTTAAGAAGAATGGTAAGAGATAATAGAACAAGAGGTTATAGCCCATCGCATACTCTAAATACATGGAGTAGTGTAAGAGAAGGGGAAGAAAAATATGTTTTCCCTTATCAAGATGAAGCCGATGTTGTATTTAATAGTGCTCTAGCTTATGAACTAGGTGTTTTGAAAACTTATGTAGAGCCATTATTATTTTCTATAAGAGAAGATGATTTAGAGTACAATACTGCTTTAAGATTATTAGAATTGTTAAAATTTGTATTACCTATTCCAAGTGAAGATATACCAAAAACCTCTATTTTTAGAGAGTTTATCGGAGGAAGTTATTTTGAAAAATAAAAAACATATATTTTATTAGGTGATTTTAGTGCATAAATATAAGTACCTAATAATCTTTATGTTTTTTCTTTTTAGCTTTTCTTTAACTAAAACTCATGCCATTATAAATGACTATAGTTTACTTGGAAAAGCCATATATTTAGATGCTGGACATGGAGGAATTGATGCTGGCGCTATTTCAAATCATATTGTTGAAAAAGATATGAATTTAGTGATTACTTATGAACTAGCTTCTAAACTAATAGCTAAAGGAGCTTATGTTTATCTAACTAGAGATGGAGATTATGATTTATCTACAACCACATATAATCGTAAAAGAAGTGATTTATATAATAGAGCTAAATTAATAAATGAATCTAAATGTGATATGTTTATATCTATTCACTTAAATTCTACAACAAGTAGCAGTTGGAGAGGACTTCAGATATTTTATAATTCTAAATTAGAAGAAAATGAGAAAATTGCTAAAGTAATAAGTGATACTTTAACAGATAAGTTAAACAATGTTCGAGATATAAAAAAAGAAAATACCTATTATATGTACAAATTTTTAAAAGTACCAGGTATTTTAATCGAAGCAGGATTTATTTCTAATGCTAATGATAATTATTTATTAAGACAAAAAGATTATCGTAACAAGCTTACTGATGCAATAGCTTTAGGTATAGAAAATTATTTTTCAAATTAAATTATTTTCTTAAAAAGACAAGTATCAATAATTTGATAACCATTATTTTTATATAATTTGTGAGCTATTATTCTTGTTTTATTTGATGATAAAGTTATATAATTACATTTTTCATTATAAGCTATTTCATCAATTTTTTTCATTATTTTACTTCCAATTTTTTGATTTTTAAATTCGTTTTTTACACAAACATTGTTTATAAGTAGATATTTTGTATTAGTTAAGCAATTTTCTAAAATATCTATTTCTGCCATAGCAATAATTAATTCATTAAAAGTAGCAACGATTATTTTTTTACTTTTGCTTGTTTCAATATTATGATAAGTTGCTTTGTGAGAAAAGTTTTCATTAAATAAATCAATTACTGATTTAGTATCTTCAGGTTTAAAATCTCTAATTATTATATCCATATTCACCTCTATAATAAAATATTTTTTCTATTATCAATAAAATATTTTATCTCTTCATTACTATTACAATCTTTTCCTGTAAGATAAGATAGGTTAGGGAAAAGCTGTTTTAATTTTTTATTATTAATTTTGTGATTAGTCAACATTTTATCAACTTCAAGGATTATAATGCTTGCTTTTGTTATAGCATTAAGATAAAGTTCTATAAAAGAGTAATTATAAAATTCACTATCATTACAAGGATGATTCCACGTTTCTTTTTCTAAATTTAGAAAGTATTCTTTTTCATTTACTGCTTTAACATCAAAATGGAAAGATAGAATACTAGTTTTTAATATATGTTGAGGTATTATTTTATCAATTATTTGATAGATATTTTTTTTAATTCCATACTTATCATAATTAAAAAGATGATAAAACTTTTTCATATCAAAAATACTTTTTTCGTAATAATTATAAGAATTATCAATATCATA
The DNA here is from genome assembly GCA_947629035.1 of uncultured Bacilli bacterium. GTDB lineage: Bacteria > Bacillota_I > Bacilli_A > RF39 > UBA660 > CANRCE01. Next base: position 670 of record CANRCE010000035.1, on the reverse strand, counting down.
TACTTGTTTTGTAACTGTGTTAATTAAATTTTTTAAATCATTATCTATTTTTTTAATATTTACTAAATAATTATGAACTTTAAAGTCTTTAGGTAGGACTTTTTCTCTTTTTAAAATAAAATAATTATCTAAATAGTATTCCATTTCATGATGAAGATAAGCATAATGATAAGATGTTTTATCTTTACGATTAAAAAGACCAGTATAATAAAAAATAAAAGGATGAGTGGTGCTATCTAAAATGTAATGAGATATAGAACCATATAAATAAGATAATACTTGTTTATTGTTATTTAATTTATTATCATTTATATAATTTATCAATGTTAAAAAATATTTTTGAGTATCATGCTTATGCATAATACTACCTATTTCTTTTACTTTTTTAGCTTTTTTTCCAATCATAAGATTATAAAAATAATAAATATCAGGTCCTTGAGCAAATATTTTTAAATAATTTAAGTCAACTTTATTTGTTATATTAGGATTTAACTTTGTTAAGATATCATTAGCAAAATAGCTATGAACAATAGAGCTTGGCATTTTTATCCTCCTTGTAATTTTAGTATATCATATTTTCCCATAATTTTAACAGAATAAATTCCCTTGTTAATCAAAATTATGTAAAATAAGGAAAAAAAGAAGGGTAAAAAAAGTGAACGCACCGAAA
>CANRCE010000034.1 GCA_947629035.1 uncultured Bacilli bacterium | reverse complement strand
TATAATGAAATATTTAGGAAACTAAATAATTTTCGTTATAGTTTTTTTAATGTAGGTGATAGCCTATGTTAAAAAATGTAAGAAGAACATATATCCTAGCAGTAGCAGTAATAGGACTATTATCCTTATCACTATATTCAACCTATGCAATGTTTACAGCAAATGTTAATTTAGCAGATATAACATTAAGTACAGATTTAGAATATACATTTAAATTAAATCAAGTACAACAATTTCAAGTAAGTCCAAAATCAAAAATAAGATTTAATGCTAAAGTAGTAAATGAAATGAATGGAGAATTATCATATGGACTATATTACAAAGTGATAAATCAAGAAAATTTACCAGCAGGAGCAAAAGTTGCAGAAGTAACAGTTGATGATACAAAAAAAGCAACTGGAAAAGTATCATCAAGTAATCCAGTAACAGTACCAATAGCAATAGTAAATAATAGCGAAACAGAAATAACTATAGAAATAGGAGTAGCAATGGGCTATTCAACAGATACAATGACTCCAAATGAAATAATCTATGAAACAGGACAAATACCAATAACAGATACAATAACAAGTGAAGAAGCAGGAAATGAAAGCTGTAGTGTAACTGATAATTGTAGTTATACATGCTATACAGTAGGAGATATAGTACATTGTGGCAATATATGTAATGAAGAAATAAGAGTAAAAGTAAATGTAAATGCACCGAATTTAGTAGAAGGATTAATACCAGTAATGTATAAAGATAGTAAATGGGTAAAAGCAGATGAATCCAATAGTACTTCTGAATATCAGTGGTATGATTATGATAATAAACAATGGGCAAATGCTGTACTTGTAAATAATACAAATAGGGATACTTATAAAAGTGTAGCAGCAGGAACAGAAATAAATGCATCTGATATTTTAGCTTACTATGTATGGATACCAAGATATAAATACAAAGTATGGAATATAAATAAAACTGTAGGACAATCTAGTATTAATGGTTATAATCCTGAAGAAACAGGAATAGATATCGTTTTTGAAAAGGGAACATCATCAACTGGAGATATTGAATGTACATATTCCTTTACAACAAATACAGAAGACAAACCAAATGAAACTTGTACAGGTTCCGATGGTCAATACTATACACATCCAGCATTCACTTTTGGAAATAAAGAATTAACAGGAATTTGGGTAGGAAAGTTTGAAGTATCAGGTACTACGAATAATATAAAAATACTACCTGGTGTTTCTAGTTTAAGCTATACAAAATTATCATCATTTTGGGATGCTATTCATAATATGACAAATACAAATAACGCATACGGACTATCTGATACAGAAAGTGATAGTCATTTGATGAAGAATATGGAATGGGGAGCAGTAGCATACTTAACTCACTCAAAATATGGAAGATGCACTGGAGGAGATAATAGTACTTGTACAGAAGTAACAATAAATAGCGATAAGAATTATACAACCGGAGGAGGAAGAAACAATGCATATGTAACTAATGTAGATCAAAGTACAACTGGAAACATATATGGAATATATGACATGTCTGGAGGAGCTTATGAATACGTAATGGGAAACGTGTCAAAATCAAGTGAAAAATATGAATATAATGCAAGTTTTGCAGGAAATTTTTTCACGTATGATGAAGCTAATGCCAAATATCTAGACACATACGCATATGGAACAACATATTATGATCAAACAGCATATAATAGGGCACGTCTTGGAGATGCAACAGGAGAGGTTGTAAAAGAAGCAAAGATATCTGGTGGTTGGTATTCTAATCGCTCGGGCTTTGTCAACTCATCTGGCTCATGGTTTCGACGTGGGGGTCGCTACGGTGATAGCCCGGGCGTGTTCTACTTCTACAGCGACGGTGGTAATGGCGGCGTCACCTACTCTGCTCGTGGTGTGTTGGCGCCTCTGGCCTAAAAGCAAAGAACGAATGTTCTTTGCGACTTTAGAGCATCACTATAGTGATGCGAAGACAAATGAACAATGCATGATTAAACACGAATAGGAGGCAGACATGGAACAGATAAAACGTAAGCAAATTACTGATGAAGAAATAATATGTATATAGTGAATCCTTTTATTTTTCAAAATGGTACATATATTAATGTAACACTATATAGAATATTTAATTTAAGCATAATTTTCAAAAAAATTTTAAACACAAAGTGATATGTTATTTTAAACATACCACTTTGTCAACAGTCTGAGCTATTTTTAATAGCTTTTTTTAATAATAATTGTTTTTTTTAGGTTTTTTTGGTAAAATGGATATGGGGTGTGATGATATGCCACTTATATTAACTTTGATTGTAGGATTATTTACTTTTTTAGGTAGTTTAATTGTTTTTCTTTCCAAGAATAATAAGAAATTAGTTAATTTTTCAATTAGTATAGGTTTTGGGGTATTAACTTCGCTTATTTTATTTGAATTAGTACCTGAAACTATTTCTCTTACTAATAATTTTATTCTTGTTTTAATTCTTATTTTTGTGGGCATTTTCCTACTTAAAATTTTAGATTTTTTTATACCAGATCATGGTGAAGATAATTCTAATCATTTAGCTCATATTGGGATTATGACTTCAATAGCGTTATTTATTCATAATTTTTTAGAGGGAATAACTTTGTATGTGACTTTTTTGTCTTCTTTAAAAATGGGTATTTTATTAGCAATCGGAGTAGGTTTACATAATATTCCTTTGGGTATGAGTATTTCTTCAATGTTTTATAAAGACAAAAAAAAATATAATACTTTACTAATTAGTATTATTGTATCATTATCAACTTTTTTAGGAGGACTTCTTTGCTTTATTTTATCTTTAGATTTAATTGGAGATTTTGTTTTAGGTATAATCTTATCTCTTACGTTAGGAATGTTAATATATATTGTTGTTTTTGAACTACTTGCTCATATTTATAGAATGAAAGATAAGAAAACAACAATTGTAGGAACTGTTATTGGAATGTTACTACTTATATTAAGTTTATTTATTGGGTGAGTGTTATGTATAAAAGTAGAATTTTTGCAATATTAAATATAATTATAATCATACCAATTTTTATTATAACTAAAGGTCATAATATTTTTTTATATACTTTATCTTTTAGCTTATATACTTTACTTACGATATTATTTTCCCATATTGATATTGCTAATTATCTTGTTAAATATGGACATGATAAATTTAATTATACAGTAAGAAAGGTATATAAATTAACAATGGTATCATGTTTTATTTTAAGTATAATTATTGGTGCTTTAGTTAGTTTATCTGGACTTGTTTTACAGTCACTTCTTTCAATAGATAAGATATTTATTGTTTATTTGGTTATGTCTTTAAGTATTTTTACGATACCTTGTTTTAATATAACTTTAGATTATTTGAAATTAAAGAAATATTTTAAGTTAAAAAATGTTTTATTAACTATTTATTGTTTTTTTAATTTTCTTTATATAGTAATAGGAGGTATTATCTTTTTTAGAGTTTTAAAACTAGAAGATTATTTGAGTATTAGTTTACTTTATTTAGGAAATATTTTAAGTTTTATCATAACTTATTTAATTTTTTATTTTATTGCTTTTAAAAATAAAAAGAATCGTTCATTGAAAACACGTGAGGAACAAAAAATAAATTGTAAAAAAATAGTAAAAGAAATTTTTTCAAATAATATTACTATATCTATAGTGAATGTTATTAAATATTTTATATTTTATTTTGGAATAATATTTTTATATATTATTTTAACTTATAGATATCACTATAATTATACTGAAGTAACTAATGTTATTAATAATGTGTATTTTTATGGTATAAGAATTGCTTATATTATAGTTATTGTATTTAGATATGTTTATGATGATAAGTTTTTAGAATTAAAAAATAATCTTTTTAATAAAAATAATGATGAAAATAAATTATTTATTAGCTTTTTTAATAATCTTATTAATAATTTACTTAGTATTGTTATTTTAATAAGTGTTATTGCTGGTGATATCTGGTTTTTGTTTTTTAATAATATAACTGATTGTCCAATTTTAATAGGTTTTATGATTTTATTTTTCTTCTTTATCATATATTCATATATTATAGAGATATTATTTCAACTTAAAAATAAAAAGAAGTTATATATAACATTATTTATAGGAATAATTGTTAAGATAGTTTTAATAATGCCTTTGGTGGATGCAATGTATCGAATGGGATATAATTTAATTTATGGTGATTTTATCAGTAGTATTATTTGTTATATTGTAACGATTATTATAAGTTTATTTTTTATTAATTTTAAATGTAAGTTAAATCTTACTCATAATTTTGAAAAAATACTTACGATTATTTATGAAAATATTATTTTATGTTTTATATTATTGATTTTTACTTTTTTAGTATCAATAAGGGCTAGTAGTAAGATTCAAGCTTTATTTACTATTATCTTTTATATTGCAATAACTGTTATTTATTTTATAGTAAATAAAAAAATTAAGAGGTTAAAAAATGGATAGAGAAATAAAAATAGGTGGGAAATATAGACATTTTAAGGGAATGATTGTTGTGGTAATAGCTATAGCTACTCATAGTGAGACTTTAGAACAACTTGTTATATATACTCATGATAATGAAATATGGGCTAGACCTAAAAAATTATTTTTATCAGAAGTAGATCATGTTAAATATAAAGATGTAGAACAAAAATATCGTTTTGAATTAATCGATTAATAATTAAAATAAGTATCTTTTTTAAATCTTTATCATATAGTTATAATGTATGAATAAAGAAAGGACTGATAAAATACTTATGGAAACATTGAAAGTTGGAACGAAATCTAATCCTAATTCGGTAGCAGGAGCACTTGCTAATGTTTTTCGGGAAAAGGGAAGTGTAGAAATTCAAGCAATTGGTGCAGGGGCTTTAAATCAAGCAATAAAGGCTATAGCTATAGCAAGGGGATTTGTAGCACCATCAGGAAAAAATCTTATTTGTATACCAGCCTTTACGGATATTGTTATTGATGGTGAAGAGCGTACTGCGATTAAGTTAATTGTCGAGGCTAAATAGCCTTTTTTTAATAAAAATAATAAGTAGATATTTAATAAATTATTATATGGTAATAATTATAATAATTTACATATAATTATATTGTTCTTTATAAAAAAAGAGAAATAGGTATTGACAAAAAAATAAACTTTTGGTATATTAACTAGTGTCATGAATTTAGGTTTTGTTTTCGACAAAACTTATCTTTTATGTAAATAAAGAAACACCAGGGTATGTGTAAGAAAGGAGGGTTAAAATGCCTACAATTCATCAATTAACAAGAAACAAAAGAACAAAGAAAGTTAGAAAAAGTAAATCTCCTGTTTTAGGTATTGGAACTAATAGTATTAGAAAAAAACAAACTATTCAAAATTCACCACAAAAAAGAGGAGTATGTACTCGTGTTGGAACTATGACACCAAAAAAACCTAACTCTGCACTTCGTAAATATGCGCGTGTAAGACTTTCTAATGGAATGGAAGTAACTTGTTATATTCCAGGTATTGGACATAATTTACAAGAACATAGTGTTGTTTTAGTAAGAGGTGGTCGTGTTAAGGATCTAATTGGTGTAAGATATCATATTATCCGTGGAACTTTAGATACTGCTGGAGTTCAAAATAGACATCAAGGTCGTTCTAAATACGGAGCAAAAAAAGAAAAGAAATAGAAAATAGTTATTAGAAAGGAGGATATTATGCGAAAGAAAAGAGCTACAAAAAGAGATGTTTTAGCAGATCCAATATATAATTCTAAAATAGTTACAAAGCTTATTAATCAAATTATGCAAGATGGTAAAAAAGGAACAGCAGAAAAGATTATTTATGAAGCATTTGATATGGTTAAGACAAAAACAGGAAAAGATGCTATGGAAGTATTTAATGAAGCCATGGAAAATATAAAACCAGCTTTAGAAGTAAAGTCAAGAAGAGTAGGTGGAGCTAATTATCAAGTACCAGTTGAGGTAAAACCAGATAGAGCCCAAGCCTTAGCATTTCGTTGGCTTGCTCAATATGCAAGATTAAGAAATGGACATTCAATGGCTGAAAATCTTGCTAATGAAATAATTGATGCTGCAAATGGAACAGGTGCATCAGTTAAAAAACGTGAGGATACTCATAAGATGGCTGAGGCTAATAAAGCATTTGCTCATTATAGATGGTAAGGAGGATAAAATATGCCACGTAAAATATCATTACAAAATACAAGAAACATAGGAATAATGGCTCATATTGATGCTGGTAAGACAACTTGTACGGAACGGGTATTATATCATACTGGTAAAATTCATAAAATTGGTGAAACACATGATGGTGCAAGCCAAATGGACTGGATGGAACAAGAACAAGAAAGAGGTATTACTATTACAAGTGCTGCTACTACAGCTTATTGGAAAGACCATCGTTTAAATATAATTGATACTCCAGGGCATGTTGATTTTACAATTGAAGTACAAAGAAGCCTTAGAGTATTAGACGGTGCTGTATTACTTATTGATGCTCAAGCTGGAGTTGAACCTCAAAGTGAAACGGTATGGCGTCAAGCAAATGATTATAAAGTACCTAGAATTATTTTTGCTAATAAAATGGATAAAATGGGTGCTGACTTCTATATGAGTCTTAAAAGTATCAAAGATAGATTAGGAGCTAATAATGCTGCTATTGAACTGCCAATTGGAGCAGAAGATACTTTTAATGGGGTAATTGATTTGGTTACAATGAAAGCTTATCAATTTGATGGAGGCCAAGATGAAAATTATAAAGAAATAGAAATTCCATCAGATATGAAAGATAAAGCTTTAGAATATCGTAATATTTTAATTGAAGCTGCAGCTGACTTTGATGAAGAGTTAATGATGAATTATCTTGATGGAAAAGAAGTTAGTGTTGAAGCTTTAAAGAAAGCTATTAGAACAGGAGTTTTAAAAGCTGAATTCTTCCCAGTTATGTGTGGTACTGCTTTAGGAAATATGGGTATTAAGTTCTTACTTGATGCTGTTATTGACTATTTACCAGCACCAACTGATGTTGAGGCTATTGAATGTTATGATGATAAGGGTAATGTTGTTTTAAGACATCCTAGTGATTCAGAACCATTTACGGCTTTAGCATTTAAAATAATGACGGATCCATTTGTTGGTAAACTTACATTCTTTAGAGTTTATTCAGGAACATTATCAAGTGGTTCATATGTCTTAAATTCAACTAAAAACGTAAAGGAAAGAATTGGTCGTATTTTACAGATGCATGCTAATCACCGAGAGGAAATATCTGAAGTATATGCAGGTGATATTGCAGCTGCTGTTGGACTTAAGAATACAACGACAGCAGATACTTTATGTGATGAGAAGAAAGCTTGCATTATGAAAGGTATGGAATTCCCAGAGCCTGTTATTGAGCAAGCTGTTGAACCTAAATCAAAGGCTGATCAAGATAAGATGGCCCTAGCTTTACAAAAGTTAGCTGAAGAAGATCCAACTTTTAGAATGCATACTGATCATGAAACAGGACAGACTGTTATTGCTGGTATGGGAGAGTTACACCTAGATGTTTTAATTGACCGAATGCGAAGAGAATTTGGTGTTGAAGCAACAGTTGGTGCTCCACAAGTAGCATATCGTGAAACTATTACCCAAGCAGCTGAATGTGAAGGTAAACATATTAAGCAATCAGGAGGTCGTGGACAGTATGGACATGTTTGGGTTAGATTTGAACCAAATCCTGGAAAAGGATATGAGTTTGTTGATAATGTAGTTGGAGGTGTTGTTCCAAGAGAATATATATCAGTTGTTGATAAAGGTCTACAAGAAGCGCTTCAAACTGGCGTTTTAGCTGGTTATCCAATGGTTGATGTCAAAGCTACATTATTTGATGGTTCATATCATGATGTTGACTCAAGCGAAATGGCTTTCAAAATTGCAGCATCACTTGCTTTAAAAGAAGCAAAAAATAAATGTAAACCAGTACTTTTAGAGCCAATTATGAAAGTTGAAATTGTTGCTCCAGAAGAATATACAGGATCAGTTATGGGAGATATTACTTCACGTCGTGGAAGACCACTTGGTCAAGAATCACGTGGTAATGCTATTGCATTCCAAGCGATGGTACCATTATCTGAAATGTTTGGATATGCAACAAGTCTTCGTTCTAATACGCAAGGAAGAGGAACGTTTACAATGGTCTTAGATCATTATGAAGAAGTACCTAAATCAATTTCTGAAGACATTATCAAAAAAAATGGGGGAAATTAATAAAAGTACTTGGAAAAAAAATAAAAATTTGATACAATAGTATTGTTAATTAATTAAATTAAGAAAGAGAGGAAAATTAAAATGGCAAAAGCAAAATTTGATCGTTCAAAACCACATGTTAACATTGGTACAATTGGCCATGTTGACCATGGTAAGACAACTTTAACTGCTGCAATTACAAAAGTTTTAGCAGCTAAAGGAGGAGCTGAATTTGTAGATTATGCTAATATCGATAAAGCTCCAGAAGAAAGAGAAAGAGGTATTACAATCAATACTGCTCACGTTGAGTATCAAACTGAAAATCGTCACTATGCTCACGTTGACTGTCCAGGACATGCAGACTATGTAAAAAATATGATTACTGGTGCTGCTCAAATGGATGGAGCAATTTTAGTTATTGCTGCAACTGATGGACCTATGGCTCAAACAAGAGAACACATCTTATTATCACGTCAAGTAGGTGTACCTAGAATGGTAGTATTTATGAATAAATGTGATATGGTTGATGATGAAGAATTATTAGATTTAGTTGAGATGGAAATCCGTGAATTATTAAATGAATACGGATTTGAGGGTGATGATACACCAATTATTAGGGGTTCTGCTCTAAAAGCTTTAGAGGGAGATCCAAAATATGTATCAGCTATTGAAGAATTAATGAAAGCTGTTGATGAATGGATTCCAACTCCAGAACGTGATAATACAAAACCATTCTTAATGTCAATTGAGGATGTATTTACAATTACTGGTCGTGGAACTGTTGTTACAGGTCGTGTTGAAAGAGGACAATTAAAACTAAATGATGAAGTTGAAATCGTTGGTTTAAAAGATACTAAGAAAACTGTTGTAACTGGAATCGAAATGTTTAGAAAACAACTTGATTATGCTGAAGCAGGAGATAATGCAGGAGTATTACTTCGTGGAATTGCTCGTGAAGAAGTAGAAAGAGGTCAAGTTCTTGCTAAACCAGGAAGTGTTACACCACATAAGAAATTCAAAGCTGAAGTTTATGTACTTTCTAAAGAAGAAGGTGGAAGACATACACCATTCTTTACAAACTATAGACCACAATTTTATTTCAGAACTACTGATGTAACAGGAGTTGTTACATTACCAGAGGGAACTGAAATGGTTATGCCTGGAGATAATGTTACAATGACTGTTGAATTAATTGCACCAATCGCTGTTGAAAACGGAACTAAGTTCTCAATTCGTGAGGGTGGAAGAACTGTTGGTGCTGGATTCGTAACTGAAATTATGAACTAAAAAAATATCAGATTAATTTCTGATATTTTTTGCTTAAAAATGTTGATAAATTCCATTAAAAAAAATAAAAATTAAAATTAACTTTTATTTTTTTTTACATTAAATGTGATAAACATTTTATATAACATTTTATTAATAACAAGATCAAATTCACCAGGGAATTCATAAATATTAGCATTAAAAGCTATTTTTGATAAATAAAGACCATAATTTGGATTATTTGTTTTACTACGATTGGGAAAAACATCACCAAAATTAAAAATAGTAAAGCCTTCTTTCATATATTTTTTCATGATTTCCCATTTCATTAAATAAGAAGAATATATTCTTTTAAAATTAAGATTACTTGCTTCAAATAGAAAATATACTTCACGATTATTTCTTAAAATTCCAACTGTTCCTAAAACTAAACCATCGGGATAATCTTTATAAAGATTTGTCGCTTTTACTATTTCATTATTATAACTAGTTATTTTTTTATCTGAAGTCATTTTTTTATTAATTAAACTAGCTGTTGTTTTTCTTTTAGAATCTTGAAGTAGGGAATTTAGATGAATATTTCTTTCTTGTTCTTTTTTTAATAAATAGCGATAATTATTAATATATATTTTAGGATCTATTTTAGCAAAATAAAATTCAAATTTATTATCATCACTGTTAAAATTTTTTAAATAGTTTTGATAATATGTTAAACTATCATTACTTTTTTGTTTCATAAAGTTATAAAATAATTCAATATTTTGTATATCACCTTTGTGAATTGTAATAGCTCTAAGTAAAGATTTAGTAATATTATTTCTAATGTTATAATTGAAATTACGATAAATATTGGAAGGATTACTGTTAACTCTTAAAATAGCTTGGAATCTTTGTTTAGAATTAATGAATCCTAAATGATTATAGCCTAAAGCTTTCATGGTTTCAATTAATTTATCATTAAAATAAATTTGTTTATCTTTTTTATTATATATTTTATAAATACAAGAAGGATTAAGTCTTAAATAAACATATTTTTTTTGCTCAAGGTATTTTTTTAAATAACTAGTAAAACTTTTAAGTAGTTCTAGGTTTTTAAAATCAATAAGAAAACCACCAGGAGCATAACCGATTTTCTTTTTATTTTGTTCATAAGTTAAAATTAAAGTCGCAGCCATGACATTATTATTATCATCACTAAAACCAAGATATAATTTGTCATAACCATTAGTTTGCATTAAATTAGCATATTCAATGGTTTGATAAATATGTCTTGAACTATGAATTTTAGCATAATTTTTAAACTGAGTTTCAGTAAGTTCAATAATTTGCATAAACTCCTCCTCCTTATAACTTAAGTATTATTATTATACCATATTAAGCCTAAATTAACAAATTTAACAACTATTTTGTTAAATATATTGTAAAAGATAAAATAAAAAAATACTAACTTAAATAAAATATGGTATACTTATAATAAGGTGTTAAGATATGAAGAAGTTAAAAAGATTTTTATTATTTACTATTTTAAGTAGTTTTACTATTTTGTATTTAAATACAACAAGGGCTAATTTAGATTACAATATTAATGAGAAATATCATATATATGAAAATGGTCTTACTATTCATTACTTGGATGTAGGACAAGGGGATTCTATTTTTATTGAATTTCCAAATGATGAAGTTATGATTATTGATAGTGGTGAAGTAGAATATTACGAAAAGATAGAAAATTATATAAAAAATCAAGGCTATGAAAAATTAGATTATGTTGTTGTAACTCATCCTCATACTGATCATATGGGGGCAATGGCAAAGATTATTGATAGTTTTGAAGTAGGAAAAATTTATATGCCTAAAGTAACGACGACAACTAGGACATATGAGGATTTATTAAAGACAATAGCTAATCATAATTTAAAAATAAAAAGTGCTTTAGCTAATGATATAATTTTAGATGAGGATAATTTAAAAGTAGAAATATTAGCGCCTTTTAATCATGAATATGATAATTTAAATAACTATTCTATTGTTTTAAAAATAACATATAAAGAAAGAAAATTTTTATTTATGGGTGATGCTGAAAATTTACTTGAAAAAGAAATAAAAGCTGATGTTTCTTCTGATGTTATTAAAGTAGGACATCATGGTAGTAATACCTCTTCAGGTAGTGATTTTGTAAAGAGAGTTAATGCCAAATATGCCATTATAAGTGTTGGAGAGAATAATAGTTATAATCATCCAAATACTAATATTATAAAAAGATGGGAAGATAGTGGCGCTAAAGTTCTTCGAACTGATATAAATGGTAATATAATAATTTCTACTGATGGTATTGATTTAGCGATAGGATGTGAAAAAAATGAAAGTGATAATTGATCGATTTGAGGAAGATTATGCCGTGGTAGAACTTCCTGATAAAAGTTTAATAAATATGCCTAAAGTACTTGTTTTAGATGCAAAAGAGGGGGATGTTATAGATATTTCAATTGATCGAAAACAAACCAAAGAAAGAAAAGATGAAATTGCTAAACTTGCAGATAGTCTTTTCTATTGAAAAGAGGAGAAAAGATGTTTTATGTTATGGGAGATATTCATGGTTATATTGAATATGTACAAGAATTTTATCATAAATATAAGCCGGGTAAAGATGATACATTAATTATTTTGGGTGATGCTGGTTTAAATTTCTTTTTAGATAATCGAGATAAATATAATAAAAATACTTTAAGTTATTTACCTTTTTCTATCTTTTGTATTCATGGTAATCATGAAGAAAGACCAGAAAATATAAAAACTTATAAAATGAAAAAATGGAATGGTGGTATTGTTTACTATGAAGAGGCTTATCCTAATATTTTATTTGCCAAAGATGGAGAAGTTTACGATTTAAAGGGAAATAAAACTCTTGTTTTAGGAGGAGCTTATAGTATTGATCGTGAATATCGAATTAAAAATGGTAATCCTTATTTTAAAAGTGAGCTTATGCCTCATAAAGTAAAAAAAGCTGTATTAGAAAAAATAAAAAAAGATAATAATTATGATATTATCTTAAGTCATACTTGTCCTTATAAGTATAAACCAGTGGAAGCTTTTTTACCAGGAATTGATCAAAGTAGGGTAGATAATAGTATGGAAGAGTTTTTAGAAATTGTAGAAAATAATATAAATTATAAAAAATGGTATTGTGGACATTTTCATATAAATAAAAAAATAGATAAAATAATCTTTTTATATCATGATGTTGATATTTTATAGATTAATTTTACTATTTTAGAGTGTAAAGTTTAAATTTATTTTAATATTTATTGCAATTAGTCTAGATTTATATTGTGGACATTTTCATATAAATAAAAAAATAGATAAAATAATCTTTTTATATCATGATGTTGATATTTTATAGATTAATTTTACTATTTTAGAGTGTAAAGTTTAAATTTATTTTAATATTTATTGCAATTAGTCTAGATTTAAGATATAATCCTGAATTTGACAGTTTTGGAAGTTAAAAATCTCTTAAAGTCTTGTTCTATAAGCGTTTAAGAGATTTA
>CANRCE010000033.1 GCA_947629035.1 uncultured Bacilli bacterium | reverse complement strand
TGATATTATAAATATAAAATAAATTTTGTTCAAGTTTTCATGACTATGTGTGCCTTGAACGAAGTGAAAGGAATGTGTGGTTTATATGGATTTATTTATACCTGACATGTATCAAAAAAGTATTTACTCAATTGATTATAACAAATTAAAAGATGACGGTATTAAATGCCTTTTGTTTGATTTAGATAATACTTGCATACCTTATTTAGAAAAAGAACCTACCCCAAAATTAATTGATCATATCAATAGATTAAAAGATATGGATTTTAAAGTAATATTATTTTCTAACGCTCCTAAAAGAAGAGTAGAACCATTTAAAAATGCCCTATTAGTAGATTGCTGTGCTAATGCTAATAAACCCAGAAAAAATAAATTTTTAAAAATCTTAAAAACATTTAATTTCGATTTATCAGAAGTAGCAATTATTGGTGATCAACTAATAACTGACATTTATGGTGGAAATAAAGTTGGAATAAAAACAATATTAGTAAATCCAATGTCAAATCAAGATTTTTTAGGAACAAGAATACTTCGTATATTTGAAAGAAATAAATTTAAAAAAATGAGTAAAAAAGGTATCTTAAAAGTAGGTAAATATTATGAATAAATGTTTAGGATGTGGAATTGTTTTACAGAATGAAGATATAACAAAAGATGGCTATGTATCTTCTGATAAAAAATTATGTCAAAGATGTTTTCGATTAAAACATTATAATGAATACCACAAAACTAATAAAAATAATCAAGATTATCTGAAAATTTTAGATACTATCCCTAAAAACGCTTTAGTTGTATACTTAAGTAGTGCAATAGATTTGAATATGGATTACATAACAAAGTTTAAAAACGTTATTTTATGCATAACTAAAAGAGATTTACTACCTAAATCGATAAAAGATAGTAAAATAAGAAACTATATCAAAGAAAACTACAATATAGAAAATATTGAAATAATAAGTAGTATTAAAAATTATAATTTAGATAGCCTTTATAACAACATAAAAAGTAAAAATAAATCTTTAGTCTATTTTGTAGGAAACACTAATTCAGGCAAATCGACTTTAATCAATAAAATAATTAAAAATTACACAGATAAAGAAATTGAACTGACAACTAGTTTATACCCAGAAACAACATTAGATAAAATAGAAATACCATTAAAAGATTTTGTTATAGTGGATACACCTGGTATTGTAAATAATGGTAGTTTAATCAATTTAATAGATAATAATTTATTAAAAAAAATTAATGTAAAAAAAGAAATAAAACCTCGTGTTTATCAAATAAAAAATCGTGGAAGTTTAATAATTGAAAATTTTCTTAGAATAGATTATGAGACCAAGGAAAATAGTATGATTATGTATATAAGTAATTCTTTAAATATTACAAGAATTATCAAAAATGATAGATTAAAAAATATGCCAAAAAAACATTTTGAATTAAATAAAAATCAAGATTTAGTAATTGCTAATTTAGGCTTTATAAAATTCGTAAATGAGGTAAAAATTGACATTTACACATATGAAATAGTAAAAATAGAAACAAGAAATAATTTTATTTAAGAGGTGATGTAATTATGTATGATGTTGTAATTGTTGGAGCAGGACCTGCAGGATTATTTGCAGCTTATGAACTTTGTAGTAAAAATGAAAAACTAAAAATAGCCTTAATTGATAAAGGTAGAAGAGCAGAACATCGAATATGCCCCATGAACAAGAATAAAACAGCTTGTGCTAATTGTAATCCTTGTGGTATTTTATCTGGTTTTGGAGGAGCAGGAACATTTTCTGATGGCAAATTAAATTTTATTCCT
This sequence comes from uncultured Bacilli bacterium, assembly GCA_947629035.1. Classification (GTDB taxonomy): domain Bacteria; phylum Bacillota_I; class Bacilli_A; order RF39; family UBA660; genus CANRCE01. Next base: position 11,363 of record CANRCE010000033.1, on the reverse strand, counting down.
AAATTAGGGAAAACTGATTTATTTAAATATTTATCTATAACTGATGCAAATAAAATAATTGATTATACAGAAGAAATATTTACAAAATTTGAAATGGATAGTACCGTTTATCCTACTAATATGCAAGAAGCTTTAAAAATAAAAGAAAAAATAGCTAAGTTAGGAGATAACCTACTTATTATAAAACAAAAACATTTAGGATCTGATAAACTTCCTATGTACATTAAGAAAATAACAGATTATTTAGAAGAAAACAAAGTAGAATTATTCGAAAACTCTGAAGTAACAGATATTTCTAAAGAGGAAAATTATTATATTCTAAATTTAAAAAAAGCAAACAAAATAACTAATTTAAAAGCTAAAACAGTAATTGTTGCTCCAGGAAGAACGGGAGCTAAATGGGTAGAAGAATTAGCAAATAAATATAAAATACCTTATACTTCACAAAGCATTGAAATAGGCGTAAGAGTAGAAGTAAGAAAAGAAATTTTAAAAGAAATAACCGATGTCATATATGATCCAACAATCTTTATTAAAACTCAAACATATAGTGATGAAATTAGAACCTTTTGTACTAATCCAGGAGGTTTTGTAACTAAAGAAAATTATGAAGGATATATTTGCGTCAATGGACATTCTTTAAAAGATGTAAAATCAGATAATAGTAATTTTGCTTTTATTTGTAAAATTAACCTTACTCATCCAACTACTAATACTAGATTATATGGCGAATCGCTAGCTAGAATTGCTAATGTCTTAGGAGGAGGAAAGCCAATAATTCAAACACTTAAAGATTTAAGACAAGGAAGAAGAAGTGAATGGCATAGAATTAATAAAGGCTTTATCGAACCAACTTTAAAAGATTGTGTGGCAGGTGATTTAGCATTGATTTTACCACATCGTATTTTAAAAAATGTTCTTGAGGGATTAGAAGAGTTAGATAAAATAATACCTGGAGTTAATAATGATGAAACTTTATTATACGGTCCTGAAATTAAATTTTTTAGTAATGAAATAACGACCGATAATAATATGAAATTAGAAAATGAAAATATTTATTTTGTAGGTGATGGAGCTGGTAAAGCAGGTAATATTGTAAGTGCTGCAGCAACAGGTTTAATAGCAGCAAAAGATATATTAAATAAATGTAATAAATAAAAAAATAAAGACATACGTTTGACAAACATAAGTATTTATGATAGAATAAAAGACATCTTTTTTAAGAAAACGGGGGGCGTAAAAATGATAGGAAGTAAAGAATTACAATTTGTTAGTAATTATGCTAATAAAGTACCATATCCTGGTGATGATTATCAAAAAAATGCTATTTTAGAATTTAAAAAAGCCTTTGAGTTGTATCAAAAATATTTTATGGGTAAGCAATTTAGTATTACGATGAGTGATTTAAGTGAGCTAAATTTTGAAATATTACCTATGAACGTATCACATATGTTTGGTATAAATTCAATGATGAAAAATCATTATGTAATAAAAAATGAGCTTTTAAATGCAGGACTTGATAACGAAACTATATCTTCTTATAAATTTTTAAAATTTATTGTGGATAATTTAGATGATATTGTAAAAATTGATAAAGAAAATGGTAATATCTTTTTAAATTATTTTAGAATTAAGATAAAATGTTCAATATTTAATAAATTATCTAATTTCAATGAATTTAATTTTGGTTGTATTAATTTTGATAGAAATATTTATAAATATGTAAATGATGAAGAATTTTATTCTAATGCAACAAAGTTATTATTTGTAAGTAGTGATGAAGCTGTTTGTCCTTACTTTATTGTAGGATTAAAGAAAAATCAATTAATTAATTCTATAGACGAAGAAACTGAAGAGAAGGAAAGTAAAATTAATGTAGAAAATAACATTGTCGAAACATTATTTGCTTCAAGTGAACCTAGAAAAATATTTAAATTACAAAGAGTAACTTTACCTACAAGTATTTTAATTGTCGATAAAAATGAATATAAAGAAACTAAAGCAAGTGATGAAGATATGTTACATTTAAGAGATTTATATGCAAAAGATTTATTAGAATATGGATCTTATTTAGATGTTAGTGCGCATTATTTTGCGCATGTAAAAGATGCTAAAAGTAAAGTATTACAAAGATAAGTAGATATTAAAAAAATCTACTTATTATTTTGAAAATATATACAAACAAATGTATTTAAAAGCTTGACTTTTACTTTCTTATTGATATATAATAGGTATAGTTTTAAAGAAAAGAGGTATTATTAATTTATGAATGTAAATACTTTAGCATATTTAGGAGATGCTGTTTTTGAACTTTATGTAAGAAATTATCTAATTAGTAAAGGTATAGTTAATACTAACTCTCTTCAAAAAGAAGCAATAAATTATGTGTCAAGTAAAGGACAAGTAGCTATTTTAAATAAATTAATTGAAGATAATATTTTAACTTTAGAAGAATTAGAAATTGTAAAACGAGGAAGAAATAATAGTAAAAGTACTCATCCTAAAAATACTGATATAATTACATATAAAAAAGCAACAGGTTTTGAAGCATTAATCGGTCATTTATATCTAACTAATAAGAATAGAGTTAATGAACTATTAAGTAAAATATTGAGGTGATTTTATGTATATATATGGCAAAAATGTTGTAAAAGAGAAATTATATAGTGATACTAAAATTCATAAAGCTTATATAAGTGATAAATTTTCTGATAAGGAAATAGAAAAATTACTTAAGGAAAAAAACATAAAAGTTAAAGTATTAAATAGTAAGGTTTTTGATAATAAATTTAAAGGTTTAAATCAAAACATAGCTCTTGAAGTTGATGAAATTAAAACTTATGATTTAGATTATGTGTTAAATTTAAATAAAAAATATCCTTTGATAGTTATTTTAGACCATTTGGAAGATCCTCATAATTTTGGAGCTATTATTCGAACTAGTGAAGCATTAGGAGTTGATGCAATAATTATTCCTAACGAAAGAGAAGTCGGCATTAATGCGACTGTCGTAAAAACATCAGCTGGGGCAGTAGAGAACATTAAAATAATTAGAGTAGCTAGTTTAAATGCCACAATTTCAAAATTAAAAGATAATGGTTATTGGATAGTAGGAACAGATATGCAAGGAGAAGATTATACCAAAATAGATTATAAAATGAAGATGGCTTTAATTATAGGCAATGAGGGAAAAGGTATGAGTAAAACATTACAAAATAGTAGTGATTATATAGCTAAAATACCCATGGTAGGAAAAATTAATAGTTTAAATGCTTCAGTTTCTTGTGGAATAATTTTATCTGAAATTATAAGACAAAGGAGTAGTTATGAATAGAAAAGATTACCTAAATTATAATGATTATGAACTAATTAACATGGCATTAGAAAATAATGAAGATGCTATTTCCTTTTTGTATAAAAAATACGATCCACTTATCAATAAGAAAGCCAAAAAAATCTATAATATTTTAAAGAAAAGTGGTATTGAATTTGATGATGTAAAACAAGAATGTCTATTAGCTTTTGAAAGAGCTATTACCTCTTTTAATCCCAATAATAAAACACTGTTTTATACTTTTGTAAATGTATGTATTGATAGACAATTAAAAGGAATTCTCTTAAAAAACAATCGTGATAAATATCGTGTTTTAAATGAAGCAGTATCATTAGATGCTGTCAATAAAGAAGGTGAAGAAGTAAACATTTTAGATACTTATATTGAACAAACTTCTAATCCTGAATATAACATGTTATTAGAAGAAGATAAAAATGAATTAGAAAGATTAATTAAAAATCAATTAACAGCTAGTGAAGAACTTGTTTTTGATTTAAAAATGCAAGGCTTTTCTTATCAAGAAATTGAAGCTATAACAGGCAAAGATAACAAAACAATTTATAATACAGCTCAAAGAGTAAAGTCTAAAATAATTAAAATTTTAGAAGAAAGATAGCATGTTAAGAAGGAGGCCTAAAGAATTATGGATAAGATAATTATAAAAGGAGCAAGAGAAAATAATTTAAAAAATATTGATATTGAAATACCTAAAAATCAATTAGTAGTTATGACTGGAGTATCAGGAAGTGGGAAAAGTAGTTTAGCCTTTGATACCATCTATGCTGAAGGACAAAGAAGGTATATTGAAAGTTTATCTTCATATGCCAGACAATTTTTAGGAAATACTGAAAAGCCTGATGTTGATTCAATCGAAGGACTATCTCCATCCATTGCTATAGATCAAAAAACCACTAATAAAAATCCAAGATCAACTGTAGGAACAGTAACAGAAATTTATGATTATTTACGTCTATTATTTTCAAGAATTGGAATTCCTTATTGTCCAAAACATCATATTCCTATTACTTCCCAAAGTATTGAAGAAATGGTCAATAAAGTAATGGAAATAGATTTAGAAAGTAAAATTATGATTATGGCTCCCGTAATTAAAGGAGAAAAAGGAACTCATAAAGATAATATCGAAAATCTTCGCAAAGAAGGATATATACGAGCTAAAATTGATGATATTATATATGATTTATCTGACAACATCGAATTAGATAAAAATAAAAAACATGACATTTCGGTTATTATTGACAGATTAGTTATTAAAGATGATATAAGAAGTAGATTATATGATTCTCTTGAAACAGCTACTAAACTAGCACATGGTAAAGTAATTATTGATGTAATAGATAAAGAACCAATAATTTTAAGTGAAAATTTTGCTTGTCCACTTTGTGATTATTCTCTTGAAGAATTAGAACCACGTATTTTTTCTTTTAATGCCCCATATGGAGCTTGTAATGACTGTAAAGGATTAGGAATAAAATATAAGTTAGATGAAGACTTAATAATACCAGATCCTAATTTATCAATTAATGAAGGAGCTATAAAAACAATTGATTTAAATGATGGAAATAATATAGCAAATACTGAAATTAAGACAGTTGCTCAATATTATGATATTGATTTTGATACTCCAATAAAAGATTTAGATAGAAAAAAATTAGATATAATCCTATATGGATCACCAGATATGTTAGAATTTAACTATATATCAAAAAATGGTAATACTAGAACTGCTCATAGTTATTTTGAGGGAGTTATTAGTAATTTAGAAAGAAGATATATAGAAACTAAAAGTACTTGGATTAGGGAATGGATAGAACAATTTATGATGGAAAATACCTGTCCAACCTGCCATGGAGCAAGACTTGATGAAAGTGTTTTATCAGTTCTTATAAACAAAAAGAATATTTATGAAGTAACATGTTTATCAATAAGACAATTAAAAGAATTCATTAATAATTTAAAATTAACCAATGAACAAAGACAAATATCTGAAGTTATTATCAAAGAAATAAACTCAAGATTAGATTTTTTAATAAATGTAGGACTAGAATACTTAACTTTAGCTAGAAGTGCATCAACACTATCAGGTGGGGAATCACAAAGAATTAGATTAGCCACTCAAATAGGTTCAAGATTAACTGGAGTTTTATATGTTTTAGATGAACCTAGTATTGGACTTCATCAAAGAGATAATCAAAGACTTATTAATTCCCTTATAGAAATGAAAAATTTAGGCAATTCTCTTATTGTCGTAGAACATGATACAGATACAATGCTTGCAGCTGATTATTTAATAGATATAGGACCATTTGCTGGAGAACATGGAGGAGAAGTCGTTGCAAAAGGAAGTCCCTCTGAAGTAATGAAATCTAAAGAAAGTATAACAGCAGCATTTTTGACAGGAAAAGAAAAAATTGAAATACCTAAAAAACGAAGAAAAGGAAATAAAAAATATCTTGAAATAAAAGGAGCAAGTGAAAATAATTTAAAAAATATTAATGTTAAATTTCCCCTTGGTACTTTTATTTGCGTAACTGGAGTATCAGGAAGTGGAAAAAGTAGTTTGATTACAGAAATATTATTTAAAGCACTATATTCCAATGTTTATAGAACTAAATTAAAACCAGGAAAACATAAAGAAATAAAAGGTATGGATAATATTGATAAAGTAATTATGATAACTCAAAACCCAATAGGTAGGACACCAAGAAGTAATCCAGCTACCTATGTTGGCGTTTTTGATGACATTAGAGAAATTTTTGCTGAAACTAAAGAGGCTAAAATAAAAGGATATGACAAAAGTAGATTTAGTTTTAATGTTAAAGGTGGTCGTTGTGAAGCTTGTTATGGTGATGGAGTAAAAAAAATAGAAATGCACTTTTTACCAGATGTATACGTTCCATGTGAAATTTGTGGAGGAACAAGATATAACAAAGAAACATTAAAAGTAAAATTTAAAGACCATAACATTTATGATGTCTTGAACATGAGAGTAGATGAAGCAATAGAATTTTTTGAAAATCATGAAAAAGTAAAAAGTAAATTAAGAGTATTACAAGAAGTTGGACTAGGTTACATAAAATTAGGACAACCTGCTCCAACCTTATCTGGTGGTGAAGCTGCTAGAGTAAAATTAGCAAAAGAATTACAGAAAAAACCAACAGGTAAAAGTTTATTCATCCTAGATGAACCAACCACAGGACTACATTCATATGACATAAAAAAACTTCTTGTTATTTTAAACAGAATTGTTGAAAATGGTGATACAGTAATAGTCATTGAACATAATTTAGACGTAATTAAAGTAGCTGATTATATTATTGACTTAGGCCCAGAAGGTGGAGATCTAGGAGGAAATGTTATAGTAACAGGAACACCTGAAGAAGTGGCTCAATGTGAAAAATCTTACACAGGAAAATTTTTAAAAGAAATATTAAAATAAGAACTAACATAGACTAATGAACAATCACATGTTAGTTCTTTATTTATATTTACGTGTTTCCATAATTTTTCTTACTTTTTTTGGAGTTTTTACATAATCAAATAATTTAAAATATTGCTTTAAAAAATAGAATTTATCAATCTCATCATTAAAAATAATATCAGCAAGTTCAATAGCATCAGCAATATGAATATTATTAAAACTATCAATATTATTATTGTAATTTAGATTATTAAAACGATAATTTAAATATTCTAAGTCTATTTTATTATTTATAATAGCCATAATCATTTTAGTAAAAAAATTAATATTATTTTGCCAAATTGAAGGTTTTAAAGTACCATTAGGATTACGAAATTCAATTGTATCTTTATATTTTGAAGTATTTTCTGAAGTTCTAGGAAGAATTACATTTTTAATATTATCTAAATTTAAGCAAACATTACGGTAATAACCTTTAAGATTTGAAGTCAATATATTTAAAAAATCTTTAATAAATGCACAATCATCTTTTAGCTTATCAATATTTTTTAAATCATTAAAATTAATTGACATAGCATATGTATAAATTAACTTTCGTGGTTTAATATCTTCACCATAACCAAAATAAAAAATAATAGGCTCATATACTAACCATAGTTTTATCAAAGTTATAAAATGCTCAATTTCAGTTAAAAGATGAGCTCCAATATGAATATGACCAGCACAAAGATTTGTTATTTTAGCATTTTCTTGTTTAAGAAAATAACAAACTTTAGCAAGTTTATTCCAATCTTTTTCATTATCATGCATAATCGAAGATACTATTTCACAACCAGAATTATAAAGATCTACTGAACTTTCAAATTTGTATAAAAAATATTTACTCTTATTTTTAATATCATTTGATTTAATATAATTAGGTAGCATATTTGTGACATATTTACTCATAATTTCATCAAATGTTAAATTAGAAAATTCAATTTCAATACCAAAAGTCAAATTACTATCTAAACTTAAACTTTTACGATATTCTATATCAATACTAGCTAGATAGTAAAATAGTTCTCTTAAATTTTCTAATTTTGCAAGATGTTTCATTATAAGTCTCCTTTCGCTAGCTTATTTTAGCACATGTCTTTATTACTGTAAAGTAATATGTTAAACAGAAAATTAATTTTTTCTTTCTAAAACAAGTATATATTATAAACATTCAAGTTTTATATAGGCTAAAATAAAAAAGAATGGAAAAAATATAAAAAGTATTGTATTTTAAGTTATTTATTTGGTATAATAAAATAAGCTGAGGTGAATAAAAAATGGATGAATATAAAATTACAACACATAGTGATGATGAAACAATTGAAATAGCCCAAAATATCGAATCAGAAAAATTTCCTAACATGGTAATATGTTTAAGTGGTGATTTAGGTAGTGGAAAAACAGTATTTGCTAAAGGCTTTGCTCATGCCATGGGTATCGAAGAAATAACTTCGCCAACTTTCAATATAATAAAAGAATATAATGGTGAGTTACCTTTATACCATATGGATGTTTATCGACTTGAAGGTAATATTGATAATTTAGGTATTTCTGAATACTTTGAAAAAGGTGGAGTTACCATTATCGAATGGGCTGATATGATTTCAGATTACTTACCAAAAGAACGATTGGATATTAAATTTAAAATAACTGGAGAAAATACCAGAGTAATGATTTTTACCCCACATGGTGAAGATTATGTAAATATTTGTGAGGCAAGTTTATGAGATATTTATTTATAGATACATCTTCAGCTGATGTATCTATTGCTATTGTAGAAAATGATAATATTCTTGTTAATATTTTCAAAAACATACCAAATAAACATTCAGTTTATACTGTAAGTTTTATCGATGAGGCCTTAAAAAAATGTAATTTAAAACCAAATGATATCGATAAAATACTAGTAGTAACAGGACCAGGATCATTTACAGGATTAAGAATTGGAGTTACAATTGCAAAAATATATGGTTATGTTTTAAAAAAAGATATCATTGAAGTATCATCCTTAAAAGCCAAAATTTTAGGAAAAAAAGCCAAATATTTTCTGTCATTAATTGATGCAAGAAATAATAACTATTATACAGGATTATATGACAGTAATTATAATGAAATTATTAAAGAATCTTTTAAAAATGAAAATGAAATAAATAAACTTATAGAAGAATATAATCCCCTAATAATAAAAGAAAATAATGAAAACTATGATATTATAGCAATCATAAATTATTACAAAAATCATAATAGCTGTAATCCTCATAGTCTTGTTCCCAATTATTTAAAATTACCACAAGCACTAGAGGATAAGAAATGATAAAAGAAGTTGATATCGTTGATGCTAACCCTTTTGCTAGAAAAATAGAATTTATCGAAGATAATGTAGTAAAGGGTTTTTTAAAATTTTTAATTATGTATGATAAAATGGAAATTGAAAATATTCAAGTAAAAGAAGAGTATCGTGGTGAAAAAATAGGCACTAAACTTATGGGATATTTACTAAGCATTGCTATCGAAGAAAAAGTTATAAATATTACTTTAGAAGTTAGAATAAGTAATGAAATAGCAAGAAATCTATATAAAAAATTTGGATTTAGAGAAGTAGCTTTAAGAAAATTCTATTATGGTGATGAAGATGCGATACTTATGGAAAAACAGGTGATGTAATATGAAAGATATATATTGTTTAGCAATTGAAACAAGTTGTGATGAAACAAGTATGAGTATCATCAAAAATGGTTGTATTGAAATTGCTACAGTCGTACTTACTCAAATTGATATCCATAAAAAGTTTGGGGGAGTAGTCCCAGAAATAGCAAGTCGTAGTCATATTGAAAACATAACAATAGTTCTAGAAGAATTGTTACAGAAATCCAAAATGAAATTAGAAGAAATTGATATAATAGGAGTAACCTATGGACCTGGGTTAATTGGAAGCTTATTGATTGGTTTAGAAACTGCCAAAACTTTAGCTATGATTTTAGATAAACCATTAATTCCTGTTCATCATATCGCAGGTCACATATATGCTAATAATCTAGAAGAAAGACTAGAATTTCCCCTTATTGCTCTAGTAGTAAGTGGTGGACATACCGATTTAATCTATATGGAAAAAGATTATTCATTTAAAAAAATAGGATCTACATTAGATGATGCTGTTGGGGAAGCTTACGATAAAGTAGCCAAAATATTAGGTTTACCTTATCCTGGAGGACCAGTTGTGGATAAATATGCTAAAGTAGGTAATGATACTTATAATTTACCATATCCTCTTGATGATAAAAGTTATAATTTTAGTTTTAGTGGTCTAAAATCAGCAACTTTAAATTTAGTTCATAATGAACAAAGTAGAAATAATAAAATTCGCATCGAAGACATGTGCTGTTCATTTCAAAATAGAGTAGTTAGTGTCTTAACTAAAAAAACGATGAGAGCAATCGAAGAATATAAAGTTAAAAATTTAATTGTTGCAGGTGGTGTTGCAGCTAATAAAGGATTAAGAGAAGAACTTACTAAATTATGTATATCTAAAAACATAAAACTATCTATTCCCCGTATAAATTATTGTACTGATAATGCAGCAATGATTGGAGCAGCTGCCTATTATGCTTATAAACAAGGAATTATTTCAGATTTACAGCTAAATGCACTTGCTACAGATACTTTGTATAAATAAGATATCTCAAGAAATAAAAGATATCTTTTTTTCATATATTTTAATATGGATGTTAAATTAGCAAATAGATTAGAAGAGTTAAAAAAAGAAGATTTTATATGGATAATTTATATAGCAATTATAATTTTATCCCTTTATTCTAATGTTGTTGAACGAGATTATTTAATAACTAAAAATGAAATTAGTAAGAATAAATATCGCTTATTTAATATCATAATTTTTTCTGTTTTAGTACTTATTTATATATATTTTACTAAAAGCAGTTATGATTCTTATCAAGAAGCAAAATTAGAAAATGATAACGATATAAAGTATCATTACTTAGCTTTTCTTGCAGCATTATTAACTTTACTTGGAGGAATTATCTTTTTATATATTGTTTTAAATGATGAAAATATTTCTGTTGAAATAGCCTTTTAAAAAATATTAAATATAATCTTTAGGTAAACTATTTTATAATTTAATGATAATCAATATAATTTTAAATATAAAAATCGAACTAATCAAATAAATTGAAAAGTTCGATTAATAATTCATTCTGGTGGGCTGTTAGGGATTCGAACCCTAGACCCACTGATTAAGAGTCAGTTGCTCTACCAACTGAGCTAACAGCCCATGAAATTAATTACTAAATTAGTATAACATAAAATTATTAAAAAGGAAACACCTAAATTATATTTTTCATAAAAAAATCAAATGAAACGCATATACTAATAAAAAAACAACAAAAAAATAAAAAAAAATCTTGTCAAGAAAAAGTTTATATGTTATAATGATATAGCAAAACGCAAGAAATATACAAAATGGGCTTGTAGCTCAGGTGGTTAGAGCGCACGCCTGATAAGCGTGAGGTCGATGGTTCAAGTCCATTCAGGCCC
>CANRCE010000032.1 GCA_947629035.1 uncultured Bacilli bacterium | reverse complement strand
CATAATTAAATCAACTCTCTTTTTATCTTGATTTAATTATATCACGATTTTTTTATTTTTTTTAAGCGATTGCCATAAAAATAATATATATTTTTTACCATAATATTACATATGAAATTCTATTTAAGATATTTCCAAAAAGTAAATTTATTATCATAATTCTTTTCAAAATAATAACATATAAAAAATGAATTGAATCAAAATTATTTATTTCAACTCAATTCATCTTCATTATAATATTAAATTCATTAATCATGTAAATAATTGACACTATCCACAATAACATTTTCTTGAGCTAATTCTTCTTTAAACGTTTCCTTAAAAACTTCTAATTCCTTTTTAATAACATCAGGATAAACAGCCTTACTAAATCTAATCGCATCATAAATATTTTTAAAACCAACTTGATTTTTATTTTCATATATTGCATTAGAAAAAGCTTGTCTTAAAACAACTAAAGCAATATCAGGATATCTAGAAGAAATTTCATATATTCTTTTATATTCTGATGTCATATTGACAATAAACTTCATTATATTTTCTTTAACAAAATCAGTATATGGTAAAATTGCTCCAGTTTGTTTTTCAATTTTAGGTAAAGTTTGCATTAAAATTTGAACACACATCTCTGGTGTTGGTTCTAAAACATCAACTTTATCAAATCTTCGCATAAACGCTTTATCTCTTAAAATATATCTTTCATATTCATCCGTAGTCGTAGCACCAATCATTTTAATTGATCCTCTACTCAATCCCTCTTTAAACATATTAGCTAAATCTAATGATCCATTACCAATTAATGTATGAATCTCATCAATAAATAAAATTATCTTATCTTGATTTTTTAATTCTTCAACTAACTTCAAAACACGATTTTCTTCATCATTTTCACCCAATAAAGAAGTTGTATTAATTCGAAGAATTTTAAATCTTTGTAAAGCAATAGGAACATCGTTTCTTTGTATTTTATAAGCCAGTCCCTCCACAATTGCTGTTTTTCCAATACCAGGTTTACCAACTAAAACAGCAGACTTTTCTGGGGTAAGTAAAACTAAAATAAGATTTTTTATTTCTTTCTCACGCGCTATCGCTGGATTAGTAATATACTCTACTGCTGTTAAATCATCAGCATATCTTTTTAAAATTGAATCTTCCATGGTTTACACATCCTCTAATAAAAGTCCTCTAACTTTTTTCTTATGCTAGTATCTTGAACCAACTGTGCTATTTTTTTTAATTCCATACTTTTAGTATATAATTTCAAAATCTCTTCATATTTTATAAGCTTCTCACAAATACCTTTTAAACTCTTATGAACAGCATTACGACTTATATTTAAATTTTGACTAATTTCTGACAATGTAAAATTGTTAAAATAATAATCTTCAAAATATTGCTGTTGCTTCAAAGTCAAAAGTTCACCATAAAAATCATATAAAATGATTAAATAATCACGATCACTCATTATCTTGTCTTTATAATAAGATAAATTACTTCAAAAATGACTAAAACAACACCAATTCCAAAGAAAGAATAAACTAACGCTTTCTTATTGACATCTTCAATATAATAATAACAAATACAAAATAGTTCTAATGCTAAAGCTATTATTGTCGCAGGAATAAAATTCGCATTTTTTATAGACATAAATATTAATACTACAAATATAATAGCGACAATTATACATAACATCTTTTCAAATTTATGTAATTTATTAGCATGAATTTGGGATTTTGTTTGTTTTTTACTTTCTACTGTCATTGGCTTTGTTTGTTCATCTAAAATTGAACTTTTAACTTCTACTTTTTCAACACTTTGTTTTTCCGTATGTAACTTTTTTTCACTAGAAGATTTCACACCTTTATTTTCTTTTTTTGTATTTTTTTTAGTAGGTGTTTTTTTCACCTCTTTTTTAGTAACACTAACTTCCTTTTTTTCTTCCATTTTTATCATCCTTTCTTTTTATATATCTTTGAATAATCCATATATATATTTTTCAATATCAAACGGTTGTAAATCTGTTTCCTTTTCTCCTAATCCAACAAACTTCACAGGAATATTTACTTCATCCTTAATGGCAAGTACAATTCCCCCTTTAGCAGTTCCATCTAATTTCGTTAATACAATACCCGTTATATCAGTTATTTCTTGAAATGATTTAGCTTGTGAAATACCATTTTGCCCTGTTGTAGCATCTATTACAAGTAATGTTTCATGTGGAGCATCTGGTATTAATTTTTTTATTACTTTGTTTATCTTTTGTAACTCTTGCATTAAATTAACTTTATTCTGAAGCCGACCTGCTGTATCAATTAAAATAACATCATATTCACCCTTTATTGCTGTATCAATACCATCATAAACAACACTTGATGGATCTTTATTAGAAGAAGATATAACATCAATATTTAATCTTTCTCCCCACTCATTAATCTGTTCAATAGCTCCTGCCCTAAATGTATCACCAGCAATCAAAATAACCTTTTTGCCTTCATTTTTTAACTTTAAAGCCAGTTTAGCAATAGTAGTTGTTTTCCCTACTCCATTTACTCCAACAAATAAAATAACCGTAGGTCCAAGTGGACTATATGATATTTTACTATTTATAATACCATTATCAACATACATAACAAATAATTCATCAACAATTATTTCTTTTAACATATTGACGTCTTCTATTTTTTCTTGTTTAACTCTAGTTTTTAACTTATCCACGAAATTCATAACAGTATTAACACCAATATCAGCCATTATCAAAATATTTTCTAATTCTTCGAAATAATCATCATTTATATTTTTATATTTACGAGACAAATTACTAAGTTCAGAAATAAATTCTTTCCTTATTTTTTCTAACCCTTTATCGTATACTTCAACACTTTTTTGTTGCTCTTTTGAAAAAACATTTTTAATCTTATCAAATAGTCCCATCTAAAACCTCCTTACTCTAGATTAATTATAACACAATTAAAGGCTTATTAGCAATATTTTTTTATATATAAAAGAAAAAAGTAGTCATTTAAAACTACTCAAATAAGAATTTTATTATGTTTACTACTTTTCTTTTTATTCTAATTATTTTTTCATTAACATATAAGAATCTAAAACAATATTATCTGATACCTTATGATATTGTATTTTTGCTTGTTGTTTCGTATTTCCTAATATCTTTTGTACATCATCACTATAATTTACATCCAATGTTGCAGTATATAAACTTTCCTTTTTATCAAATTTTATATCTTTTATTTCATAATTTTCAACATACATACCATCAGTTCTAGTATTACGATAATATACATATTTACCGCCAATATCATAAGTAGCCACTCTAGCATAAGATATTTCTCTTTTTCCTACATCGTAATCTTCACCAAATAATTTCTTATAAATTTCATTAAACGTTTCATAATCTAGATAAGCAAGTGTCTCATTTTCAACTGGAGATAAATTATCATCTTTTTCTAAACTTGTAGTATTCAAAACAATAAATTTGTCATAATTATTAGTATCATGTAAAATATATTCCATTGTAAATAATTGCCTTAAAGAATAATCTTTGAACAAATCAGTCTGATAAAAGAAATTTCCATCATAATGATCTGCTAACCCCGTAATACCAAGTGCATAACTAATATCATCAAGATAACTTTTTAAATTTTCTTTTTCACTTTCCACATCTATATTATTAGGTTTAATAATTATAACACCAATTACAATCGCAATAACAATGACTATACTAATTATTATAAATTTTAAATTTTTCATATAAATACTCCTTTTTATTTTGCTTCCTCTGTAGCTCTTGTCTCCCTAATAACAGTTACTTTTATAGTTCCAGGATATTGCATTTCATTTTCAATTTTATCTTTAATATCTCTAGCTATTTGATAAGAAGTTAAATCATCTACTTCTTCAGGTTTTACCATAACTCTAAGTTCTCTTCCAGCTTGAACAGCATAAGCTTTTTCAACACCTTTTACTTGATTACCAATAGCTTCTAATTGTTCTAATCTTTCAAAATAATTTTCTGAAGAATTATTTCTAGCCCCTGGTCTAGAAGCTGAAATAGCATCTGCAATACCAACAATTGAAGAAATAATACTCGTAGGTTCTTCATCGCCATGATGTGAAGCAATTGCATTAATTACTACACTATCTTCACCATATTTTTTAGCTAAATCAACGCCAATCTTAACATGACTACCTTCCATTTCAAAATCTATAGCCTTACCAATATCATGAAGTAATCCTGCTCTTTTAGCTAAAGTAATATTTTCACCCAATTCACCAGCTAACAAGCCAGAAATATAAGCTACCTCCAATGAATGTTTTAAAGCATTCTGACCATAACTAGTTCTAAAATGAAGTTTACCTATAATTTCAATTAATTCTGGATCCATTCTAGACAATCCAAGTTGATAAATAGCATCTTTACCATAATCCTTAATAGTTTGATTCATTTCATTACACATTTTATCGTATAATTCTTCAATCCTAGCCGGATGAATTCTACCATCCTTAATTAAATTTTCCAAAGTAAGTCTTGCTATTTCTCTTCTTAATGGATCAAAACTTGATATAACAATAGCTTCAGGAGTATCATCAATAATCAAATCAACACCCGTTACTGACTCAATTGTTCTTATATTTCTACCTTCTCGACCAATAATACGCCCTTTCATCTCATCATTTGGAAGAGTAATAACTGATACCGTTTGTTCATTAGTTATATCAGCTGAATATCTTTGCATAGCACTAACAAGTAAGTCTTTCGCTTTATCATTAGCTTCTAACTTAGCCTCAGTCTCTCTTTCTTTAATGTAACTAGCTACTTCTTTATTCATATTAGCTTCCACATTTTTCATAATTGCATCACGTGCTTGTTCTTTAGTATACTTACCAATTTTTTCAAGTTGCTCTAATTGTTGCTTTTTTATTTCTTCCATTTCTTCTTTTTCTTCTTGAATCTTTTGCTGTTTATCCAATAAATTATTTTCTCTTTCTTCAAGTGAGTTCTCTCTATTTTGTAATGCTACATCTCTTCTATCAATATTATTTTCTCTTTGTAAAAGTCTTTCTTCTTGCTCTTTTACTTCATTCTTTTTTTCTTTAATTTCTTTATCAGCATCTAATTTTAATTTATGTATTTCCTCTTTCGTTTCAAATAAAGATTCTCTTTTTAATTTTTCTGCTTCTTTTTTTGCAATGTCTATTATATTATCAGCCTTTTTTGCATCATTTTTTCGTTTTAAATAATTTATTAAAAATAATATAACAAATCCTAAGATTAATCCAAGAACAAACGTCAAAATGGAGAAAATCGTACTGTCCATTTAAAGACACCTCCATTCATACATCTATTATAGAAAAAATTTTTAATTTAAACTATACAATATTATTGTATCTTGGATTTTAATTAAAGTCAAGTAATTTTTAAAGTCATTTTTATATGAAAAAAGACTATTCATTTTTCATAAATAATCTTATTTATTAATCCTTTTTATCCGATTTTTTCTTATCATCTTCACTCTTTTTTTTCTCTTTACGACTTATACCATAATGTTCTCTTACTTTCTCTTCAATACTATCAAGTATTTCTTTATTATCTTTTAAATATGCTTTAGTATTTTCTTTTCCCTGACCTATTTTTTCCCCTTTATATGAATACCATGCACCACTTTTCTCTAGTACATTAATTTCACTTGCTAAATCAATAAGTTCTCCCTCATGTGACACACCTTCACCATACATAATATCAACAGTTGCTGTTTTAAATGGTGGAGAGACTTTATTTTTTACAACCTTTATATTTGTTTTATTTCCAATAATATCAGAACCTTGCTTTATTTGTTCTCCTCTTCTTATATCAAGTCTTACAGAAGAATAATATTTTAATGCCTTTCCACCTGGAGTAGTTTCAGGATTTCCAAACATTACACCAACTTTTTCTCGTAGTTGATTAATAAATATTACAATTGTATTAGTCTTGCTAATAGAACCAGATAATTTCCTTAATGCTTTACTCATAAGTCTAGCCTGAAGTCCAACTTGAGTATCTCCCATTTCGCCATCAATTTCAGCTTGTGGAACTAATGCTGCAACGGAATCAATTACAATGATACTCACAGCTTCACTTTTAACTAAAGCATCACAAATTTCTAAAGCTTGCTCTCCCGTATCAGGTTGAGATAACAAAAGCTCATTAATATCAACTCCCAAATTAGAGGCATAAACAGGATCTAACGAATGCTCAGCATCTATAAAAGCAGCCCTTCCCCCTTCTTTTTGAACCTCAGCTATTGCATGTAAGGCAAATGTTGTTTTTCCTGAAGATTCAGGTCCATAAATTTCAATAATTCTACCCTTTGGATATCCTCCAACACCTAATGCTATATCTAATGAGATTGAACCACTAGGACAAACATCAACTTCTTTATGTTCCTGATCTCCTAATTTCATTATTGCACCTTTACCAAATTGTTTTTCAATATCAGCTAATACCTGGGCTAAGGCACTATCTTTTTCAACTGTCTTTGCCATTATTTTCCTCTCCTTCTTACGTTATCATCACAGTACAATAACATTGTATAATAAAAAAAAATGCTTGTCAATAGTTTTTGAACAATTGTTTGCATTTTTTTATTTTTCCATTAAATAAGGTTTTGCCATTATATAATATTTAATACCAGAAATAACCGATAATACTGAGGCAATAATTAGTAAATAACTAGATACTCTCAAATTCATAAATTCAAATGGTAAATTATAAAATAATGTCAATGCTAAACCTATCATCAAAAAAGCCGTCTTCACTTTAGCTATAAATATTGCAGCTACAGCTTTTCCCTTATTTCCAATTATCATCTTAATTGAATCCACAATTATATCACGCATAACGATTACAACAGCAATAACCGGACTAACCATTCCATTACAAGCTAAAATAATAATTAAAGAATTAGTAAGTAATTTATCTGATATCGCATCAATCATTTTTCCAAAATCAGTAACCATATTATATTTTCTTGCAACATAACCATCCAAAAAATCAGTAAGTGATGCAATTATAAAAATTATACCTGCTATAATATAACGTAAATCTATAACAATATTACCATTTATAACATATGTTGGTACATCTACACCAATTTCATAAAATGGAAACAATAACAATATAATTATAATAATAGACATAACAATTCTTGACATTGTTATTTTATTAGCTAAATTCATCTACTACCTCCTAATTGCATACGTAATATTACTATCTTTAAAATCACTACCATGATGATTACTTATCAATATGTATCCAATAAAAATAACCAATAATCCAATTAATATATATATAACATATGATGGAATATTTAATTTATTTTTATTTTCTAAAGTATACGGTGAAGTTACTTCTTTTTTCTTCCCCTTCTTTTCTTTCTTAGCCTTTTCTATATCAGCAAGTGGTATTTTAGAAGTAAAGTCAAATAAAAATTCATTAAACTCATCTACTAATTTTTCAGAATCTAAACCCAAATATTTAGCATAATCACGAATAAAATACTTCAAGTAAAATACATCTTTAAAATCCTCTATTTTACCCTCTTCAATGCTAACTATCTGCGATGGTCTTAATTTTAAGTCTTCTGCAACTTCATTAATCGAGACCCCAGTTTCTTCTCTTTTTTCTTTTAGCTTTAAGCCTATTTCTTTCATATTTTCTCCTTTAAAACATTAATTTCTTATAAGCCATGTTCTGTACCTTAAAAAGGTGGTAAATATTTATCTATGACCAAAAGTCATCCATCTAATCGATTCTAATTCTCTATAGATAGCTCCTCTACCATAATTTGAGTTTCTCGCTTGTGGGGTTTACCTCGTTTCATCTTATTTATTTCTAAATAAGCCCGTTTCTGTGGCACTTTTATACCTTTTTAATCATAGATATTCCGTAGATTAAAAAAGAGCCGTCAAGCTAAAGCTTGCCTTAGGTTATTTTTTCCCTAAGCACAATTTTTACTACCATCACAGGATAGTGCGAGCATGGACTTTCCTCTACATTAATAATGCAGCATTTACCCAGAAATTATTGTTCTTTTCCTAAAATTATTTTTTCTAATTGAGATATTCTCCTAAGTAGATCAACATTAGTAATTTCTTTTTCACCATGTTTAACAGCTTCAATACTAGATTTTAAATCTCTAACTTCTTGCTTTAATTCATGATTTTCTTCAAGTAAAGCTTTCTTTTCTTTCTCTAATGACTTGATAATATTATTATATTCATTGTAATCTTTAATAATAATATCTAAAAATTTATCAACTTCTTGTAATCTATAACCTCTTGTATCAATCTTAAATTCTTTTTCTAAAATATCTTGAATACTTAAGACAATTCCATCTTTCATCTAAACCACCTCTATAATAAAATTATCTCAAAAAAATTACTATTTGTCAATGATAAGAAGCTCTCTTTTCTTCAATCAAGTCTTTCTTATTTTAACATAAAATACTATATTTGTCAAAATATGCTTACCAACTTTTCTAATCAATAAATACATTTATTTTAAGGTTTCAACTATAATATTTTAAAATTAAAAGTGAAGATTTTTCTCCTCACTTTCAACCATTTAATATTATCTATAATTCAAATTGGGAATTATATAAATCAGCATAAAAACCATTCTTTTTCATTAACTCATTATGAGTTCCTTGTTCTATAATATTTCCATCTTTCATTACTAAAATTAAATCAGCATTTTTAATCGTTGATAATCTATGAGCTATAATAAACGAAGTTCTTCCTTCCGTTAGTTTATCCATAGCCTTTTGAACAAGTTCCTCTGTTCTAGTATCTACATTACTAGTTGCCTCATCCAATATTAAAAATGGAGAGTCTTCAATCATACCACGAGCAATAGTTAAAAGTTGCCTTTGCCCAGATGATATACTATCACTTTCTGATATTTTAGAATTATAACCATGTGGTAATGTTTTTATAAAATGATCTAAACCCACTATTTCACAAACTTCCTCTACCTTTTCTAAAGGAATATTTTCTCTATTATAAACAATATTTTCTTTTACTGTCCCATCAAAAAGCCATGTATCTTGAAGTACCATTGTAAACAATTCATGAATATTTTCTCTTGAAAGCTCATTAATAGATATACCATCTATCTTTATATCACCCTTATTAATTTCATAAAATTTCATCAAAAGATTTACCATAGTAGTTTTACCTGCCCCAGTTGGACCAACTATTGCAATTTTCTTTCCTGCCTTAACCTTAGCACTAAAGTTTTTAATCGTAGGTAGATTATTACCATCGTAAGTAAATTCAACATTTTGAAATTCAATATTACCTTTAGCCTTACTCTTATCTAATTTTTTTATAATTTTATCTTGTTTAGACATTTCAGCTTCATCTAAAAATTCAAATACCCTTTCACTTGCAGCAGCTGTAGTCTGAAGAGACGTCATCGCTTGACCAATTTGTGATAAAGGTGAAGTAAATAATCTAACATAAGTCATAAAAGCAACTATGACACCAAACGTAATATGTCCATTCATTGTAAGTAATGCTCCCACTATACAAACTGCTACATAACCAAAATTTCCTATAAAATTCATCATTGGCATCATTAATCCTGATAAAAATTGACTTTTTCTATTAGCATTATATACCTTTTCATTTAAAACATCGAATTTTTCATTTGCTTGTTTTTTTCCATTATAAACTTTTACAACATTTAATCCTGAATAAATCTCTTCAATATGAGCATTTATCTGTCCCAAATACTTTTGTCTTTGAACAAAGTATTTTTGTGATTTACTAAGCACTTTAAACATAAATATAAAACCAATTAAACTTGATAAAATTGCTGTAATTGCCATAATATAGTTTGTTACAAACATCATAATAACTGTTCCTATAAACAAGGTTATCGCACTAACCAAAGTAGCAAAAGATTGATTCATACTTTGAGCAACAGTATCAACATCATTTGTAACTCTCGATAAAATATCTCCTGTTTGATTTTTATCAAAATATTTGAGTGGTAATTTATTTATCTTATTTGAAATTCTACTTCGCAATATTTTAGCAAAATTATTAGATACCACTGTCATTGAAATAGATTCAATATAACTAAATATTGCTGATAAAATATATAAAGTAATTAAGAAGATTACTATACTTTTTATTCCATTAACATCAAATACAGGTTCTACTGCTTTTCGAATTGACTCAGGCATTTCATCTATTTTAGAATAAATTAAAGTTGAACTAGCATTTTCATCTATACTACTCATTATACTAATAAATTTTCCTAATTCTACTGGAGTAATTGTTATATCATCAATTTTTATTTCACTAAATATAATGCTAGCTATTGAATCAGGAATATTTAAATTTTTTACACCATTCATTTGAGATATAATATTAAGTAACTGTATCTTATCATCAACAGTTATTGTTACATCGTTATATTTAGATTCGTTTAATATTATATTCAAAATACTTGTTGGTAGATTATTTAATCTATTTAGCATATCATTTTCATTATTATTTGAAGACAAAAAATCTTGAAATTTTTGCTTATCTTCAACTGTTATAGAATTTGAAGACATTATACTTGTAATATTATCTTCACTAATATTGATGCTAAGTATATTTGGTATAATATTTTTTATTTTATCTTCATTAAAACTAGACTTAGCATTTTCAGTAATAATTTCCAAGTTTTTTGTATTGACAACTAATCCCTCTGATATCTTATCTATCAAATCTGATAACTTATTAGGAGCCATAATAGAAAGAATTGAACCTAAACCTGCAAGTAATAAGCCAATAAAAATTAAAACTCTAAACGACTTTAATTCCTTAAAAAGTCTTAAAATAGTCCCCCTGAAATCTTTAGCTTTTTCATTTTTAATAGGTTTTCTAGGCATTTTCCAATTCCTCCTTTGATAATTGTGATAAAGCAATTTGTTTATATACTGAACATGTTTTCAAAAGTTGTTTATGTGTACCCATTCCTACACATTTTCCTTTATCTAAAACAATTATTTTATCAGCATTCATAATTGTACCAATCCTTTGAGCAACAATCAAAGTAGTTGCATCTTTGGTGTATTTCTTTAATTCATGTCTTAATGTTACATCAGTTTTATAATCTAATGCTGAAAAAGAATCATCAAATATATAAATTTCAGGTTCTCTTGCAATAGCTCTTGCAATAGATAATCTCTGCTTTTGACCACCTGAAATATTAGTACCTGCTTGAGCTATTTTAGAATTTTCTTTTTTATCCATTTTATCAACAAATTCTTTAGCTTGAGCTACTTCAATAGCTTTATAAACTAATTCTTTTGATTTTTCTTTACCATTATCACCATAAGTAATATTTCCTAAAATAGTATCATTAAACATTATCGCCTTTTGAGGTACATAACCAATTTTATTATAAAGATATTCTAAATCATAATCTTTAACGTTTATTCCATCTACTAATATTTCTCCATTCGATACATCATAAAATCTAGGGATTAAATTAATTAAAGTAGACTTACCACTTCCCGTTGATCCAATAAAAGCAACAGTTTCTCCCTTATTTACTTTAAAAGATATATCTTGTAAAATATATTCTTCAGCATCAGGATATTTGAAGAAAACATTTTTAAATTCTATTGTTCCCTCTTCACCATTATCATCTTTTACTCTACCATTTTTAACTGTTATTTCTTTATTCATAACCTCATTTATACGATTAGCAGAGACATTAGCTCTAGGAAGTATCATAAATATCATTGCTAACATCAAAAATGACATTATAACTTGCATAGAATAAGAAGAAAATACTACCATATCACCAAAAACAGAGATTTTATCAGCCATCAGGCTGTTTTTTATTAAATATATTCCTATAACATAAATAGATAACGTTAAAAAATACATTACCAAATACATAATAGGCTGCATAACAGCAAATGCCTTTTGATTAAAAGTAAGCGTTAAGGTAAGTTTATTATTAACATCCTCAAATTTATCTTCTTGATATTTTTCAGCATTAAAAGCCCGTATAACCCTAATACCAGTAAGATTTTCTCTTGTAACTAAATTAACTCTATCAATTAATTTTTGAACAATTTTAAATCTTGGTAAAACAATAATAAGTATTGTAGCAATTGATCCAAGCAAAATAACCACAGCAAGAGCCGTTAAAGCACTCCACTGCCAACTTTTATTTAATATCTTAGTAATAGCCCAAATTGCTGTAAGAGGAGATTTAATCAACATCTGAAGTCCCATTGCAATAAACATTTGAATTTGTGTTATATCATTTGTTGTTCTTGTAATCAAACTACTTGTAGAAAAATCTTTAATTTCAGCATCAGATAAATTCATTACCTTATTAAATACTTTTTTTCTAACATTTCTTGAAAATCTTGCTGATATATTAGCAATTAAATATCCAGTTATAATAGCACAGGCAAGTGATCCCAAAGCACAAAGTAACATATATCCACCGTTTAAAAGGATATCACTCATCTTACTACCTTCAGTTTGGACCAATTTAGTAATTTCTGACATATAATCAGGCATTTTTAGTTCAAGCCATACTTGTGAAGCAATTAAAGCAAAACTAATAATAGCAAAAAGCCAATCTTTTTTCTCTAAATTTTTAATCAATTTTATCATATTTTTATCCTTCCTTTCTATAATAATTTCAATTTATTTTTTTACTATAGGACTCTACTTTTTATATATTCACAAAAGAATACTTATTCATTAGCCCATTTATATTATAGTAGAAAATTTAATAAATGCTACTATTATCATATAGTATATCAAATAGTACTATTAAAAAAGCCAGTCAAATCAAGACCGACGTATTTAATTAAGTTCAATGATTAGAACAAAATATTAAAGTGGTGGCTTCAAGTGGAATTGAACCACTGACACGAGGATTTTCAGTCCTCTGCTCTACCGACTGAGCTATGAAGCCAAAACAAAATGGCGGTTCCGACGGGAGTTGAACCCGCGATCTTCTGCGTGACAGGCAGACGTGATAACCACTACACCACGGAACCATTGGTTGCGGGAGACGGATTTGAACCATCGACCTCTGGGTTATGAGCCCAGCGAGCTACCGAACTGCTCCATCCCGCGATAAATAGATGGCGGAGGAAAAGGGATTCGAACCCCTGCGCCGCTTTCACGACCTCTCGGTTTTCAAGACCGATCCCTTCAACCGGACTTGGGTATTCCTCCAAAAAAATGGTGCCTAAGGTCG